>JAFDVU010000061.1 GCA_018268835.1 Acidobacteriota bacterium | reverse complement strand
CTCCAGCGCCGTGATCACGTTGGGCGCGATCCGGAAATACACGTTGCCGCCGTAGAGCAGGTTCCTGCCGATGGCGCCGCGCACCAGGTAGCGGTTGGAATCGTCCACCTGTCCGGTGAAAAAGTGGAAGTCCCAGCGCGGCGCCGCGTGCACCGTCACCTGCCCCCATCCCCCCATGCTGCCGATGCCGTAGAGCCGGCCTTCGTAGGCGCCGAAGCCCTGCCGCGTGCCGCTGCCCAGGTGCGCCACGTTGGTGCCGGAATAGAACGCGCCGCTGAGTTCCACCGGCTTCCACGGATTGAAAAACCAGTCCGCCGAAACCAGGTTCGAGGGGATCGCCACCCCGCCGGCGTGCGTGGTGCTCGAGTGGAACCCGACCGCCATCTCCAGGCGCCGGTCGCTGTCGAGCCGGTGGAAAAAGTTGAAGCGTCCCTCGAAGCCGGGACGCGCCGCTTCCGCCGTGATCGTGCCGGTGTAGGCGCCGATTTCGCGCGTCTGCACCGCACCAACCTGCGCGCGCAGCCCGGTGGAGCCCGCGAACATGATTTCCTGCTCGAAGCGCACCTGCGGAATCCAAAGCCACAGGTTGCCAGCTCCCGTGAGCGGAGACAGGCCTACCTGCGCCAGCGAACTCGGCTCCCGCGGATTGAAAATCGGTTTCTCCAGGCCGGCGGCCAAGGTGCGGCTCTTCCAATCCAGCTCGATGGTCGCGGTGCGCACGCGGAAGTTACTCGCCGTGCCGCCGGAAAAGAAGTCCATGTAGATCGACCCGTGCACCTTGCCGCCCCACACGGCCGCCGGATCTTCGAATTCCAGACCGACGATCGACTGCCGCACTGTGGCGCCGTCGTGCCCCGGACCGGTCGCCGCCGCCACCACCGGATAGTCCGCCCCGCCGCTCTGCCTGGAATTCGCAAACGCGTTGAACAGCACCATTCCGGCGAGCCGCACGGGAAATTTCTGCGACGCCTCCACCTTGGTCTGCGCCTGCTCTTCGATGCGGCGCTCGGCGATGTCCAGCCGCTCCTCCGCGCTCGCCTTGGGCGCGGCCGCGGCCGTGCCGGCCTCGGCGGCGGGCGTCCCGCCGAGGCGCTCGCTGAGTTGCCGCACCTGTTCCTTGAGTTCGCGGTTCTCGCGCTCCAGGCGGTCCAGGCGCTCCATGATGCGCGCGATCGCGTCCGCCGGTTGCGCGCCGGCCGCGTGCGGCAAAAGCAGCGCCGCGAACGCCAGTAGCTTACTCCCTGCCGCTCGTGCCATCGAGGATCTGCTCCAGTTTCCGGCGCACTTCCGCCGGCGAATATGGCTTGGGAAAGAACGCCTCCACTCCGAGTTGCGCCACCCGCCCGGGCGTCGCCGGGTCCGTATCCGCGCTCACCACGATGATCGGCGTCGAGGTAAGCGTCCGGTCTTCCCGCACCCGCCGGATCAGTTCGAATCCGTCCATGCGCGGCATGTTGAGGTCCGTCACGATCGCCCGCACCGCGGCGCCCTCGTGCAGGATACGCCATGCCTCCACCGCCGACGGCGCCACCGTCAGGAACACATCCGGAATTGCGGAGAACGCGATTTCCAGCATGGCCGCGCTATGTTCGGAATCCTCCACAATCAAAACCCCGCGTGCGCGGGCACTCCCGCCCTCGACCGGCATCCCGCTATTCTCTAACATTCCACGCGCGGCGGCGCTCCTGCGGTCCGGGAATACCTGTAAATTTACGGCACGAACCGGTAGCCGACGCCGTGCACCGTCAGGAAATGCCGCGGCGTGTTTGGATCCGGTTCCAGCTTCTGCCTGAGTTTCACCACGTGCGCGTCCACCGTGCGCGTATTGGGAAAGAACTCATAGCCCCAGACCGAGTTGAGAATCATGTCGCGGGTCAGCGGGCGGTCCGGGTTGTGCAGGAAATAACACAGCAGGTTGTATTCGGCGGGCGTGAATTTGAGTTCCTCGCCCTTGCGCCGCACCATGCGCCGCTCGAAGTCGATCTCGTTCTCCGAGAAGCGCACAATCTTGCGCGCGTCGGCGGAGGTGCGCCGCAGCACCGCGCGGATCCGAGCCATCAGTTCGCGCGTACCGAACGGCTTGACCATGTAATCGTCGGCGCCGATTTCGAGCAGCAGCACTTTGTCGAGTTCGTCGCCCAGGGCGCTCAGAACGATGATCGGGGTGTCCACCTTGGCCGCGCGCAACTGCTTGCAGATCTCGGTGCCGCTCATGCCCGGCAGCCGCAGATCCACCAGGACCAGATCCGGCTTGTGCGTCAGGGCTTTGTCGAAGCCCTCGCGCCCGTCTCCCGCGACGATGGCGCGAAAGCCCTCCTGCTCCAGCATCATGGCGATGGTGTCGCGCAGGCTTTCATCGTCGTCGATCACCAGGATGTTCTGCATTCTTGGTAAACGCTATTGTACTCGATGCAATACGCGACGCCGCCCTGGCCCGGCACCACCCCCCCTAGCGCACCTTGTGGCTCTCTTCCCGGATCGTCACCCCTACAGGCGTGCCCAGCACCTCCGCGCCCGGCACCACCCGCCCCGTCACCACCACGCGCGACCCGCGCGAAGGCACGCCCCTGCCCGAGATCACGTAGATGCGCCCGGTGCCGTCCGCGATCTGGTAGCCGCCTTTGCCGAGCAGCCCGACCGACGTGGTGACGGTTCCGCTCACCCGCACGGTCCGGTTCTGATAACGCGATGGATCCGCCGTGATCCGCCCGATGGTCAAGGGCGCGCATCCGGCCAGCAACAAGGCGGCGAACACAAGGATCGAGAGTCTCATGCTCCCCCAGACGCATCCCACCGCCGGGCCGGTTTCATGCGCCGAGGCCCTAAAATATTAAGATGCCGTTCATCAAAGTGGCCAGCGTCACCCAAGTGCCGCCGGAATCCGTCATCGAAGTCATGGTCGGCGATCAGCCCTACGCGATCTGCCACACCGGCGGCGCCATCCGCGCCCTCTCCGGCGTCTGCATCCACCGCGGCGGACCGCTCGGCCAGGGCCAGATCCACGAGGGCCGAGTCGTCTGCCCGTACCACATGTGGGAATTCGACTGCGTCACCGGCGAGTACGACTACGAGCCGGCCAGGCGTGTCCCCACCTTCGAAGTCAAGGTCGAGAACGGCGACATCTTCCTGCAGGTGCCCTGAGTGCCCGAACTACCCGAAGTCGAAACCGTGGTCCGCTCCATCCGCCACCTGGTGGGGCGGCGCATCGCCGGCGCCGAATTCCGCAACCTGCGCATCCTGCGCGGCGGCGATCCCGACCGCATGGCCGCGCGCCTCACCGGACGCCGCCTGCAGAGCGTCAAGCGTTACGGCAAGTTCATCGTGGCCTCGCTCGACGACGGCGCCTACCTCATGCTGCACCTCGGCATGACCGGGAAGTTGCTGCTGGGCGGCGCTCCGGGCAAGCACACCCACGCCATCCTCACATTTGACAAAGGCGTGCTGTTGTTCGACGACAGCCGGCAGTTCGGCTGCATCGAGTACCACGAAACGTTTCCCGAACGCGTCGCGCGCCTCGGTCCCGAGCCCCTGGAAGTATCGTTCGAAGATTTCTGGAACGGCCTCGCCCGCCGCAGGACGCGCATCAAGGCGCTGCTGCTCAACCAGACCTTCCTGCGCGGCGTGGGCAACATCTATGCCGACGAAGCCCTCTTTCGCGCCGGCATCCATCCCCAGGCGCTGACCTCGCGCATCCGCAAGGATCGCGCGCGCAAACTGTACGATGCGATCGTCGCCGTCCTCACCGAAGCCATCGATGCCGGCGGCTCCTCCATCTCCGATTACGTCGATGCCGAAGGGCGCAAGGGCTTTTTCCAGATCCACCACCGGGTCTACGGGCGCACCGGCGAACCCTGTGTCGCGTGCGGCACGCCCATCCGGCGCGTGATCGTCACGCAGCGCTCTTCGCACTTCTGCCCAAAGTGCCAAAAGCGGTAGGGACATATAGGATAGTTAGGACGGCTGTGACAGTCTACGCCAATACGTTTTTCGAGGAGCGCGTGAAGGACCTGTTCAATCTCGCGGCCCGCGGACCAGCTTCCGGCTCAAGGATCAGGTTCACATTCAGGATCTCGACGCAGCGGAACTGATCACGCCGGAAATCGAGGCAAGCCTCTCGCCGGAACTGCGGGCTCGCCTCAAAGAAGTCCGTTCGCGAACCTAGCGGATCCGCAGCATCTCGCGCGCGCAGTTGTAGCCCGGCGCGCCCATCACTCCGCCGCCCGGATGCGCACCGCT
Source organism: Acidobacteriota bacterium (assembly GCA_018268835.1). Taxonomy (GTDB): domain Bacteria; phylum Acidobacteriota; class Terriglobia; order Bryobacterales; family Bryobacteraceae; genus Solibacter. The sequence continues at coordinate 31,666 of JAFDVU010000061.1, read as the reverse complement.
GCCGCACAGGAACAGCCCCTGCACCGGCGTGCGATAGCGCGCCCAGCCCGGCACGGGGCGCATCACGAACATCTGGTCCAGGCTCATTTCCCCGTGGAAGATGTTGCCGCCCGTGATGCCGAAGCGGCGCTCCAGGTCGAGCGGCGTCAGCACCTGCCGGTGCTCGATGATCCCGCGAATGTTCGGCGCGTACTCTTCGATCAGCGAGATCACCCGGTCGCCGAACGGCTCGCGCAGTTCGTCCCACGTGCCTTCCCGCAGCGTGTATGGCGCGTATTGCAGGAAGATCCCCATGATGTGTTTGCCCGGCGGCGCAAGCGACGGATCGTACATCGTGGGTACGGTCAACTCGAGCAGCGGGCGCTCCGACGGGCGGCCGTATTTCGCGTCGTCCCACGCGCGCTCCACGTAGTCCATGTCCGCGCAGATGTGCATGGTGGCGCGATGGTGCGGCCCCGGCGCGCCCGGATACCCGCGGAATTCGGGCAGGCCGTTGAGCGCCAGGTTGATCTTGCAGCTTGTGCCTTCGCAGCGGAACTTGCGGATGGCGTGCAGGAAGTCCGGCGGCAGGTCCCCCGGTTCCAGCAGTTTGAGGAAGGTCACCTTCGGATCCAGGTTGGACGCCACGAGTTTCGCCTCGATCTCTTCCCCGTTGGCCAGCATGACGCCGCCCACGCGTCCGCCGCGCAGCAGGATTTTTGACACCGTGGCGTTGGTGCGGATCTCGACGCCCTTGTCGCGCGCGCTGGCCGCGATCGCCTCCGATACCGCCCCCATACCGCCACGCACGAAACCCCACAGCCCGCGATGTCCCTCCACTCCGCCCATGCAATGATGCAGCAGGATGTAGGCCGTGCCCGGCGAGCGCGGTCCGCCGTTGGCGCCGATCACGCCGTCGGTGGCCAGCGTCACCTTCACTTCCGGGCTCTCGAACCACTCGTCCAGAAAATCGGCCGCGCTCTGCGTGAAGACCTTGATCAGCGCGACCAGGTCCTTCGCGCCCAGGCCGCGCAATTTGCCGAGCAGCCGCAGGTAATCCACCAGATCCATTACGCCCGGCGGGAAATGCGGCGGCGTGGTGAGCAGCAGGTCCTCCACCACCACCGAGAGCCGCTCCAGTTGCTCCTCATAGGCGGGATACGCCTCGGCGTCGCGCCGGGAGAATTTCGCGATCTCTTCGAGCGTCTTCGCGCGGTCCTGCCACATGAGGAAATGGCGGCCGTCGGGGAACGCGCTGAAGAAGGCCGGATCCTTGGCATCCACCCGGTACCCATACTTCTCCAGTTCCAGTTCGCGGACGATGCGCTCCTGCAGCAGGCTGGTCAGGTACGCCGCGGTGGATACCTTGTAGCCCGGCCAGATCTCTTCGGTGACGGCGCAGCCGCCCACCATTTCGCGGCGCTCCAGCACGAGCACCTTGCGTCCGGCGCGAGCATGATACGCCGCCGCAACCAATCCGTTGTGGCCGCCGCCGGCGATGATCGCATCGTACTTCGCGGGCATTTTCTCTCCAGGGAACCTCGCTGCGTTCCCTCAAATCAATGAACGCTCCGCTCCTGCGCCGGAGGCGCGCGGCCGCGCGGTTAGCGCTCAGAGCTTCTTGAAAGCCACCACCGCCAGCGGCGGCAGCGTGACCGCAATCGAATGCGGCCGGTTGTGTTTCGGCAGCGGACGCGAACTGACCAGCCCTCCGTTGCCCAGGTTGGAGCCGCCGAACAGCTCCGAATCCGTGTTCAGAATCTCCTGGTAAAAGCCTTCCTCGGGCACGCCGAATTCGTAGCCGCCGCGCGGCACCGGAGTGAAATTGCAGCAGAAGAGGATGAAGTCCTTCGGATCCTCGGCGCGCCGCAGGAAAGCGATGATGGAGTTCTCTCCGTCGTGGAAATCCACCCATTCGAAGCCCGTGTAGTGGAAGTCCACCTGGTGCATCGCGGGGTTGGCGCGGTAGAGGCGGTTCAGGTCGCGCATCAGCAGTTGCAGCTGGCGGTGCAGGTCGAACTCGAGCAGTTCCCAGCGCACGCCCACGGCGTGATTCCACTCCTCGCGCTGGCCGATCTCCTGTCCCATGAAGAGCAGTTTCTTGCCCGGATGCGCCCACATGTAGGCCAGGAAGGCGCGCGCGTTGGCGAACTGCCGCCACTCGTCGCCCGGCATTTTGTTCAGCAGGCTGCGCTTACCGTGCACGACTTCGTCGTGGGAGATGGGCAGCACGAAGTTCTCCGTGAAGGCGTAGAGCAGGCTGAACGTGATGGCGTTGTGGTGGTACTTGCGGTAGACCGGATCCTGGCTGAAATAGTCCAGCATGTCGTGCATCCAGCCCATGTTCCACTTCATGGTGAAGCCGAGTCCGTTGAGGTACACCGGCTTGGAAACGCCCGGAAACGCGGTGGATTCCTCGGCCACCGTGAACGCGCCCGGCACTTCGTGCGCCTTTTCGTTGAACTTGCGCAGGAACTCGATCGCCTCCAGGTTTTCGTTGCCGCCGTACTGGTTCGGGATCCATTCGCCCGCCTGCCGCGAATAGTCCAGGTAGAGCATGGAAGCCACCGCGTCCACGCGCAGCCCGTCGATGTGATACTGCTTCAGCCAGAAGAGCGCGTTGGAAATGAGGAACGACTTCACCTCGTTGCGCCCGTAGTTGAAGATCAGCGTGCCCCAGTCGCGGTGCTCGCCCTTGCGTGGATCGGCGTGCTCGTAGAGCGCGGTGCCGTCGAAGAAGACCAGCCCGTGCGCGTCCTTCGGAAAGTGCGCCGGCACCCAGTCCACGATCACCCCGATCCCCGCCTGGTGGCAGCAATCGATGAAGTACTTGAAATCGTCCGGCGTGCCGAAGCGCGAGGTGGGCGCGAAGTAGCCGATCACCTGGTAGCCCCAGCTTCCCGAGTAGGGGTGCTCCATCACCGGCAGCAGCTCGATATGGGTGTAGCCCATCTGCCGTACATACTCCACCAGCTTCACCGCCATCTCGCGGTAGGTGAGGAACTGGCCCATGGGACCGCGCATCCAGCTCTCCAGATGCACTTCGTACACCGCCATCGGCGATTTGAGCAGTTCGGTCTTCGCCCGCTGCTCCATCCACGCGCCGTCGTTCCACTGGTACTTCCCCGTGTCCCAGACCACCGACGCGGATTTGGGCGGCGTCTCGCAGTAGAACGCGTACGGGTCCGCCTTCAGCTCCTGGTATCCGGCGAAGCGCGAACGCACATGATACTTGTAGGCCGTGCCCTCGCCGAGTCCGGGGACGAACAGCTCCCAGACGCCGCCGTTGCGGCGCCGCATGGGATTGCGCCGCACGTCCCAATCGTTGAACTCCCCGGCCAGGGTTACGCTTTCGGCATTGGGAGCCCACACCGCGAAACGCACGCCGTCCACGCCCTTGACGTTGACAATGTGCGCGCCCAGCGTGTTCCACCCTTCGTAGAGCGTGCCCTCGCCGTGCAGGTAGAGGTCGGCGTCGCTGATCACCGGCCCGAAGCGATACGGATCTTCGAACTCGATTTCGCGCCCGTCGAAGAGCCGCGCGCGGATGGTGTACGGCGTGGGCGCGCCTTCGAACTCTGCAGCGTAGAAGCCGTGCGCGTGGCGCTTCTCCATCGCCGTCTCGACGCCCCCGCGGAGCACGCTCGCCGAATCGGCATGCGGCAGGAACGCGCGTACTTCCCAGCGCGGCTGCCGGTTCTTCCTACGAACCGAGTGCGGACCGAGCACCCGGAATGCATCGCCATGGTAGCCGTTCACTATGGCTTCGATTTCTTCTGCTGTCATGAGACCTTATAGCAGTATGGCCGATTTCCTCCTCGAATTGCCGAAAGCCGAGTTGCACCTGCACCTGGAAGGCTCCATCGAGCCCGAAACGCTGCACGAGCTCGACCCCGCTACCCCGCTCGAGGAGTTCCGCCGCCTCTACGAGTACGAAAACTTCGACGCCTTCCTGCGTGCCTTCGGCGTAATCGGCAAGCGCCTCCGCGGACCCGAAGATTACGCGCTGATTACCCGCCGCCTGCTGGAACGGCTGCACGCGCAGAACGTGCGGTACGCGGAGATTATCGTGGCCGCCGGCGTGGTGCTCTGGAAGGGGCAGGAGTTCGGCCCCATCTTCGATGCCATCTGCGAGGCCGCGGCGGATTCACCCGTGCGCGTGCGCTGGATCCTGGACGCGGTGCGGCAGTTCGGCGCGGAGCACGTGATGCGCGTCGCCGAGCTGGCCGCGGAACGCGTCGGCCGCGGCGTGGTCGCATTCGGCATCGGCGGCAGCGAGGAGCGAGGCCCCGCGGAGTGGTTCGCCGACGCCTTCCGCTTCGCGCGCGAAGCCGGCCTGCACCTCACCGCCCACGCCGGCGAAAGCATGGGACCGGATTCGATCCGGGCCGCGCTCGCGCTCGGCGCCGAACGCATCGGACACGGCATCGCCGCCGCGCGCGACGAATCCCTGATGCGCCACCTGCGCGAGCGCGATATCCCGTTGGAGGTCTGCCCCACCAGCAACCTGGTTACGGGCGTGGTCAAGCGCATCGAGGAGCATCCGCTGCGCCGCCTCTACGACGCCGGCGTGCCCATCGTGCTCAATTCCGACGATCCCGCCATGTTCCGCTGCTCGCTCACCGGCGAGTATCGCCTGGCGGTCAGTGCCTTCGGCTTCAGCGAAAGCGAGCTGCGCGGCATCGCCGGGAACGCCTTCCGCTACGCATTCGACGCCCAGTGACCGGGGTTTCCCCGGCCTTCCCCGTCGCCGCGCGGTGGTGTATCATGCCTTAATTCGCAGTCGGTGCGAGGCTTGACGATGAGCGCGGATTCTCCCGGCCAGGCGGCTCCCCCGCCCGAAAATCCCGACGCCTTACAGAAGCGCCTGGACCTCGCCCGGCAGATCTTCGTCATGTTCAGGCTGGAACGTACGGTCCACTTGGTACTCAACGCAATCACCTTCGTGATCCTGATCGGCGCCGCGATCTGGGTCATCCTCAAAGGGGGCGCCGATAAAGCTGCCCTCACCCTGATTTGCGGCTCCGGCGGCCTGATCGGGTTCACCTCCAGCCGCCTGCTCAGCATGTGGACCGATGTGCTCAACCGTGTTTTTGGAAAGCAGTGACATGGCGATGCCTCCGGTCCATCCCGACCTGCCCGATATGCGCCGGGCCGCGCGACAGGCCACCATCCTCACCGTGCTCTCCGCCGCCGTCGTACTGGGTGCCCTGGGATACGGCGCGTGGCAGATCAACGCGCTGGACACGACCCTGGCCGCCCGCCGCGCCACCGTGAAGCAACTCGAAGACGACATCACCGCCAAGCAGTCGCGGGCCAACGAACTGGAAACGCGGCTGCACGACCTGAACGCGGCGATCCAACTGCTGCCGCGAAACCAGGTCGAGACGGCCATTCGGAAATCGGCCGCCAGCATCCGGCCGCGCGTCTACATTCAAATCGCCAATGAGGACCAGCGCCCGCTGGCCGGGAAGGCCACCGACGCGCTGAAGGCCGCCGGGTACGACGTCCCCGGCATCGAGTACGTCGGCGCCCGCGCGCCCAAGGGTAACCAGGTGCGCTTCTTCGAACGGTCCGAAGCCAACAGCCGGCAGGTTCAGGAGGTGCTCACGGTCCTCAAAGGCATCGGGGTGGAGGCGCACGACCAGTACATCTCCCTGCCCGCCACTTCAACCGCGCCGCGCCACCTGGAGGTGTGGTTTGGCACGGGGAACTGAGCCAGCTATAACGCACCGGCGTTGCGCGAGCATTCGTATTCGCCGCGCCAGCCGGAGGTGTGATCCAGCCGCACCAGATGGAACCCCTGGTCGTTGAAGGTCAACACCCACTCACCCTTCCAGACCCCGGGCCTCCCATCGTAGCCCACGGTTGGGTTGGCGTCGAAGTAAAGGTAATCGCCGGACGCCTGCCCGGCCTGCACATCCCGGATGGTGTACTCCTCCCGCGCCGGCTGGTTCGCCCAGGCCTTGGCGTAGTCGCCACGGAGCGAACTGGACTGTCCATGTCCGGTGATCGTCAGGGCCATCGCGTGTTCGGATGAGCGGCACGTCCAACTGCCGGCCCAATTGTCGCTGTTTACGCCGCGCGCCGGAACGGGCGTGGGAGTGGGCGGGGGTGAGACGGCGCTGCCCCCATTCGGGACATTCTCGCGTCCCGATGAACTGATGACCTGGTAGAGTCCGGTGACCGACGCGATCAGTGCGGCAATCCCGGTAACCGTCGAGGAACCGGCGTTGCCTCCTGCCTGACACCATGATCGCCGTCAGCTTAGCACCAAGCACCGCAGCATCCGGGGCACGACGTTGCGACAGCGCAAACATTGCCGTCCGATGACTGCCGTGAGCCTCACTGGGACCTTGCAGGCGTCGATGCGGAAGGAACGTGCCCGCCATTCGAATCCCCGGCAATCGACATGAGCGTAACGGGCCAGGTCGTGAGAGTGTCCGTGACTCGTTTGCCCGTTGATCGCCCGCGAGCCTACCGTAGATTCAAGCGAAGCCCCAATAACGGGATCCGCGACCGCAGCTACATTTTGTCGGCAAGCGCCAGGATCCGGGCAACCGCTTCCACGGCGTCGCGGCAGAGCAGGTCCGGAGCGCAGGGCTGGGCGGCGCCGTAGCCGGTGAGCACCTGGATCGTCCGGGTACCGGCGCGGCGTCCGCACTCGACGTCCAGCGCTTTATCGCCGACGAACCAGGAGCGCGCGAGATCGATCGCGTGCTCGGCCGCCGCCTCCAGCACCATGCCCGGTTCGGGCTTGCGCCGCGCGGAGGGCACGCCGGGAGGGTCGGGGCAGAAATAGGCGCCATCAATAGGGCCGGCCTGGCGGACGAATTCGGCCTGTACCGCGCGGTACTGTTCCAGGGTGATGATGCCGCGGCCGATGCCGCTCTGATTGCTGATCACGAAGACGCCCCAGCCGGCGGCGCGCAGGCGGGCCAGGGCCTCGGGGACGCCGGGGTAGATGCGCACGCCGGCGGGATCGCCGAGGTAGTGGGCGTCTTCCATGAGGGTTCCGTCGCGATCGAAGAATACGGCGCGGATCACGGGCGGAAACTCGCTTCGAGTTCGGCGCGGGTGACGGTGGCGGTGCCGAGCTTGCCCACGGCGATGCCGCTGGCGCGATTGGCGAGGTCGGCGGCTTCGGCCGGGGTCGCGCCCGCGAGCAGCCCGAGAGTGAGCACGGCGATGGCGGTATCGCCGGCGCCGGAGACGTCGAACACCTCCTGGGCGCGGGTGGGGATGTGAATCGGCGCGGCATCGCCGTGGAACAGGAGCATGCCCTGTTCTCCGAGTGTGACCAGGAGGCTGCCGGGCTGCCACTGCCGGCGGAGTTTGTCGGCGGCGGCGAGCAGGGACGCATCGGCCAGGGGCGGATCCAGCGGCGGGGTGAGGCGCAGGCCGGCGGCGCTGAAGGCTTCGATGCGGTTGGGTTTGATCACGGTAGCGCCGCGCCATTCGAGCGAGGTGTGGGGATGAGGGTCGATGGCCAGCACCTTGCCATGCCGGCGCGCAAGATCGCTGATGGCGTCGGCCAGTTCCTGGTTGAGAAAGCCTTTGCCGTAATCGGCCACGACGACCCCATCGATGGCCGGCAGCGCGGCTTCCAGGCGGGCGCGCGCGCGGGCCAGTTGCGGCGCGGTGAGCGGCGCCGGACGTTCGCGATCCACGCGCACCACCTGCTGATGGCGGGCGATGATGCGGGTCTTGACGGTGGTGAGGATGCCGGGCTCGCGCTCGACGCCGGAGGCATCGATGCCGTTCTCCGCCAGCAGGGCGCACAGGCGATCGCCCCACGGGTCGGCGCCGGCGATCCCCATGACGGTGACGTGCGCGGTGAATTCGCGCAGGTTGCGGGCCACGTTGGCGGCGCCGCCGGGGTAGTAGGATTCGCCGCTGACTTCGACGACAGGCACCGGCGCTTCGGGAGAGATGCGGGAGACCTTGCCCCAGAGGAACTCGTCGAGCATCAGGTCGCCGATCACCAGCACGCGCTGCGCCGCGAACCGCGCGATGGTGTCAGCCGGCATTGCGAGCGGTTTCGGCGCGCTGTCCCGCGGCCGGACCTTCCGCGGGTGCGGCCTTGCGGGCCACGGCCATCAGGGTGAGGCCGGGCCATGGGAAGATCACGTCCAGGCGGCGCAACAGCCACACGGACTTATCGAACAGCTTGAGCACCAGTTTGCTGATGCGGCCGGCGCCGAAGATGCGGCTGTAGGCCCACCAGGGGAGGACGGCTCCCTTGTTGAAACTTTCGAGCCGGTCCAGGATGAAGCCTTGGGCCGCGAGCAGAGCTGTCAGAGATTCCCGGGTGAAGCGGCGCTGGTGTCCCAGTCCCCGATCCAGCGCGCCGGAGAGGCCGGGGAGGTTCGGCACCAGGACCACGATGCGCCCGCCGGGCTTGAGGGTATCGGCCAGGCGCGCGAGCACCGCGCCGGGATCGGCGACGTCTTCGAGCAGGTCGATGCAGAGCACGGTATCGACGGTATTCTTCAGCCCTTCCCAGCCTTCCGGCTGCTCGGGATCGATGCGCTGCACGGCCACGTTGGGGGTACGCAGGAAGCGATTCTTGAGCGCGTGCACGTGCAGGGGGTCGCGGTCGGCGGCGATATAGAGCACGCGCCGCCCCATCAGGCGTCCGGTGATGTTGCCGATCCCGGCGTACAACTCCAGCACCGTATCGCCCATGTGGGGACGCACTTTGCGCGCCAGCCAGCTCAGGTACTGCGGGGTTCCGGTGAGGTTGTTGAGAAGGCCGCGGCCGTAGGGAGCCGAGTAGAGGTCGTCGATCAGCCAGTAGTGCAGGATCACCAGCAGCGCCTTGATGCCGTCCTTCCAGCCGATCTTCTTGCCTTCCTCATAGGTGCGGCCGTGATAGCTGATCGGGACCTCGTAGATGCGCAGCTTGCGCTTGGCGCTCTTCATGGTGATCTCGGGCTCGAAACCGAAACGGTCGGAGCGGATCGGGATGCTCTTGAGCAGGTCCGAGCGCCACACCTTGTAGCAGGTCTCCATGTCGGTGAGGTTCAGGTTGCAGAACATGTTGGAGACCAGGGTGAGGCCCTTGTTGATCATGGAGTGCCAGAAGGGCAGAACGCGGGATTGCTCGCCGGCCAGGTAGCGGGAGCCGAAGACGGCGTCGGCGTGGCCGTCGAGCAGGGGACGCAGCAGACGCGGGTACTCGCTGGGGTCGTACTCCAGGTCGGCGTCCTGGATGAGGGAGAAATCGCCGGTGGCCTTTTCGATGGCGCTGCGCACGGCGGCGCCCTTGCCGCGATTCTTCGGATGGCGGAAGAGGCGGATCTGCGGGAAGGCGGCGGCCAGGCGCTCCAGGATGGCGTAGGTGCCGTCGGTGGAGCAATCGTCCACGATCACCAGTTCGCGATCCATATTCTCCGGCAAGGGCGCGGTGAGCACGCCCGAGATGCAACGCTCCACTACGGTGCGCTCGTTATAGACCGGCATCAGGATCGAGAGCTTCATCGGGGGAAATTGTAAGTTTAACAAAACGCCCGCCTGCCGCTATGCTGGAACCTATGGACCGGCTCACCCGCCGCGCGCTGCTCACCGGCGCCGCGGCCTCCTTCGCCGCGCCCGCCCTCGCGCAGACACGCGCGGCGCGGCTGTTCGCCTACGTGGGCTGCTACACCACGCCGGAGCGGTATGCGCGCGGAGACGGCATCCACGTCTACCGGGTGGATGCCGGCGGAAGCGGCTGGGTTCCGGTAGAGCGGGTGGGCGAGTTGGTGAACCCGTCGTTCCTGGCGATGCGGCGCGACGGGCGCTTCCTCTATGCGGCGCACGGCGATGAGAGCTACGCCAGCGCGTTTGCGGTGGAACCGGCGAGCGGGCGGCTGACGCCGCTCAACCGCGCCGCCAGCGGGGGACGCAACGGCGTCCACCTGGCGCTCGACCCCGCGGGACGATTTCTGATCGTGGCCAACTACTCCTCGGGCAGCGTCGGCGTGCTGCCGGTGGCGGCCGACGGGCGGCTTTCCGACGCGGTGCACGTGGCCGCACTGCCCGGCCAGCCCGGTCCGCATCGCGTGGAGCAGGCGTCGTCGCATCCGCACCAGATTCTGTTCGATCCTTCGGGCCGCTTCGTGGTGGTGCCGGACAAGGGGTTGGACCGCGTCTTCGTATTCACCTTCGATCGCGAGACCGGGAAACTCACCCCCACGGTGCAGGGCTCGGCGGTCGCGCGCAGCGGCAGCGGTCCGCGCCACGGGGTGTTCCACCCGCGGCTGACGGTGCTGTGGGTGCTCAACGAAATCGGGAGCACGGTGACGACCTACCAGTGGGAGGCCGAGCGCGGCCATCTGCGTCCGGCGCAGATCCTTTCCTCGCTCCCGGCGGACTACACCGGCGAAAACACCGCGGCGGAGATCGCATTGTCTCGCGACGCGCGATTTCTCTACTGCTCGAATCGGGGGCACGACAGCATCGCGACTTTCGCGGTGGATCCGGCTACGGGGCTACTTTCGGCGATGGCGTGGACCTCCAGTCAGGGGCGCACCCCGCGGTTCATCACGCTCGACCCGGCCGGCCGGATGCTCTACGCCGCCAACGAGCAGTCCGATACGATCGTGCCGTTCCGCGTGGATGAGGGCAGCGGCAGGCTCACGCCGGCGGGAGCGGCGGTGAGCAACGCAAGCCCGGTGACGATTGTGTTCGCGGATTCGAACGGTTAGGATCGCCAGCAGGGATCCCTAAGCGCAACTCGCGCCCGAGGTATCCGGAATGGCAACGCAACCAGGCCCCGCCGGCGCTGACGGCCGGAAGGGGCCTCTCGATCCTGACGACAGTCGTCGTATGGGTGATCATCGTACTGGATCTGCTAACCAAACCGCGCGAGTGGAGCGGTTTGGCGCAGGGATTCCTGCTCGTCCTGGTCTTGGTGTTGGGGTCTCTCATCAATGCAATCATTGGCAGGATCGCGGTCTCCCGAGGCGAGTATTGTGGCGGGCGCATTGCAGTACTCGGGATCTGTCTGTGGTTCCTCACGGTCGCCGCTTTCTTCTTCATGCGGGGGAACCGGTTGTGGTCCTGAGTGGCGCCGCAGCCCTGAAGTCAGTCCTGACAGCTTACGAAAGACCACATCCGCCATCGTGCCGCCCCGTGCGATTCTAGCGGCGTGGCGCACTCTAAGCCGGGAGCAATTCTGTCCACTACCCGCTAGTGACGCCGTGGAAGCGGTACGGCGCATCCTGGAGCCCGCGCACGCGGAGCCGGCCGAACCATAATCTTCGCGCGGCGCTATATTTTTCGTCCGCCCCCGAACCCATACGTCGCAGATAGGTCCATGCTGACTGAGACGCCCCGGACGGCGCTCCCGGTCGAACCGCCGTGTCCGACCGATGGCGCGCCCCCCGCCGTCGTGGCCGCTCCGCCACCGTCCGACGAGAAACCTCCCGCACCTGCCGCCGATCCCAAGATCCTGCGCTTTGCCAGGTCCGAGCGATTGCTGCACTGGTCCATCGCCGGACCGTTCCTGTTCTCGCTTGCCACGGCGCTGATCCTCGTCATCGTGTACAACCCCGACCGCTCCCGCCCCTTCCGCGACGTGTTCGGCGGACTGCATCGCGCCTCCGGCCTCGCCCTCGCCATACTGCCCATGCTGGTCACGCTGAAAAGCCGCGGCGACGCGCGCATCCACATCTACAACATCCGCCAGGCGTGGACCTGGGTATTCGACGACATCAAGTGGCTGTCGCTGATGTTCCTGGCCGCCGTCTCCGACCGCTTTCACCTGCCCGAACAGGGCAAGTTCAACGCCGCCGAAAAACTCAATTTCATGGTGCTGATGGTCACATACCCGTTGTATGTGCTCACCGGTTTTCTGATGTGGGTGACGCACGTGGCCGTGCTCGCCTGGCTGATGCACTTCTTCATGGCCCTGCTCTCCGCGCCCCTCATACTGGGTCATATGTACATGGCGCTCCTCAGCCGTAGCGGCCGTCCCGGCTTGCAGGGCATGATCTCCGGGTATGTGGACCGGCAGTGGGCCAGGCACCACTACCGCCGCTGGTACCGCGAGCATCACGAAGAGTCGGAACTGGCGCCGGACTCCGCCGGCGTCCCCGAAACTTCGAGTTCGGACTGACCCGGTTCCGGCCGCCGTTCGCCGCTCCGCCGACTTGTGCGATCCTAGCGGCGTGGCGCCGCTTTCCGTGTTCCTGGTCAGTGTGGGGTTCTGCGCCTATACCCTCTTCGGTTATCCCCTGGTACTGGCGCTGGCCGCGCGCCTGCGCCGCCGGAGCGTGACGCGGGCACCCCTCCGCCCCACCGTCACAGTGATCCTGCCGGTCTACAACGGCGAACGCTGGATCGCCGCCAAGCTCGAATCCATCCTGCGCCTCGACTATCCGCCCGAACTCGTCGAAATCCTGGTAATCGACGACGGCTCCACGGACTCCACCGAAGCCATCGTGCGCGGCTTCACGGAGCGCGCCAGCCTGCAATTGATCGCGCTCGAACGCGGCGGCAAGGCCGCGGCCCTCAACGCCGGCATCGCACGCGCCACCGGCGAGATTCTCTTCTTTACCGACGTGCGCCAGGACCTTGCGCCCCAGAGCCTGGCGCGGCTCGCGGAGTGCTTCGCAGATCCCACCGTGGGCGCCGTGTCCGGCGAACTGGTGATCCGCGACGGTGCCGGCATGGAGGAGGCCAGCGTCGGCCTCTACTGGAAGTACGAAAAGTGGATCCGCAAGGCACAGTCGAGGATCGATTCCGTCATGGGCGCCACCGGCTGCATCTACGCCATGCGGCGTGAACTGGCCGCGCCACTGCCCGCCGGCACGTTGAACGACGATATGCACCTGCCGCTGGGAGCGTTCTTCCGCGGCTACCGCGTGATCCTCGAAGACAGCGCCCGCGCCTACGACTTCCCCACTCAGTTGGCCAGCGAATTCCGCCGCAAGGTGCGCACCCTGGCCGGCGTCTACCAGATCGTGGGACACTACCCCGCGCTGCTCGGCCCGCGCAACCGCATGTGGCTGCACTTTGTCTCGCACAAACTGGCGCGCCTCCTGATGCCATGGGCCATGCTGGCGGCGCTGGCCTCCTCGCTCGGACTCCGCGATCCCTGGCGGACGTGGGTTCTGGCCGCGCAGGCCGCCGGCTACGGCCTGGCGGCGGCGGACCTGCTCCTGCCCGAAGGTACGCCCCTCAAGCGGCTCTCCGCCCCGGTCCGGACCTTCGTCACCCTCATGGCCGCGTCGCTGTGCGCGGTCGCTTTCTTCTTCGTGCCGGCGGGCGTGCTTTGGCGCGAAACCCGCGTCAGCGCGGCCACCCGCCGGGCGGGGCGGGAGTAGAGGAGTCCTAGTACGCGCTCTTGTCAACTTGACACACCGGAAATCCGCGCGTCAGACTTTGAATTGCGGTAGATCCAGGAAACCTGGAGTTGCTCCGAAGGAGTGTTATTTTGAATCCTCTCAAAGCCCTCGCTATGCTCGCCGCCGCCGTGCCCGCATTTGCGCAGTACGGCGGTCCCGCGGTGCTCACGCGAGGAGAGGCGCCGGCGGCTATGTCCACGGCCCAGATCGACTTTCGTCCTTTCCTGAGCCTCACCGGTGTGTACGACACGGGCTTGAACGGCGTGAGCGTGGATACCAACGGCAAGACGATCTCCAAAGGCGCCGCCGGTATCGAAGGTACCGCCGGTATCAGCGGGCTGCACTCCTGGCGGCACACCCAGGTCGGGCTGGACTTTTCCTTTTCCGGTCGGCATTACCCTTCACTGCCCTACTACGATGGAACCGACGAAAGGCTGCTGCTCAGTGTGACCCACCAGATCAGCCGGCACGTGAGTCTCAGTTTTCGGAATAGCGCCGGGATGTTTACCCAGAACTATGGACTGCCGACACTGCCGCAAACAGTGGCGTTCGATCCTTCGACTGCTTTTATCCCCACGAATACCTTCTTTGACAATCGCGTCATATATCTGAGCAGCCAGGCGGACCTGGTGGTACAGAAATCGATGCGCCTCTCCTATTCGGTCGGTGGGGACGGGTTCGTAACCCGGTACCGGTCGTCGGCGCTCTACGGCGTGTCCGGAGCGGGCGCGCGCGGCGACGTCCAGTACCGGCTCACGCGCCGCACCACAATCGGCGCGGCCTACGCCTACACCCACTTCGCTTTTGACCATATCTTCAGCAGCACGGACATTCACAGCTTCCTGGGCAGCTATGCCGTGCGATTGTCAAAGAACTGGGAACTCTCCGCTGCCGGGGGCCCCATTCTATTCGAGACCAAGTTTATTCAAAGCGTACCCGTGGATCCGGCGATTGCAATTCTCATCGGCCTCTCCTCCACACGGCAGATATCGTATTCCCGGCAGTGGACGCCGTCGGGCACCGGACGATTGTCCTATACCATGCACCGGGGCGTGGCGTACGTCACCGGAGGCCGCTCGGTCACACCGGGTAACGGACTGTTTCTGACGTCCACCACGACAACGGTATCGGGGGGTTATTCCTACACGGGACTGAAGCGCTGGAGCGCGGGCATCTCGGGTGGTTATTACAGCTCGGATTCCGTGGGTAATTATGTGGGCACTTATGGCTCCTACACCTTCACCCTGAGTCTGAGCCGGCAGATCGCCCGTTACACCCACGGGATCCTAGACATTTATTCCCGTAAGTTCGTCAGCGGCAGCTTCCAGAACTACAACCTCTGGAGCTACGGCGTACGTCTCGGGCTCGGCTTTACCCCGGGCGATATTCCGATGCGCTTGTGGTAACCGCCCCCGTGCCCCTGCCGGGCGACGCGCATGCCTACGGCCCGGGGTATCCTGGGTAATACCGTCTTTATGCGTCTTTCCGATCTCACCGCGCACATCTACGCCGATGGCGCCGATCTCGCCGGATTGCTCGAACTCAATCGCAATCCCCTCATCAAGGGGATGACTACCAACCCGACCCTGATGCGCAAAGCCGGCATCGCCGACTACGAGCGGTTCGCGAAGGAAGCACTCCGCGACGTGGTCGAAAAGCCCATTTCCTTCGAGGTGTTCAGCGACGAATTCCCCGAGATGCGGCGGCAGGCGCTGAAGATCAGCTCCTGGCAGAGCAACGTGTACGTCAAGATTCCGATCACCAACACCCGGCGCGAAAGCTCCGTACCCCTGATCGGCGAGTTGGCCAAAGAGGGCGTCAGGATCAACATCACCGCCATGCTCTCTCCGGCGCAGGTGCGCCAGGTGGCCGCCGCGCTCCCGCCCGATGTGCCTGCCATCGCCAGCGTCTTCGCCGGACGCATCGCCGATACCGGGCGCGATCCCGTGCCCGTAATGCGCGAGGCGCTCGCCATCCTGAGCGATCTCCCCAGGGTGCAACTGCTCTGGGCCAGCGTGCGCGAGGTCCTCAATATCGCCCATGCCGACGCCTGCGGCTGCCACATCGTGACCGTGCCCCACGACATCCTGGCCAAGGCCCTGAAGCTCTGGGACGTGGACCTCGAAGATCTCTCCCTGGATACGGTCAGGATGTTCGCCGGCGACGCGGAGAAGGCCGGCTACACGCTCTAAGTCATGCGCGCCGCGCCGCTACCGCCGCGGTGCATCGTTCGCGCGCGTCTCAAACCGGATCTCCATCATGGCGTTGCGGTCGAACTCTACCTCGCCGCCGCGCGCCACCAGGTTCGAGTACACGCTCCAGGCCAGCCCGTAGTAGCCGAACGCCATCCCCACCCAGCGCGAACTCTGCGCCACGGCGGCGCCCGCCATCCCCAGTCCCAGCCCACCGCCCAGTGTCCGGCCGGAGACGTTCGCCCCGGTGCCGCCGCCTGTCGCGTGGTTGCGCCCGGCGTCGTTATCTGCCGCCCGATTGGCCAGCATCAAGGAAATCGCCGGCGCCAGAAACCGGCTCTTGCTCTCCTGTGCCTGCACACCCCCCTCGGCGTCCACTTTGATCGGCGCCACGCCACCACCTTCGGCCGCATTCAGCGTCGCCAATGCCTTCCCCGCCGGATGCTGCGCCGCTGCCTCGGGCTTTAGCCCGGCCACCGCCGCCGGCATCTCGATGCTTTGGAAATTGAACCGCAGCCGTCCCGCCCGGTGGAACGACCGCGCCTTCCGGGCCACCACCACCGTTCCCTCCAGCCGCGCACCCTCCGGCAGCACCAGTTTGCGATCGGCGGCGAACAGCGGCGCCGCCATTACCGCCTCCACCTTGTCGCCGGGCTTGGCCGATGCCGAAGTGAGCGCCGTCAGCAGCCGCACCCGCGCCACGCTATCGGGTTGCGGTTGCGCGCCGAGTTCGTCGAGGTCCGCCCGCCGCACGGTCTCCGTCCCAAATCCGAGAGGAGCCTCCAGCGGCGCGTCGAAGCGCGTGCCCTTCCGCAGGTACTGCGGATGGTACGGCAGCTTCGACCACAGGAAATCGATCAGCTTCTCTTTCTTGTCGGGACCGCGCACCACGTCGAAGACTCCCTGCGTGCGCGCATTGACCGCGCCCGCCACACGGTCCTTCGCGGTCTGCTTCGCCGTCCCCAGCAGTCCGCCGTTCTGCGTTTGAGGCTGCGGCTTCTGTTTGCGCGGCTTCTGTTTCTTCGACGGTTCCACGTAGATCGAGTTCAACGCCTCGGTCTCCGCCGTTCGCAAAGCGATCTGTTTCCCGTCCGGCAGCGTCAGGCTGAGGAACGACACTTCGGCTTCGTGCAGCGGCGTGAAGTCGCCGGCCAGCATCGTGCGCGTCCGCTGCCACTTGCCCGGCGGCTGCACCCGGCTCACCACGCCCCGCGCCACACTCCCCGCCGGAATCACTTCTTTATCGAAGGCGAACACCGGCTCCAGTACCTTGGCTTCCACGGGAGCGCCCGCGCGCTTGGGCAGCCGGCGCGTCAGGTACAACCTGAGCGGCGCGCCGGACGGCACCTGCAACGGAATCTCGCGGCCCCCGTCCGAGGCCGCTCCCGCGGCCGCCAGAGTACCCGCCGCGATGAAGCTGAGTGCGATCCTCATTCAGGCACCTTGCGGCCTCCCATGCTATCACCGCCGGCTCCGCCACCAGGGTATTCTTTCGGACCATCCGCCGCGATAAGATCGAGACTCATGGAACACTACACCTGGGACGACATGCCCAAAGAGATCCTCAGCCCCACCATCGGGCGCAAGATCATCTCCGGAGAAAAAGCCATGGTGGCGCAGGTCTTCCTCGCCAAGGGCGCGATCGTGCCCCTGCACCACCACGAAAGCGAACAGATCACCTACATCCTCGAAGGCGCGCTCGAGTTCGAACTCGAAGGGCGCACCGTGGTGGTCGCCAAAGGTCAGGTGCTGCGCATCCCCTCCAACGTGCCGCACCAGGCCGTGGCGCTCGAGGACACGCTCGATCTTGACATCTTCAGCCCTATCCGCGAAGACTGGCTCACGAAGGACGACGCCTACCTGCGCGGCTGAAAATCCCGCAGTCCCCATGGATCAGGCGGAATTCTACGAAATATCGCCGCTTTCCACCGTCTGGATAGGGAAATTATCCACAGGGAGAATCCCCACCCCGGGCGCGGGAATCCGGCCCGATCGGCCAGATGGCGACATCTTGGGTTAAATCACCCAACCGGATCTGATCTACTCTTATAACCCATTGATTCCACGTGGGGTTTCTTTGGTAGGCTGAATGCACAGGAGATTTGGTTCGGAAGCGCAAACTTATGTTTCGATTTGATCAGTTGATCCGCCGGGACATGATCATCCGTGATGTGAAACAACGTCATCCTGAAACTATCCCTGTATTTGAAGCTTTGCATTATCGCCCGGTCTGTGACGACTGCGATATCGAAACGGTGGCGCGGAAGAACGGACTCAATGTCCTGGACGTAGTAGACGCGCTCAACCGCGCCGCGTTCGGAGTAAAGGCAGACACGGAAAATGCTGGCAGCCAGTAAATCATCGAAACGCAAGTCCCACCCGCGGAATCAGCCGCTGGACGTATTCTTCAAGCCGAAGACGGTAGCCGTCATCGGCGCCACCGAGAACCCGAACACCGTCGGACGGACACTGTTCTGGAATCTCATGACCAGCCCCTTCGGCGGCACCGTCTATCCGGTGAACCCGAAACGCCCGAGCGTACTCGGAGTCAAGGCGTACCCCTCGATTTCGGAGATCCCCGAGGAGGTCGATCTCGCCGTGGTCGTCACCCCGCCCCCGTCGATTCCCGGCCTCATCAAAGAGTGCGGCGAGAACGGCGTGCGCGGCGCCATCGTCATCTCCGCCGGCTTCAAGGAGGTCGGCGCGGAAGGCGCGGCCCTGGAGCGTCAGCTCCTCGAAGAAGCGCAGAAGGCCAATATCCGCGTCATCGGACCGAACTGCCTCGGCGTGATGAGCCCGCTCTCGGGCATGAACGCCACCTTCGCCACCGCCATCGCCCGCCCCGGCTCGGTCGGCTTCATCAGTCAGAGCGGCGCGCTGTGCACCGCCGTGCTCGACTGGAGCCTCAAGGAAATGGTCGGCTTCAGCGCCTTCGTCAGCGTCGGCTCCATGGTCGACGTCGGCTGGGGCGATCTGATCTACTACCTCGGCAACGATCCCAAGACGCGCTCCATCGTCATCTACATGGAGACCATCGGAAACGCGCGCAGCTTCGTTTCGGCCGCCCGCGAAGTGGCCCTCACCAAGCCCATCATCGTGATCAAGCCGGGACGCACCGCGGCCGCCGCCAAGGCCGCCGCTTCCCACACCGGTTCGCTCACCGGCAGCGATGAGGTCCTCGAAGCCGCCTTCCGCCGCAGCGGCGTGCTGCGCGTCAACAACATCGCCGACCTGTTCTACATGGCCGAAGTCCTCGCCAAGCAGCCGCGTCCCAAGGGCCCCCGCCTGACCATCGTGACCAACGCCGGCGGACCGGGCGTACTCGCCACCGACGCCCTCATCACCGGCGGCGGCGAACTCAGCGACCTTACGCCGGAAACCATGGAAGCCTACAACGCGGTGCTGCCCGCCACCTGGAGCCACAACAACCCGGTTGACATCATCGGCGATGCTTCCCCGGAACGCTACGCCAAGGCCCTCGATATCGCCGCCAAGGACCCCAACAGTGACGGCATGCTGGTCATCCTCACCCCGCAGGCTATGACCGATCCCACCCAGATCGCCGAACAGTTGAAGCCGCTCGCCAAACAGGAAGGCAAGCCGGTGCTGGCCAGTTGGATGGGCGGCGTGGACGTGGCCGCTGGCGAGGAGATCCTCAACCGAGCCAACATCCCCACCTTCCCCTACCCCGATACCGCCGCGCGCGCCTTCAACTACATGTGGAAGTACAGCTACAACCTGCGCGGGCTGTACGAGACCCCGGCCATGCCCGAGGATTCCGCCGCCTGGACCCCCGACCGCAAACTGGTGGAGAGCATCATCTCCGGCGCGCGCAAGGAAGGCCGCCCGATCCTCACCGAGTTCGAATCCAAGCAACTGCTGGCCGCCTACGGCATCCCCGTCGCCAAAACCGTGATCGCGAAGTCGAAGGATGAAGCGGTCGCCGCGGCCAACGACATCGGCTACCCGGTTGTCCTTAAGCTCTTCTCCGAGACCATCACCCACAAGACCGACGTCGGCGGCGTGCAGTTGAACCTGGGCGACGCAGAAGCCGTGGCCCGCGCCTTCACCGCGATCGAAAAATCCGTCGCCGAGAAGGCCGGCGCCCAGCACTTCCAGGGCGTGACCGTCCAGCCCATGATCAAGCTCAAGGACGCTTACGAGCTGATCATCGGCTCCAGCCTCGATCCGCAGTTCGGACCGGTGCTGTTGTTCGGCACCGGCGGGCAGTTGGTCGAAGTTTTCAAGGACCGCTCCCTCGCCCTGCCGCCGCTCAATTCCACGCTGGCGCGCCGCATGATGGAGCAGACCAAGATCTACAAGGCGCTCAAGGGCGTGCGCGGACGCCGTCCGGTCGACCTGGCGGCGCTCGAAACCCTCATGGTGCGCTTCGCCGCCCTGGTGGCCGAACAGCGCTGGATCAAGGAAATCGACATCAACCCGCTGCTGGCTTCGCCCGACGGCCTGGTCGCCCTCGACGCGCGCATCGTGGTCCACGGCCCCGAGGTCGCGCCCGAACAGGTGCCCATCCCCGCCATCCGCCCCTACCCGACCCGCTACGTCGCGCCCTGGACCATGAAGGACTCGACCCCGGTCAACATCCGGCCCATCCGTCCCGAGGACGAGCCCGCCATGGTGCGCTTCCACGAAACCCTCAGTGAGCGCTCGGTCTATCTCCGCTACTTCCACCTGCTCAACCTCGAACAGCGCATCCAGCACGAACGCCTGACGCGCATCTGCTTCATCGACTATGACCGCGAAATGGCTCTCGTCGCCGAGCACGAGGGCGAGATCCTCGGCGTCGGCCGCCTGATGAAGGTGCACGGCACCAGCGAAGCCGAAGTCGCCGTCCTGATCAGCGATAAATGGCAGGGTCGCGGCCTCGGCAAGGAACTCCTCGCCCGCCTCCTCATCGTCGGCCGTGACGAGAAGCTCACCAAACTCACCGCCGACATCCTCCCCGACAACCGCGAAGTCATGCGCATCTGCGAAAAACTCGGCTTCACCCTGAAGCACTCGCTCGATGACGAAGTGGTGAGGGCGGAGTTTGGACTGTAGAAGTCGAGAAGTTAGAAGTTAAGAAGTTAGGAGGTGGAGCCTCCCTGTGCGGGGTGGGTGAGATCCCACCCCGCCCTTTTTTTGGGGGGATGTCATGACTACTGCTCGCACGTTTCTGGATCTGGCGGTATGGAAGAAGGCGCATCGGTTTGTTTTGGCCGTGTACACTCTGACTGCCGGTTTCCCAAAACACGAGATCTACGGTTTGAGTTCGCAGCTGCGGCGGGCAGCCGTATCAATCGCGGCCAACATCGCCGAAGGATTTCGACGGCGCGGCAGGCCGGACAAGGCGCGTTTCATGAATATCGCGGAGGGCTCGCTCAACGAGTGCGAATACTATCTGATCCTGGTCCGGGACCTCGGCTATGGAGACACAGCAGCGCTATTGTGCGACCTCTCGGAGGTGAGCCGCATGCTGCGCGCCTATTCCCACGCCATACTGAACCCGCGACCGCCTTCTAACTTCTAACTTCTCAACTCCTAACTTCTTGAAACGGCCCCCGCCCCCCACGCACATCCCCCATCCCCCCTCCCCTGCTACAATTTCCTCGTGCCCCGCATCCTCATGATCTCCTCCGAGGCCGCTCCGTTTGCCAAAACCGGCGGGTTGGCCGACGTGGTCGGTGCCTTGCCTTCGGCGCTGGCGGATTTCGGGGATGAGGCCGCCGTCGTCCTGCCCCGCTACCGCTCCATCGATCTCAAGTCCGCCCGGCGCGTGTGGGACAAACTCTACGTCCACTTCGGTCCCAGAATCTTCGAAACCAATATCTATCAGGCCGCCGCGCCCTTCCCCGTCTACCTGGTGGACTGCCCGCCCCTGTTCGACCGCCCGGGCCTCTACGGCGAATCCGGCGGCATGGACTTTCCCGATAACCACCTCCGCTTCGCCGTCTTCGCGCGCGCCGCCCTCGGCGTGGCCCGCCACCTCTTTCGCGCCGACGTCTTCCACTGCCACGACTGGCAGGCCGGACTCGTCCCCGCCTACCTCCGCACCACCTTCTCCACCGATCCCACCTTCCTCGGCTGCCGCACCCTCTTCACCATCCACAACCTCGGCTACCAGGGTCTCTTCCCCAAGTCCGCCCTCGCCGAGGTCGGCCTCGATGCCGGCCTCATCCGCCCCGACGGCATGGAGTTCTACGGCCGCGTCAGCTTCATCAAGGGCGGCATCGCCTACGCCGACGCGCTCAGTACCGTCAGCCCCACCTACGCCCGCGAAATCCAGACCCCGGAGTACGGCTTCGGCCTCGACGGCTCCCTGCGCGCCCGCTCCGCCGATCTCTCCGGCATTCTCAACGGCGTCGACTACCGCGAGTGGAGCCCCGAAGTGGACGCCCACCTTCCGGCCCGCTACTCCGCCGCCGACCTCTCCGGCAAGGCCGTCTGCAAGCGCCAACTCCTCGCCGAGTTCGGCCTCCCCGAGAACGCCATCGGCCGCCCCCTCTTCGGCATCGTCTCCCGCTTCACCCGCCAGAAGGGCGCCGACCTCATCGCGGAGGCAATCGGCGAAATCGTCGCCCTCGATGGCTACCTGGTCGCCCTCGGCACCGGCGAGCCCGAGTATGAGGATTTCTTCCGCCGCATCCAGGGCGAATTCCCCGGCCGCGTGGCCGTCCGCATCGGCTTCGATAACGGCCTCGCCCACCGCATAGAAGCCGGAGCCGACCTCTTCCTCATGCCCAGCGCCTACGAACCCTGCGGCCTCAACCAGATCTACAGCCTGCGCTACGGTACCGTCCCCGTGGTCCGCGCCACCGGCGGCCTGGATGATACCATCGAGGAGGGCACTGGATTCAAGTTCGCCGCGTATTCGGGCGAGGCCTTCCGGGACGCCATCCGCGCCGCGGCGGCGGCCTATGCCGACCGCACCGGGTGGGAGGCGATGATGCGCCGGGGCATGGACAAGGACTTTTCCTGGAAAGCTTCGGCCGCCGCGTACTCCGCGCTCTACCGGCGGATGGTTTCCGCGCGCTGAATCTTTTTGCCCGACTGTGATTCTAATTAGCAGGAGAGAAAATGGCAGGTTTGAACACGTTAACCTTCACCGACGCGAGTTTCGACCAGGATGTGCTCCGGTCGGACGTCCCGGTCCTGGTGGACTTTTGGGCCGAATGGTGTGGGCCTTGCAGACAGATGGGTCCGACGATTGACGCCGTGGCGACCGACTACGCCGGTAAGGCGAAGATCGGCAAGCTCGATGTCGATTCCAATGGCGGGACCGCCATGCGCTACAACGTGCGCGGCATCCCCACCCTGCTGCTCTTCAAGGGCGGCCAGGTGGTGGAGCAGCGCGTCGGCGCCATCGGTAAGAGCGAAGTCCAGAAAATGCTGGACGCGCACCTCTAAGACGCAAACCGAATTCAACCAGAGGCCGGCCCGGGGTTCTCCCCTGGATGCCGGCCTTTTCTGCTTGAAAGACCCCTGGGCCTCCGGCAGGCATTCCCGCCGGCGCAGTCCGGCAGAGCCCTCTATCTCCCGGGGAACGGATAGTTCTCCGCAATGTCGGACAGCATCTGTAGCTCCGCCGGCGAGAAGCGCTTCCGGAAACCCTCGCTCTCCAGCCGGGACTGCCGCTCCTCGGGCTGCAGCTTGCCCAACTGGTTCAGTGCGCGCCGCAGTGCCGTCCGGCGATCGTCGGGCAGCGCGTTGAACGCCTGCATTTGCCGCGTCAGCAGTTGCCGCTTCTCCGGCGGCAGACTTTCCATCCGCTTCCACAGGTCAAGCAGGCGGGCGCGCTCCTCCGGCGGACGCTTATCGAACTGTTCGAAACGCCTGCGCAGGTTCTCCTGCTGCTGGGGGGGCAACTTCTCCAGGATGCGGTCGCGCTGCTCCGGCGGCATCGCCAGCAACCGCTCCACGGCTCCGGCGCCGGAAGGCGCCGGCATGCGCGCCGCCCCACCCGCCTTGGGGAAGGCCTGCGGCCCGGCCGGGTGCGGCGCGGGACCCGCCTTCGGCATCGCGCGCGGCGGCGCCTGTTGCCGGGGCGCCTGCCGCGGCGGGTTCTTCTGCTGCGCCGCGGCTTCCGCCGCCGCTACCAGCAGAAATATCCCGAACTGAAACGCTCGCTTCATCGCCTCACAGCTTGGCCTGGGGCTTCTCCGGACGTACCTTGTCGTTGAACTCGCTGATCAGGTCCATGGCGTCCAGCGCCTTCTCCACCTGTTCCGGCTGTACTTCCACGTTGACCTTTTGCGCCACGGCAGCCGTGGGTACCGGCGTCGCCGAACGCTCCATCAGCAGGCCGGCCGCGATCACCAGGCACGCCGCCGCCGCCACCGGCACTCCGCGGTAAGCCAGCAGCGGACGCAGGCGCCCGGACAGCCGCTCCAGCCACGAGGTCTCGCCTTCGATCCGCCGGTAGAGCCGCCGGTCGAAATCGGCCGACACGGGCGCCGCTTCCCAGCCGTCCAGCGCCTCCCATACCGCCCGCTGCCTCTCGGCGAAGCCGCGGCAGGCGGTACACGTCTGCATGTGGTTTTCCAGCATCGCGGCGCGCTCCGGCGAAAGCCGGCGCCGGCAATAATCCAGCAGCAACTCCGCGGTCTCGCGAGTCTCCAAAGGGCAATTCATCGGTGTCACCATCACGCCAGGTGCGCCAGCCGCGCCCGCAGCGTTTCATAGGCCCGGAACAGCAGCGACTTCACCGCCGATTCCGAGCAGTTTAGAACCTTAGCGATTTGCGAATACTCCATCTCTTCGTACTTGTGCATGAGCACCGCCGCGCGCTGCTTCTCCGGCAGCGCGGCAATCGCCCGGCGGATCTCCTCCAGGCGGGCCTCGTTGAGCAGTGCATGCTCAACGTTGGGCCGCCCGTCCGATACCTGCCGCGCCGGCAGATCGCCGGAATCGTCGTCCAGCCGCTCCTGCGAACGGTCATGCCGGCCGTCCCTCAGCGCATTCAGCGCCAGGTGCGTCGCGATCCGAAACAGCCAGGTGGTGAACTTCGCCGTCGGCTCATACGTCGCGCGCGACCGGTACACGCGCAGGAACACCTCCTGCGCCAGTTCCTCGGCCACGGCGCGATTCTGAACCATCCGGAAGAGAAAATGAACTACGGACGAGCGGTGCTTGTCCAGCAATACACCGAAACTCGCTCCATCTCCCTCTCTGACCCGGAGCATCAACTCCGCGTCAAAGTCCAGAGCCGCCAAGGCTCCTCCCATATCTGGATTAACCCGCTGGTTCATCGCGTGTTGCGCGCTGGTTCCGAAGAATTTCAGGGTAGCGCTCTACTCGTCTTTGAGGGAACGGTCCATCAGGCTCCGAATCGCCTCCCTCGGGGAAATCCCGTGATGCAGCATTTTGTACATTTGCGCCGCGATCGGCATTTCGATCCCGTGCCGCCCCGCCAGTTCCACCGCCGCGTTGGTGGTCTTGATCCCTTCCGCCACCATCCGCATCGAAGCCACGATCTCCTCCAGGTTCCGCCCCCGCGCAAGTTCGATCCCCACCGTCCGGTTGCGGCTCAACTCCCCGTTACAGGTCAGCACCAGGTCGCCCAGCCCCGCCAGACCCGCCAGCGTGCGCGATTGCGCGCCCATCGCCGCCGCCAGCCGCGCCATCTCCGCCAGCCCCCGCGTGATCAGCGCCGCCATGGCATTGTGCCCCAGCCCCATCCCGTGCAGCACTCCGGCTCCGATCGCCACCACGTTCTTGATCGCGCCACCAATCTCTACTCCTGTAGGATCCGAGCTCGTGTACAGCCGGAACGCCGGCCCGGCGAACGCCGCCTGCACCTCCGCGGCCAGTTCTCCCCGCTCGGACGCCACCACCAGGGCGGTCGGCTCCCCCGCCGCGACCTCCCGCGCAAACGTCGGGCCGGAAATCACCGCCACCTGCGGCTCGAACGCCGGGGCCACTACCTCCCGAATCACCTCCGACATTCGTAGCAGACTGCCGTTTTCCAATCCTTTGGTGGCGCTCACGAAGCACATCCCCGGCCGCAGATGGGGCAGCATCCGCCGGTACAATTCCCGTGTCACGTGGGACGGAACCACGCTGAGCACGATCTCCGCTCCCTCCAGCGCCGCGCCCAGGTCGCTTTCCGCTTCCACATTCCCCGGCAGGGCGAATCCCGGCAGGTAAACGTCGTTCACCCGGCTCCGGCGGATCCGCTCCGCCAGGTCGTCCTCGTAGACCCACAGCTTCACCTGCGGAAAACGCGGCGCAAGCGCGATCCCCAGCGCGGTTCCCCAGCTCCCGCCCCCTATAATCGACAGATTCTTCACAACTTGAACCGGTTCTCCGTGCCTGCGCGCAATCGCTGCAGATTACTACTATGTCTGTAGATAATAAAGGCGCCGGCCACAGCCGCAGCCAGCGCGGGAACCCCCATCTTGGTGATCAGCCACACCGCCAGCGGGAAAGTAGCCGCGCCCACAATCGAGCCCATGGAAATATAGCGCGTCCAGCTCACCATTACTACAAATATAACTACTTCGACCGCCAGCGCCCCCGGCGTCAGGCACAAAAATGCCCCCACGAAGCTCGCCACCGCCTTCCCGCCCTGGAACCGGAGGAACACCGGGTAGGCGTGTCCCGCCATCACCGCCAGCGCCGCCACGCTCATCCACACCGTGTCGTGCTCCGTCAGCCGCCCGGCGATCCACACCGCCAGCCAGCCCTTGGCGATGTCCAGCAGCAGCGTCGCCACGCCCGCCGCGCGGCCCGTGGTACGCATCACGTTGGTGGCGCCGATGTTGCCGCTGCCCTCGGCGCGCACGTCCTTGCCGGTCTTCCACCGGACCAGAACATACCCGAACGGGATCGCGCCGAGCAGGTACGCGATCCCCACCACCAGGAGGGGAATCATGGCTTGATGAACGGAAACTCCGCAAGCTTAGTGTACACGCTCCCGCCCGGCTTCAGCGTGCTCCGGTACAGGAACCAGGCGCGCGCCTCGAAGGCGCCGAATTCGAGCGAGTCCAGCGCCGCGATGGCCTCGCGCAGCGGTTGCAGGTCGCATCGCTCCCGGATGCGCGCCAGCGTCAGGTGCGGGGAAAACGGCCGGTCTTCGCGCGCGATCCCGAGCCGCGCGGTGGCCTCGTCCGTGTCCGCCGCCAGTTCCGCCAGCCCCGGCGCCTCGATCCCGCACCAGAAGATGCGCGGCGCGTGCGGATTGGGGAAGAACCCCACCCGCCGGATCGCCACCCGCGGCGCCTCGCGGCCGGCAATCGCCCCCAGCGCATCACGCAGTTCGCCCAGCCGCTCCTCGGGCCACTCCCCGATGAATTTGGTGGTGATGTGCAGGTTCTCCGGCGGGCTCCATTGAATGCGCGCGGTGGGCTTGAGCCGGCGCAGCAGGCGCTCCAGCCCTGCGGTGACGTCGGCCGGCAGGTCCAGTCCGGTGAAGAGTCGCATCAGTCTTTTAGTGTAGCCGCCCCGCTACCCGATGACCCGCAGCTCCTTCGATGTCGGGGTCAGAATCTCGCAGCCCCCCGCCGTCACCACCACGGTGTCCTCGATGCGGATTCCGCCGAAGCCTTCTACATACGCTCCTGGCTCGATCGTCACCGCCATGCCTTCCTTCAGCCGCAGGTTGTCCTTGCGCCCCAGCCGCGGCGGTTCGTGGATCTCCAGCCCCAGCCCGTGCCCGGTCGAATGGGTGAACGCCTTGTCCAGCCCGTGGGCCTTCAGCACGCGCCGCGCCGCGGCATCCACCGCCGCCGTGCGCGCCCCGGGACGCACCGCGTCGATCGCCGCCAGTTGCGCCTCCAGCACCGCGCGGTACATCCGTTTCGCCTTCGTGCCCGGCGCGCCCACGTGCAGCATACGGGTCATGTCGCTCGCGTACCCGTCCACCATCGCGCCCATATCCACCACCACCAGGCCGCGCTCCAGGCGCGCCGCCCCGGGTTCGGCGTGCGGCAGCGCGGAGTGCGCTCCGCCGGCGACGATCGTGTCGAAGCTCGGCTTCTCCGCCCCCAGGCGGCGCATCCGGTGCTCCAGTTCGGCCGCCAGGTCGCGCTCGCGTGTCCCCGGTTTCAGCCGCGCCACGGTCTCTTCGAAGGCGCGCGAATTCACCTCCACGCTGCGCCGGATCAGCGCCAGTTCCGCGGGCGATTTCACCATCCGCAGCTCTTCGATCCAGCCCCCGGCCGCCACCAGCGACGCCTTCAGCGGCAGGCGCGAATCGATCGCCTGAAACGTGTCGCACGTCATGCGCGCCGGCTCGTAGCCGATGCGCCGCAGCCGCAGGCGCGCGATCGCCGCCGCCGCCTCCAGCACCGTCGCCCCGCTTGCGATCCGCACCCGGCACGTGGTCTGCTGCGCGGCCTGAATCGTGTACCGCGAATCCGTGATCAGGATCGCGTCTTCGGCGGTCACCAGCAGCGCGCCGTTGCTCCCGGTGAAGCCGCTGAGGTAGCGCAGGTTGGGGCTGAGCCATACCAGCATCCCATCCAGGCGGCGCGCGGCAAGATTTTCGGCGACCGTGCGCCGGCGAATTTCGTACGGGTTATTTTCCATCGAAGAGGTCTTTGGCCAGAACCTGCGCGCGGTCGGCAAGCGCGTCGGCCAGTTTCATATCGCCGCGCTTTTCCGCGTCCAGGCTGGAGAGCACGAACGCGTTGATGTTGGTGATCACGTTGCGCTGCGCCGCGTTCAGGCGCCGCCGCCGCAACTGTTCCAGGATCTGCTCCACCTCGCGGCGCCGCGCCTGCGCCTGGTCCTGCAGCCGGCGCGCCTCGGCCGGCGGCACGATCTCCTGAATCTGCGGCTGCGCGGGTTCGGGCGCGGCCGGCTGCGCCGCCGGCGTCGCCGGCGCTTCCACCCGCCGCTCCGGCCTGGGACGCGCCGGCGGACGCTGTACCGGAGGCGGCGCCGCGGCCTCCACCGGAGGCGGCGTATTCGGCGACAATGCCGCCGGGTCAACCGGCTGCGGACGCGGCAGTTCCACCTGTGTTTGCGGAATGGATAACGGTTGCGGCGGAGGCGCGGGCGCCGGCGCGGCCGCCGGTTTCACGGCGGCGGGCGTCGCCGCGGCATTCTTCGCGTTCTTGCCGGAAACTACGCATCCGGCGCTCATCAGGGCGAGCCCCGCGGCAATGCAGGCTGGCGCGAGCTTCATTTGTTCCTACACCGCAATCGGCAGGCGGATGAGGAAGGTGGTGCCTTTCCCCGGTTCGCTGGTGAAATCGATTGTACCATCGTGCAATTGCACGATCCGGAACGTCATCGCCAGCCCGATTCCGCTGCCGCCCTGCTTGGTCGTGTAGTACAACCGGAAAATCTTTTCGCGCAGTTCCGGCGGGATGCCCCGCCCGGTGTCGGTGATCCGGATCTCCGCGCTGTCCCCCGAAGCCACTGCCGCGATCGTCAGCGCGCCCCCCTCCGGCATCGCCTCGATGGCGTTGACCACCAGGTTCAACAGTGCCTGCTTGAGCAGGTCGCGGTCCGCCCGCACTTCCACTCCGCCCGCGTCCTGCCGCGCGTCCACCTGGATCCCGGCCGCCGCCGCCTGCGGGCGCGCCAACTCCGCGATCTCGCTCACGAATCCCGCCAGCGGCACCGCCGTCAGGTTCAACTCCACCGGACGCGTGAAATCCAGGAACGTGCGCACCACCCGGTCCAGCCGCAGAATCTCGCTGGCGATGATCTGCATCTGCGGCGCCACGTCGGTATCGCCCTTGGCCAGCTTGGCCTTGGCCACCTCCACGTGCAGCAGGATCGCGTTGAGCGGGTTTTTCACCTCGTGCGCCACTCCGCTGGTGACCTTGCTGATCGCCGCCAGCCGGTCCGCCGTCTGCAGTTCGCGGCCCAGTTTGCGCTGCGCCTCGGGATCGCGCAGCCGCACCAGAAATCCGCTGGCCGCGGGCGATCCCCCGGGCAGGCTCTCCACAATGTCCACGCTCAGCAGCACCACTGCCGGCGTGCCGTTGCCGTTGCCGAACCACGGGACCCGCCGGTTGCGCAGCGGATGCCCGGTCTCCGCCGCCTCGGCCACCAGCATGCCCACCGGCGTGTCCTCCGGGAACACTTCGCCCAGGGGTTCTCCGTGCAACTCGGCGCGCTCGCGCCCCAGGAACCGGGTCACCGAGCCCGACGCCGACACCAGCCGCCGTTCGCGGTTGAACAGCAGCACCGCGTCTTCCAGGTCCTGCAGCAGCCGGTCGATATTGCCCCGCAAATCCGACACCTCGAACTGCGCGCCGCGCAGCCGCTGTCCCAGCAGGCTCACCTTCGAAGCGATGATGGAAAGCTCGTCGCTGGCCGGCTTGCCGGGGATTTCGGCTGCGATCTCGGGCTCGAACTCGCCGCGCTCCACCAGGTCCAGCATCCGCCCGATCCGCCCCAGTTTGCGGAACGCCACCGCGCTGAACAGGAACGTGACCAGCACCGCGCCCGCCACCGAGAACACCGCGATGCGCGCGTTGTCCGCCAGCGACGGGCCCAGGTCGTTGCGCAGGAACGTCGGGTCGATGATCAGCCGCAGCTTGAAGTACACCACCCCGCCCGAGCCCAGGTCTTCGTCAAGCTGAAAATACTGGGTGTCGCGATTGGTCAGCACCCGCAGCTTATCCCACAGCCCGGCGCGCTTGACGAACCTCGCGAAATCCGGATTCGTGTGCGCCCGCGATCCGATGTGCGCCGCCACCGTGCTCGCCAGCACGTCCTCCGGCGGCGGTTCGCTGATCACCGCGATCTCGGAAATCGTCTTGCTCTGCCCAATCAGCTTGAGCCACGTCTCGGTGAGCGAGGGATCGCGCAGCGCCTCCTGTAGCGAGGGCTGGCGCGGACGGTTCAGCGTGTCCTTCACCGCCTCCGTCGCGCTCAGCTTGATCAGTTCCGCGCGCTCCAGCGTCGAGGCGAACTGAAACTCCGCCAGGCTCCCCAGGTCGACCGCCGAAATCAGCGTGACGATCAAGGTCGCCAGCAGCACGCTGCCTACCGTCAGCTTGGCCTTCAGCGACATTGCGTCAGGAGACGGCCAGCAGCAGCTTGCCGGTCGTGCTTCGGCCTTCCAGGTCGCGATGCGCCGCGGCGGCGTCGGCCAGCGGGTACACGCGCTCCACCCGGGGTCTGAGCTTGCCCTCTTCGATCCACTTCAGCACGTCGCCCGCACGCCACAGCAATTCCTCGCGCGTGAGCAGGTAGTGGCCCAGGCTGGGCCGGCTGAGGAACAGCGAGCCCTTCGTGTTCAGCCCCGTGATGTCGAAGGGCGGCACGCTGCCCGAGGATTGGCCGAACAGGGCCAGCAACCCGCGCGGCCGCAGGCAGTTCAGGCTCTTCTCAAACGTGGTCCTGCCCACCGAATCGTAGACCACGTCCACTCCCTTGCCGCCGGTCAGGCGCCGCACTTCGGCGTCGAATTCCACCTGCGTGTAGAGGATGACGTCGTCCACGCCGTTGCCGCGCGCCACCGCCGCCTTGGCCTCCGTGGAAACCGTGCCGAATACGCGCGCTCCCAGCATCTTCGCCGCCTGCGCCACCAACCCGCCCGCGCCGCCGGCGGCGGCGTGCACCAGGCACGAATCCCCCGCTTTCAGCGCGTAAGTCGAGTGCGTCAGGTAGTGCGCCGTCATGCCCTGCAGCATCGCCGCCGCCGCGGACGAAAAATCCACGTGCGCCGGAATCGGCACCAGTTGCGCCGCCGCGATCGCCGTGTACTCCGCGTAGGATCCCCGCGGCATCGCCCACGCTACACGGTCCCCCGGCGCCACTTCCGTCACCTCCGCGCCCACCGCTTCCACCGTGCCCGCGCCTTCGCAGCCGATCGCGATCGGGATGTCGGACTTGTACAGCCCGGTGCGGAAGTATATGTCGATGAAGTTGACGCCGCTCACCGCGACGCGCACCAGTGCCTGCCTCGGACCAGGCTGAGGCACCGGAACTTCCACCAGTTGCAACTGCTCCGCTCCGCCAGGAGTGTGAACCTGAATGGCTTTCATCGTGGTTTCAACCTCGGCGCAGCGCCCGGCGGGCGTGCGCGGTCGTTGCATAGAGTAACAGATACATCAGCGCGAACGGGAAGGAGATCAGCCGCACCAGCGTGCGCACCGCGCCCGCCCCGCCCAATCCCGAGCGAAACAGCACAAAACGTCCGATCGCGGCCAGGTGCAGCCGGTCCAGCCAGAAGTAATCCCCGTTTTCGTTGACGATGAA
>JAFDVU010000060.1 GCA_018268835.1 Acidobacteriota bacterium | reverse complement strand
TCCGGCTACCCTTCGAACTGGATGCCGGACGTGATGCGCACGCTGCCCAAGCAGGCGATCAACGTGGTGCCGGCGGGCGCGGGAGTCGCGGTCATGAAGGAGGAGTACGGGCGCAGCCTGCAGATCCTGCTGGCGGTGTGCGGCATGGTGCTGTTGATCGCCTGCGCGAATGTGGCGAACCTGCTGCTGGCGCGGGCGGTGGCGCGTCGCGGGCAGACGGCGCTGCGCCTGGCGGTGGGCGCGGGCGCGCGCCACGTGGTGGGGCAGGCTCTGGCGGAGGCGATCGTGCTGGCCATCGCGGGCGGAATCGCGGGGCTGGGAGTGGCCGTGCTCGCGGCGCGGCTGCTGCTGTCGTTGGCGTTTCGCGGAGCGCGCTTCATCCCGATCAGCACGTTGCCGTCTCCGCTGGTGCTGGCGTTCACCTTCGCGGTGACGCTGCTGACCGGGATTCTGTTCGGCGCGGCTCCGGCGTGGCTGGCAACGCGCACGAGTCCGCTGGAAGCGCTGCGCGGCGCGGGACGGAGCACGAGCGATCGCTCGTCGCCGGCGCGGCGGGCGCTGCTGATCGTGCAGGCGGCGCTATCGGTGGTGCTGGTGGCCGGCGCCACCATGCTGGGGCGCAGCCTGGACCGGCTTCAGAACCAGCAGTTCGGGTACCCCATCGAGGGCCGCGCGCTCGTGTCCCTGAATCGCCCTCCGGCGACGTACACACAGCCGCAACTGGCGTCGCTGTACCGCAAGATCGAGGATGGACTGAATCGCCTGCCGGGGGTGAGCGGAGCGGGACTGGCGCTCTACAATCCGCTGACGGACAACTGGGGAGAGCTGATTTTCGTGTCCGGGCATCCGGCGGCGAAGATGGATGGGCAATCGGGATCTTCCTGGGACCGGGTGAGCGCGGATTACCTGCAGAACCTGGGCGTGCGGCTGGTGCGCGGACGGTTCTTCGAGCGTCGCGACAATGACACCGCGGAGCCGGTCGCGATCGTGAATGAAGCCTTCGCCCGGCGCTTCTTCAAGAGCGGCGAAGATCCGCTCGGACAGCACTTCGGGCTCAATCTGCCGGAGAACGCGGGCACGTTCCGGATCGTGGGTCTGGTGCGCGACGCGAAGTTCGCGGGCTTCGGGCTGAGCCGTCCGGCGCGACCGATGTTTTACGTGCCGCTGGCGCAGTACGTGGCGTACAACGACCCCACGTTGAAGCGGGTGGAGGCGCAATCGCACTTCATCGGCGGGCTGCTGCTGAAGACGAACCTGGAGCCGGGCGCGCTGGAGCCGGTGCTGACCCGCACCCTGTCGGGGATCGACCCGAACCTGACGATCAACAGCGTGCGCACGCTGCGGGAGCAGGTGGCGCTGCAGTTCGATCAGGAGCGCGCCGTGGCCAGCCTGGCGGGGCTGTTCGGGGTGGTGGCACTGATTCTGGCGGCGGTGGGACTCTATGGCGTCACGGCGTACACGGTGGCGCGGCGCACCAACGAGATCGGCATTCGCATGGCGCTGGGCGCGGATCGCGGCAAGGTGGTGCGGCTGGTGCTGCGCGGCGCGCTGGTCAACGTGACGGCGGGGCTGGCGCTGGGGATTCCGCTGGCGGTGGGCGCGGCGCGGCTGATCGCCAGCCAGTTGTACGAGGTTCCGTTCTGGGATCCGGCGGCGCTGGCGGTAGCGGCGGGGGCGCTGGCGATCTGCGCCGGCACGGCGGCAATGATTCCGGCGGGCGTAGCCGCGTCGATTTCGCCGATGACGGCGCTGCGGGCGGAATAAGCGTCCCCGGGTGTCCGATTTCGCGCACCGTGTCCCACATCCGTGCACGCGCGGCTTGCGGAACGTGTATGTTTGAAGCATCCGCGGGCGGCACGCGGCGTGCGCTACGCAGGCGGTAAGCGATATGGGCACGTTCAGACAGGATTTGCGCTACGCAATGCGCGGCATCGGCCGGAACCGGGCGTTCGCGGCCGTGGCGATTCTCACAATCGGAGTCGGGATCGGCGCCAACACGACGGTCTACAGCTGGATGCACGCCCTGCTGCTGAATCCGCTGCCGGGCGCGGGCGATGCGGACCGCGTGGTGGCGGTGGAGAACACGGCGGCCAACGGGGATCCCCTGACGACGTCGTTTCTCGATTATCGCGATTACCGCGACCATCTGCGATCGTTCGAGGCGATCGCGGCGATTCAGCCCGCGACGCTGGCGGTCGGCGACGAGAACACGCAGCCGGTGTGGGGCGAACTCGTCTCCGGCAATTACTTCGACATGATGCGGGTGCGGCCCGAGATCGGGCGCTTTTTCGCGGGGGCGGAGCGCGACGACGCGCAGAACGCGCACGCGGTCGCAGTGATCAGCCACGAATTCTGGAATGCGCGGTACGGGCTGAGCGAGGCCGCCATCGGCGCCACGCTTCGAATCAATCGCACGCCGTTCACCATCATCGGGGTAGCGCCGGAGAAATTTCACGGCTCGCAGACCGGGCTGGATTTTCAAATGTGGGTGCCGGTGACCATGTACGGACAGTTGACCCACACGGGCACGTGGATGCTGCGCGACCGCAATACGCGCAATTTCACGATGCTGGCGCGGCTGAAAGCGGGGGTGACGATCGCGCAGGCGCGTAGCGAAGCGCGGGCGCTGGCGGGCCGAATGGCCGTGCTCGACGCGGACACCAACCAGGGGGTGGGCGCGGACGTGCTGCCGCTATGGAAGGGGCACTTCACGCCGCAGGCGGTGATTCTGGCGCCGGTGACGATCCTGATGGGGGCAAGCTGCCTGCTGCTGTTGATTGTGTGCGCGAACCTGGCGAACCTGCTGCTGGCCCGCGCAACGGGGCGGCGCAAGGAGTTCAGCATCCGGCTGGCGATGGGCGCGGCGCCGTCGCGGCTGGGGCGGCAGTTGTTGACCGAGACCCTGATGCTGGCGCTGGGCGGCGCGGCGGCGGGCCTGGCGATCGCGGACTGGCTGGGGAGTTCGCTGCGCTGGCTGCTGCCGCGCGTGGCGTCGCCGGCGGTGCTGCAGCCGGATCTCGACCGCGGCGTGCTGCTGTTCACCGCGATGTTGGCCTGCGCGGTGGCGATTCTGGCCGGAGCGGGTCCGGCGCTGAGCGCGGCGCGCGCCGATGTGAACGAAGTTCTGAAGCAGGGCGGGCGCGGCGCCGCCGGACTGCATTCCAACCGGCTGCGCGGGCCGCTGGTGGTGTCCGAAGTCGCGCTGGCGGCGATCGCGCTGGTGGGTGCGGGGCTGTTCCTCAAGAGTTTCCGGCAGGCACAGGAGATCAAGCCGGGGTTCGTGCCCGGCGGGGTCGCGCTGGCGCGGTTCGACCTTTCCACCGCGGGCTACAACGCGCAGCAGTCGGACGCGTTCTGCCGCCGCCTGCGCGAAGCCATGGAGCAGACACCGGGCGTGGTGGCGGTGAGCTACGACGATACTCCGCCGCTGGGATTCAGCGGCGGAAACTGGGAGCCCATCGAGGTGGAGGGTTACGTAGCCGGACGCAACGAGAACATGAAGATCGAGCGCGACCTGGTGGCGCCCGGGTATTTCAACCTGATGCGCATCCCGCTGCTGGCGGGCCGCGATTTCACTCTCGCGGACACGGCCACCAGGCTGCACGACGATCCCGAGTACCGCAAGGTCATGATCGTGAACCGAGAATTCGCCCGGCGCTTCTTCGGCGGACGCGATCCGCTCGGCCGCAGGGTGCGCGGATGGGGCGAGTGGTTCACGGTGGTCGGAGTGGTGGAGAACATCAAGTACCGCCAGCTCACCGAGAGTCCGAAGCCCTTCCTGTACGTGCCGATCCGGCAGGTGTTCCGCCCGGAATACGGCCTGACGTTCTATGTCCGCACGGCCGGACCGGTGAACGGCGCCATCTCCGCGATGCGGCGCAACGCGGCGGCGATCGACCCGTCCATGACCGTTTTCGACAGCATGCCGCTGACCGAGTACATCTCGGCTTCGCTCTACGGGCAGAAGGTCGGTGCGGTGCTGTTGAACGTGCTGGGCGGGCTCGGGCTGTTGATGGCGGGGCTCGGGTTGTACAGCGTGATGGCCTATTCGGTGGCGCGGCGGACGGCGGAGATCGGCATCCGCATGACGCTGGGGGCGGAGCCGCGGGCGTTGATGCTGCTGGTGCTGCGGCAGGGCCTGACCCTGGCGGCGATCGGCCTGGCGCTCGGGACACTGGCGGCTGCGGCGCTTTCGCGGATGGCATCCGCCGCGCTGGTGTCGGTGAGTCCGGGCGATCCGGTGGTGTATGCCGGGGCCTGCGGCATCATCCTCTTCATCTCACTGCTGGCTTCGGCGATACCGGCGTGGCGGGCGCTGCGGGTGGACCCGATGGTGGCGCTGCGCTGCGAATAAAGACCCGCGGAGGCTATCCCCGCCGCTCCGGCGCGCGCATAATAGGGGTGGTGAATTATGCATAAACGGGTCTTATCAACTGGAACTGTCCTGGTTGCCGCGTTCGCGCTGTGGGCTTGTTCGGGAGCCCCGAAAGCACCGGTGGACGCAGGGAAGGCAGCAGCCAAAGAGCCTGCCAAGCCGCCGGAGGCTGTCACCGCCCAAACGGCGTATTACGAAATGTACAAGGCGGGCCGCGCCTGGGCTACGGACCTGCTGGCGCTCAGCGTGGTCAGCGGGGAGGTCCCGAATATCGAAAACGAGGGCGGCAAGGCGGGGCTGTGGACGGTGACCTTCGTTTCGCCGGGCCGCAAGGAGGCCCGCATCTTCACCTACGCCGTGGCCAACGGCGAAGCCGGCGTATTGAAGGGGATCAACGTCGGCGGCGCGGTGCCGTGGGCGGGCGCGACGCCGACGAGCAAGACGTTCGCCAACAGCGAATTTCTGGTGGATTCCGACGCGGCGTACAAAGCCGCGGCGGAAAAGGCGGCGGGCTGGCTGAAGACGCATCCGAATATGAAGGCTACTTTTCACCTGGGCAACGCCTCGCGCTACCCGGCACCGGTGTGGTACGTGATGTGGGGAACCACGAAGAACGGCTACGCGGCGCTGGTGAACGCGGTGACCGGCACGGTGATCAAGTAGAGGGCCGGACAGGCCCGGCCGGTCCGGGAAACCGTAACGCCACCCATAACCGGGAGGCACCGGTTGACACGCCAATTCCTGTCGGATTTAATCGAGAGGGCATCCCGCCACTGTCCGGTCGCGGTGAGCCCGCGCGCTCCGGCAGGAGGACAGTATGAAGCCGACGCTCTTTATCGGGTCATCGAGCGAAAGCCTCAGCCTCGATATCGCGTACGCGGCCCAGGAGAACCTGGACGATTGCTCGCAACCGGTCGTCTGGAACCAGGGCTGGTTCGAGATCTCGAAGTTCGCTCTGGAATCGCTCTTGGATGCTCTTGACGAAGCGGAATTCGGCCTGTTCGTGTTTGCGCCGGACGATCTGGTCAGGATTCGCGGCGAGGAGATGAAGGCCGCGCGCGACAACGTGATCTTCGAACTGGGGCTGTTCGTTGGACGCCTGGGCCACAGACGCAGTTTTGTTCTCGTGCCGAAGGGTGCCGGGGACCTGCGCCTTCCCAGCGACCTGCTTGGCCTGAATCTCGCGATGTTCACCGTCCCGGAGAATCCGGACATGCTGGTAGGGGCGCTGGGGCCGGCCTGCAACAAGATCCGGCGGGCGATTAAAGCCGCGGCAGCCGAAAATCCACCCGCGGCGCCGAAGGATGGAGGCGAAGCGACTCTTGCCCTCTCACTTGCGATACCGGAACCGCAACGCACGCACCTGTCGAACCTGGCGCAGAGCAAGACTCAAAACTACCAGGGCCGCGGCAGCCTCCGATCGGAACTGCGGCATCTGGTCTCCGTGGGCCTTCTGGAGAAGTTGCCGGGCAAACATATCGGCGATATGAAGTCGGGATCGACCTACAATCTGGCTGAGTTCGTGAAGCTGACGGATAGCGGCAGAGACCTGGTAGAGCGGCTGAAATTGACGGGTTCCCGAACCTAGACGGTGGGCGGACCGCCGCCCGGAAACTCCAGCACGACGACGGTGATGTCGTCGGACTGCGCGGCGCCTTCGGTGTAGTCGGCCACCGCTTTCTGAATGGCCGCGTGGAGCACCGCGCAATCGCCGGACGCGGCGCCGGCGATGGCGTCACGCAACCGCCCGCGGCCGAAGAATTCGCCTTCGGTATTCTGCGCCTCGGTGACGCCGTCGCTGTAGATCACGACCTTGTCTCCGGGGAGGAGGCGCTCCTCCGCGGTGGGATACTCGGCGTCTTCCATCATGCCGACGGGCATGGCGTTGGCCGCGAGTTCGGCGCGGCCGCCGGCGGAGCGGACGACGATCGGCGGCGGATGCGCGGCGTTGATGTACACCATGCGTCCGCTTTCGTGGATCAGGGAGAAGAACACGGTGGCGTACTTTTCACCGCCGGTGCGACTGAGCAGGAAGCGGTTCAGGCGGCCGATGCGCCGCGTCAGCGCTTCGGGGGTGTCGCTCGCCGTGAGCAGCGCGCCCTGGAGCAGGGAAGCCAGCAGCGCCGAAGCCACGCCCTTTCCGGAAACATCCGCCACCACGGCCGCCCAGCAGGAGTGGGTGACCCGGGTCACGTCGTAATAATCGCCGCCCACCTGGTAGGAGGCCACGCTGCTGCCGCTGGCGCGCAGCCAACCTTCGTCGGGCAGGCTTCCCGGGAGCAGGCTCTGCTGGATGTTGCGGGCCACCCGCAGTTCCTCTTCGAGTTGACTCCTGGCCTCTTCTTCTTCCAGCAGGCGCGCGTTTTCGAGCACGGTGGAGGCTTCGATGGCCAGCGTCTGGAGGAGTTCGCGATTGCCGCCCGCGAGGTCCGCCGCGGCGATGCGCGAATCCATGTAGAGCACGCCGGCGGTTTCGTTGCCGGTGGAGAGCACGCTGGTGGTGTCGCCGTGTCCGGCGCGGATGCGCACCAGGGGCACGCAGATCACGCTGCGCAGTTCGAGGTCCGCGACGCTGTTCCGCGGCATTGTGTCGCCCTCGCCCAGCGGATCGAAATTCATGGAGAGCAACTCGCGCCGGTTCTCGAGCGCGCGGTGGATCACTTCGCGCGGCACGCGCAGGTCGCTTTCCCGCAGGTGATGGCCCTTGGCGTGGCGCGCGACTTTGATTTCCAGGCTCTTGCCGCCGGCGCGCAGCAGCAGGAAGCCGCGCTCGGCCCCGGTGATGGCCAGCGCGGTATCCACAACGCTGGTGAGCACTTCGTCGATCGTAAACGAGCTTTGCAGCGTGCGGGCCAGCTCCAGGATGGCGCGCAGCTTGGCCAGTCCGCCGCCCACGCCGGGAGGCGGCGCCATCTCGGCCGCGCCCACCTGCGCCATCAGCCGTTTCAACTCCACGCCGTCGAGCGCGAAGATCAGGTGGTAGGAATCCGGCGCGCCGAAATCGATGCGGTCGGAATTCTTCAGTGTGTGGCGCTCGATGCGCTTGCCGTTGACGAACGTG
Organism: Acidobacteriota bacterium; assembly: GCA_018268835.1. Taxonomy (GTDB): domain Bacteria; phylum Acidobacteriota; class Terriglobia; order Bryobacterales; family Bryobacteraceae; genus Solibacter. The sequence goes on along the minus strand of JAFDVU010000060.1, from coordinate 28,683 downwards.
CCGTGGCGCGATCCGCAGTCTTCCAGGACGTAGGCTTCGCCCTCGGCGAAGATGCGGGCGTGGGTCCGCGAGACGCGGCTGTCGCGCAGGATCAGGCCGGCGCCCGGCTGCCGGCCGATGGTGAAGGGCAGGGGAGCGACCGGCACGCGTTCGCGGCTGCCGCCGGGATCCACCACCACCAGGGATGCCGGGGAAGGTGCCGCGGCGGGGACGCTACCGGTTTCCATGTTCAGCTTCGGCGCGTCCGCGGACGCCGCGCGGGGGGCTTGTCCGGCCTGGCGCCGCCGGAGAGGCTTTCGCGCAACTCTTCCACCTCGCGCGCGCGCAGCGTCTGGCAGTGGGAACAATACCCACCCACCTCGGTGCGCGCCAGCAGGATCTGGAATCCGAAGTGGCTTTCGATCTGTTTGCGCAGCCGCTGCAGCGGTTCGCCGAAGAACTCTTCCACCTTGCCGCAGCGCAGGCAGATGATGTGCGCGTGTTCCTGCTTGAGGCGGGTCTCGTAGTAATGCTGGTCGCCGCCGTAGTGCATCAGGTCGAGTTCATCCACCAGGCCGCCGCTTTTGAGCATCTTCAAGGTGCGGTAGACGGTGACCCGGTTGATCTTCGGGTCGCGCTCCTTGGCCATCTGGAAGAGGCGTTCGGCGTCGAGGTGCTCGCCGGTCTTATCGATGAGTTCGAGCAGAATCTGCCGCTGGCGGGTGAGGCGCACCCCACGTTCTTTGAGCGAACCTTCGGTCGTGTCCTGCGCCATATTGGAGACTCTCCAATTCTAGCAGGGCGGATCCCGATTTAGCCGACGACCGTCTTGAGATACGTGCCGATTTCAATGGTCCGGCCCAGCCCGAGGTTGATCGCCGTGTTGGTCTTCTTGATGCGTTCCTTGGCCTGGCCGAGTTCCCCGTTGAGCTTGTCGATGACCGGGCGGTGGTCCCGGATGTTCGCGGTGATGACTTCGACCAGCGCCTTGTCCAGTTCGGCGACCGCCTTCTTGAAGGCGTCCAACTGGCCGGCATACTGCTTCACCTTTTGCGTGACCGTGGCCACATCGTTCTTCGGGACGCCGAACTTGTACTTTTCGACCATGTCCTCGAAATCTTCCAGAACCGGGTTGAGGCGGCTGTTGCATTCGGTGGTGGTCCGCTTGACCATGTCGATGCGGTTGCCGATCTCGTGCTCCACGCGGTTGATCTCGGCCTGGGCCTGGCGGGCGGCCTGCTCCATGTTCTTGACGAAGGCGCTGAGCTTGCCGATGATCTCCTGGTTGACGGCGTTCTCCAGCTTGGGATACTTCTTCAGCTTCTTGACATCTTCCAGGTAGCTTTTCGCCGCGGTGTTGAGCGTGGAGATAGCCTGGTTCAGGGGAGCCAGGTTATCGGTGTTGGCGCTCTTCACGGCGGCGGCGTGAAAGGCGTCCAGGCTCTTGCCCATACTTACTTTGGACAGGCCGGACTTCCCCTCGGCGGTCTTGCGGATCTTCTCCCAGGCGGCGCGGCTCGGCACGTGACATTCGGGTAGCTGTATCATGTTCCCTCCCCGGCGCGCGAAGACTGGCCGGGCGCGCCGGTGCATGTGAAAGTATAGCCTGCGTCTCCCGGGCCGGGCCATACCAGTACCGGCGCCGGTACTTCCATTACGGCCCGGCGGAGCCAGACCCTCCTGCTACAATCTCTCGTGTGTTCCGCAAGGTTCTGATCGCCAACCGGGGCGAGATCGCGCTGCGCGTGATCCGCACGCTGCGTGAGATGGGGATCGCCAGCGTCGCGGTCTACAGCGACGCCGACCGCACCTCGCACCACGTACGCATGGCCGACGAGGCCGAGCACATCGGTCCCGCGCCGAGCGCCGAGAGTTACCTGCGCATCGACCGGATACTGGACGCCGCGCGCAGGCACGGGGCCGAGGCGATTCATCCCGGGTACGGCTTCCTCAGCGAAAACGCGGAGTTCGCCGCGGCGTGCGAGGACGCCGGGATCGTGTTCATCGGCCCCTCGGCGGCCTCCATCCGGGCGATGGGGTCGAAGACGGCCGGACGCGCAGCGGCCATCGCCGGCGGCGCGCCCGTGGTGCCGGGGACGGCGCACGGAGTCACGCTCGACGAAGCCCGCGAGTTCGGACGCGAGCACGGCTACCCGGTGCTGCTCAAGGCGGTGGCCGGGGGCGGCGGCAAGGGCATGCGGGTGGTGGGCCGGGAGAGCGACCTCGAGGCCGCGCTGCGCGATGCCGCGAGCGAGGCGGCGCGCGCGTTTTCCAGCGCCGAGGTCTACGTGGAGAAGTTGGTGGAGCGGCCGCGCCACATCGAGATCCAGATTCTGGGCGACCGCCATGGCCACATGATCCACCTTGGCGAGCGCGAGTGCTCCATCCAGCGGCGGCATCAGAAGGTGATCGAAGAGAGCCCGTCGCCGCTGGTCGCGCTGCATCCCGAAATGCGGCACGAGATGGGCGAGGCGGCCAAGCGCGCGGCCCGCGCGGCGGGCTACTACAACGCGGGCACAGTGGAGTTCCTGGTGGACGCGGAGCGCCGCTTCTACTTCCTGGAGATGAACACGCGCCTGCAGGTGGAGCATCCGATCACCGAACTCGTGACCGGGCTGGACCTGGTACGGTTGCAGGTGGAGATCGCCGCGGGGCGGCGGCTGGAGATCGCGCAGGAGCAGGTTTCGTGGCGCGGATCGGCCATCGAATGCCGCATCTACGCGGAGGATCCGTACAACCACTTCCTGCCGTATCCGGGCCGGATCACGCGGCTGACGCGCCCGCACGGTCCGGGAGTGCGGCTGGACGGCTGCGTGTACGACGGCTGGACGGTGCCGATGGAGTACGATCCGCTGCTGGCGAAGCTGGCGGTGTGGGCCGATACGCGGGATGCGGCGATCGCGCGCATGATCCGCGCGCTGCGCGAGTACGATGTGGGCGGCATCCGCACCAACATCGCCTTCTTCCGGCAGATCCTGGAAGACCCGGAGTTCCGCGCCGGACATCTGCATACCGGCTTCATCGACGAATTCTTCGCGCGCACGCCGCCGCCGGCGCCGCCTGACGGACTCGCCGCGGTCGCGGCGCTGGCCGCCGCGCTGCACACGCGGCAGTCTGAAGGGCCGGCGCCGCCGCGGGATTCCAGCCGCTGGCTCGCCGCCGGCAGAAGGGACTTGCTGCGATGAAGCGCGAACTCAGTGTCAACGGGAGCGATTGCACCGTGGAGGTGCTCGCTCCAGCGCCCGCCTGCCGCTTCCGTGTGGATGGCGAGCCGGAGCGCGCGGCGCACGTGGAAACGCCCGAGCCGGGCGTGTACTCGATCCTGATCGACGGGCGCAGCTACGACGTGTTCGTGAGCGAATCGCCCGCCGGACTGGCGGTCACGATCGACGGGTTCCGCTTCGACGTGGTGGTGCGCGATCCGCGCCGCTGGTCGCGCACGGGCGCCGGAGGAAGCGGCGAGGGCGTGCAGACGATCGCCAGTCCCATGCCCGGGAAGGTGGTGCGCGTGCTCGCGGTCGAAGGTGATGAGGTCGCGCCGGGGCAGGGCATCGTCGTGGTGGAGGCCATGAAGATGCAGAACGAACTGAAGGCGGACCGCGCCGGCAGGGTGCTGGCGCTTTCGACGCAGGAAGGCGCCACGGTCGCCGCTGGCGACGTGCTGGCTACCGTCGGGTAACGCGATCAGGGGGCCGGGACGGGCACGAGCAGGGTCTTACCGGCCAGCGCGGCGAGGCCGTCCAGGGCTTCTCCGGCGCGCGCGGTGAGAGCCGGAAAGCTGCGGATGGCCCACAGCATCTCGGCCTGGTTCCAGGCGGCTTCGCGCGCGGCGCTGACGCTAAAAGCGGCGACTGTTTCTTCCAGGTGAGAGACGGCGGGCAGCGTATCGCCCGGCAGGCGGACGTTGAATTCCTGCTTCGCGGTTTCTACGAGGGCATCCAGCGTGGAGTTCACCCGGGTGTAGTCGGCGTACTCGGGCAGCGCGTGGGAGGGCGCGATTCCGGCGGTGCGGCAGGCGTTGACGATGGCGAAGGGGAGATCGTGATTGATGTGGGCGTTGATGCCGGCGAGTGCGAACTGGATGCGCGCGATGGCGGCCTCGCCGCGGCGGTCGAACACCGCGCGCCAGCAGCCGGGCGCGGCGCCTCCGGAGAGCGCCGAACGCAGGGCGGAGAAGTACAGTGCGGCGAATTCGACATCCAGGCGCGCCAGCCAGTCCGTATCGGTGAAGCCGCCGTCGGCGATGCGCGTCTTCACGGCCCCGGTCACCTGGAGGTAGAGCCGGTTGAACCACTTCAGGCCGTCGGTGTCGCGGCAGACGCCGTCGATGGTCTCCATGGCGCGCAATATGTCGGCCACCGCGGGCGCGGGCGCCGACACGGCGGCGAGAATTTGCGGGTCGTAGGGAAACAAAATGCGAGGGCCCCCTCTATGTGGGATAGTAGCCTTCGCGGGTCTGCACAATCAAGCCCTTCTGTCTGGTGGTGAGATGGATGTGGCGGTATCCCCCGGCGGCGGTAGCGGGCGGCGAGTAGCCCAGGCTGTACTGGTTGCGTAGGTCTTCTTCGATCTGGCTGTAGATGTCCGCGAGCGGCAGTTTCTTCGAAACCTGGAACATGCGTCCGCCGGTTTCGCGGGAAATCTGTTCCAGCACCTTCTTGCCGTTGGCGCGATCCATGCCGCCGCCGGGCATGGGGCGTCCCATGCCGCCGCGCCGTCCGCGTCCCATGCCGCCGGGGAACAGGATGCCGCCGGGGCCGCCTCCGTAGGCTTCGGGATCCTCGAAGAGCACGCCGTAGACCAGGGTGTCGGCGCGCTGCGCGGATTCGATGGCGGTGTTGAGGGTGACCTTGCTGCCGGTGTCCACGCCGTCGGTGAGCAGGATCAGGGCCTTGCGTCCGGACTGCTTCTTCATGAGTTCGTCGCTGGCCAGCATGACGGCGTCGTAGAGGTCGGTGCCGCCGCCCTGGCGCCGTCCGCCGCCTGGATAACCGCGTCCGCCTCCGCCCGGGTAGCCTCCGCCTGGAGGATATCCGCCGCCGGACTGACGACGCTGCAACTGCTGGGGCGCCTGCAATTCCTCCAGCGCTTTTTCGAGGAGCTTGCGGCTGGCAGTGATGTCCTGCAGCAGTTCGACTTCGAAATCGAAGTGGATGACGAAGGCGACGTCCTTATCCTCGCGCAGCACCTGTTCGAAGAACTTGTAGCTGGCGGCGCGCTCTTCGTCGATGAGGCGGCGCTGGCTGCCGCTGGTATCGACGAGGAGGCCGAGGGTGAGGGGCAGGTTGCTCTCGCGCGAGAAGTAGGTGATGGTCTGGGCGGCGCCGTCTTCGTCGAGCAGAAAGTCATCCTTGGTGAGGTCCTTGACGATGGCGCCTTTCTTGTCGCGAACGGTAGCGAAGAGGTTGACCACTTTCACGCCGGCGGAGAAGGTAGGGGCGTCCTTGGGCGGCGAGGCGGTTTGCTGCCCGCGCAAGAGGCGCGCCGCGGGCCAGGCGCCGAGCGCGGCCAGCAGGGCGCGCCGGGACAGATGTCGCTCGAGTGCCATGTGCCATTAACGATGCGCGCCGCGGGCGCCGGGTTACCACGGATCGCCACCGCGGGACGGCGGAATTTTGCGGAACTTTCCGGCGCGGGCGCCGAAAGGGAGCCTAATCCGAAGGGCCGATCGCCAGGCGGTAGAGCCGGATTCCGACCGTGGCCTCATACCCGATCGCCGAGGCGCGGTCGCGGAGGATTGTGAAGCGCCGCACGCCGGCGGCGGGGGCGCGGTGCGCCTCGGGTTCGTACAGCGTTTGCATGGTACCCACGCTGTTGACGTAGGGCGAGAGCAGGAAGCCGACTGCGGCGGTCTCATCGAGCAGGGTGAAATCGGCCGCGCCGCCGCTGGTCTCCACCCGCAGGGCCATCTTGTCCTTGCGGTAGAGAAGATCCAGCAGGTGTCCGGTGAACGTGCGTTGGATATCGAACTCGGCCCAGATGAGTGCTCCGGGAGCGGCGGGGATGTCGACGAACTCGCCGGTGCGCACGCGGCGATCGAGAATGGCGGTCATGCGGGCCGGCGCCGTCGTCGCGCGGCGCCGCAGCACCAGATATCCGTCGCGCACCCCGGAAGGTTCATAGCGGGTGAGGAGCAATCGCCAGGACAGGTTGTCTTCCATGGTCGGGTAGCGGTTGTCGATGGTATAGGGCTGAAAGTAGATGGTGCCGGCGGCGTCCGGGCCTTCCAGGAACGCAGCGTTCTTCCGGCAGAGGCCGCTGGTGTACGCGCCGTAGGATTGAAATACGGGGCGGTTGCGCACGGCCAACCCCGTGCACAGCACGTAGGAGAGTTCGTCAGGGAAGACATCCACGGTGGTTGCGGCAGGCGCCGCCGCGCGCGGCTGCGGCGCGGGCGCGAACAACCGGCGCGCGTACGCGGGATAGAGCCGCAGCGATTCCTCGAACAATCCCCATCGTTCCGCCACCGCAACCTGGGAATAAAGTAGCGACACCGCGAGCGATCCCAGGACGAGGCCGCTATAGGACGCTCTCCAGCGCGGGGCGGCGTGCTCCATCGCCGCGTTCGGGATGGCGATCAGCAGGATCGCAATCGGGATGGCGCCGGTGACGAAGGCCATGTAGAAATGCGGCGGGTCGCTGCGAATGAGTCCGTGGCGGAAGATCAGAAACTCGCAGCCGGCGAGCCACCCGAAACGCACCAGGGCTTCCCATCCGCGCAGGGGCGGCGACTGAATGGCGAAGTGGATCACCGGCAATCCGCAGATGCACAGCGCCATGGGGAGCACCACCAGGGGCAGTCCGGCGACCATCGCGGTACTGTATCCCGAGGCGAACTCCAGGGACTCTTTCACGAAAGCCGGCAGGTTGGACAGCACCTGTCCGGCGGTGAGCCAGCAGAGAAGGAACGCCGCCGTGCTCGCTGCCGCCGTCCACGCCCAGGTCCGGCGGATGGCCAGGACCGGAAGCAGCGCGATCATGAGCAGGAAGCCGGTGAACTTGGCGCACGCGGAGAGGCCGGTGGCAAAGGCAAGGATCGGAAGCACCGCGCGCTTCCAGCGCGGACCGGCGGCTGCCGGCATGGTTGCCAGAAAGAGCAGGACAGGTATGAGGGTAGCGGGTTCGGCCAGGATCGCGATGGCCGCAGCCCAGATCCAGCGTGCCGGGGCGGAGCGGATCCAGGATTCAGCCAGCAGGCCGATCCCGCCGGCGGCCGCGGCTGCCAGCACCGACCTTCCAGCGATCTGCCACGGGTACACCGAGATGGGGCCTCTCGGCTCCAGCAGGAATCCCCACGGGCCGTAAGAGAAGATCACTTCGGTGCCGAATTGACGGTGGTGTTCGAACGCCCAGGTCAGGAATGCGCGCCAGGACTCGTCGAGCCCCGTCCGGATGGGGAGGACGGGCAGCAGCACGTAGGTCAGCAGGTACCACAGCAGCAGACAGGCCGTGAGGCTCAGAGGGTTGGCGGAGAAGCGGGAGGATGCCGCACGGAGGGTTTGCATGCGCAAGACCACTATGGTACTGCGCGGCCCGCGGCTCAGTGCTGGGGCCGGATCGCGCCGGGGCGTGGCCGGCCCGGAGGCGGTTTACTCCTGCTTCTTCGCGGTCCACTCGAAGGTGTTTTCGCCGGCCTCGCTTTTGAGCTTGATCTCGTTCCCGCTAATCTTGCCGGTGTACTTGATGGTCATGCTGTTGCCGCCGAAATCGGCGGTGATCGTGAAGCTAACGGCATCGCCCTCGACCTTGCCGTCGTTGATGGTGGATTTGCCGAGCATCGAGCTGACGGTCTCTCCGGTGAGTTTCGTGCCGTCCTGTTTGAAGGTGAAGGTGCGCTCCATGGCGCCGTTGGGGCCCTCGGCGGAGGCCTTCCACGTGCCCGTGATGTCGGCCGCCAGCGCAGCCACAGCGGAGATTGCAAACACGGCGAGCAATCGCTTGGTCATGGGAGCAGTATACTGCCGGATCGCCGGGAGTTTATCTGTATTTACGCAGAAAGTTAACGTCCTGCGGGTGAATTCCGGAGAGCGCGCCGGGTAGAGGGACCGGGCACGCGGGGAAATGGGGCCGACGCCGCATCCGGACGCAGCGATTTTTCCCTCCGCGACATCTAAACGTTCCCCGCCGGCTGCCGATATATTCAGCATGAACAAGTTCGTACTTCAGTTCACCTGTAAGATCAGCGCCGTGGCCTGCCTGCTTCTGCTGGCAGCCGCGGCAGGTAGCGCCCAGGAACCGAAAAAGGTCAGCAAAACCGAGGGCATAAACGCGGCGACGACCAAGGTCCAGCCCGAGTACCCTGCCATCGCCAAGCAACTCAAGATCTCCGGTGAGGTTGAGTTGGAGGCTCTGGTCAGCGAAAGCGGTACGGTCGAGAAGGTCAACATTGTGAGCGGCAATCCGGTACTGACGCGCCCGGCTGCCGATGCTGTAAAGAAGTGGAAGTTCGCTCCCTTTACGGCCGACGGCAAAACGGTCAAGGCTCTGGTGCCGCTGAGCCTGAATTTCCACATGTAGGGAGACCCAAAGGGGAGAATCGAACATGAGTTTAACTCGCAAGCTGTCTGTCGGCTTCGGCGTGATGCTGGGGTTGGTTTTGCTGTTGGGCGCCGCTGCGCTGCTGGTGACGCGCGATCTGAGTCAGGATTTGGACCGCACGGCCAACGTAACGGCGCGGCAGCAATACCTGTCGGGCGAGGTCCACGCCGCGGCCGCGGAACTGACCAGCCTGGATCGGGGCATTGTTCTGGCCGCCATGCTGGGGGACAAGGCGCACGTGGAGGGGTATCAGCAGCAGTTCCGCACCCGGGCCGACGACCTGCGCAAGTCGCTGGCCGATCTGGCACGCATCGCCGGGTCGCGGGGGGATTCGGAACGGATTTCGGCTATCGACCAGCAGGCGGTGGTGGTTTTTCAGGCCCACCAGGAACTGAGCCAGGCGATCGGCAATCAGCAGATGGACGCGGGCATGGCAATTTTCGCTCAGAAGGTCGTGCCGCGCCTCGATCAGATCGCCTCCCAGGCGGCCGAACTGGTCGCCCAGCAATCGCGGGATCTGGCCCAGGTCTCGGCAACCGCGGCCACCAAGTCCGCCAGTTCCAGCCTGATCGCGATGGCGCTGATCGTGATCGCGATGGTAGTCGGCGGCCTGGTCTTCTGGCTGGTGCACAAGGCCGGGGACTCGTTGCGCCATCTGGCCAGCAGCATGGCCGATAGTGCGGAAAACGTCTCCGAAGCGGCGGCGCAGGTTTCGCGCGCCAGTCAGTCACTGGCCGAAGGCGCGACCCAGCAGGCGGCGTCGCTGGAGGAGACGAGTTCCTCCACCGAGGAGATTGCCTCGATCACGCGCCAGAACGCCGACCATGCCCTGCAGGTGGCCGGCCTGATGCAGAAGACGGCGGACGATGCCGGAGATGTCAACGGCTCGCTCGACCGCATGGTGCAACAGATGAAGGAGATCGACAACTCGTCCAACAAGATCGCCCGGATCATCAAGGTGATCGACGAGATCGCTTTCCAGACGAACATCCTGGCCTTGAACGCCGCGGTGGAAGCGGCCCGGGCCGGGGAAGCCGGGCTCGGCTTTGCCGTGGTGGCCGACGAAGTCCGCAACCTGGCACAGCGCTGCGCGCAGGCGGCGCGCGATACGGCGAACCTGATTGAGGAGTCGATCGCCACGTCGCATGACGGGAACTCGCGGTTGGACCAGATGGCGGGAGCGGTACGCGCGATGACGGACAATGCGGGACGCGTCAAGGGGTTGGTCGACGAGGTCAACCAGGGGAGTCAGGAGCAGGCGCGGGGCATGGACCAGATCGCCCGCTCGGTTCTACAGATGGAGCAGGTGACCCAGAAGACGGCGTCCGCAGCCGAGGAAAGCGCATCGGCCGGAGCGGAACTCACCAGCCACGCAAATACGCTACGCTCGCTGGTCCACGAGATGCGGGAGATGGTAGGGGCGGCCGGGTAGGACCGGCAGACCCAAATAACGAGGAAACAAGGGCCGGGCGTACTCCCGGCCCGCTCAATTACATCTTTACGTCGGAGACCGTGATGGTGTCGCCGCTGATCGTGCCGCTGACCGTGACCTTGTGGCCGGCGTGCGCGGTGACCTTATCCTGATCGGCGATCTTGTACACCTTCCCTTCGGCCGTGACCAACACTGCCGGCGACCCGCCCTTGATGCAGCGTTCCGCGCAGCCGGCGTGAGCATCGGAGGCCGCCTTCGCGCCCTGCTTGCCTGCGCACGCCTGGTCTACAATGTAGCCGGTCAAATCCGCGGCGAACGTACTCATCGCAGCGAGTGCAAATACTGCCAGAGTCTTCTTCATGTTTGTTGCTGTCCCCTTCCTTTGTGCAATACCGAGTGCTAGCAAAACTATACTTCAGATACTCGATGCCTGCAACTGCGGGCGGCGCTTCACAAATTTACATTTGTTGCGGCAGCGGCGGTTCAATAGAAGAGGTACTTGCGCCACTGCGCGTCGCCCTTGCCCAGCATCCGCATCAGGTGACGGCTGGTGTGCAGGCTGAAGGGACGCGGCATCCGAGCCAGTTTCATGCCGGCTTCGTCGGGTGTCCGGCTGCCCTTGCGGTTGTTGCACGGATTGCAGCAGGCCACCAGGTTCTCCCAGTTGCTCTCACCGGCGCGCGACCGTGGAATCACGTGGTCCAGGGTGAGTTCCGACGAGGGCAATGTGCGGTGGCAGTACTGGCAGGTGTAGCGGTCGCGCATCAGAATGTTCTTGCGGGAGAGTGCGCGGGTCTGCCGCGGAATCCGGCGATACTCGAGCAGGCGGATCACGCTGGGCAGGCGCATCGTGTTGCGCGCCGAGTGCACCGCGTTCATCGAGATCTCCTCAGCCGAGGCGACGCCTTTCAAGACCAGGATCAGCGCCCTGCGCGCCCCACAGATGTTGATCGGCTCGTAGCTTGCGTTCAGCACCAGCACGGGTCGCTGCAATCGTTCATTGATCATCGCGGGCATTCTCCTCCACCCAAAGATCGTCACGCACCACATGTCTTGCGGCCGGCCGCCGGTCCGCCCGGGCCACGGTCAGAAGCACCACCCGCGCCGCCCCCGCCGCCTTTAAAGCGCGCGCGCACGCGGTCGCCGTCGAACCGGTCGTCATCACATCGTCCACCAGCACGACGCGTTTGCCGCGCACCTCGTGGGGCCGATGGCAGCGGAAGGCCCGGGCGACGTTGCGGCGCCGCTCGGTATGGCTCAGTCCCGCCTGTACAGCAGTTGCCCGTTCGCGCCGCAGCACGCCGCGCACCGGAATTCCGGTGGATCGCGACACCACGCGCGCCAGCAACTCCGATTGATTGAAACCTCGGTCCCATCGCCTGCGCCAGTGCAGCGGTACCGGAGTCAGCAGGTCCACCGCTTCGTCGCGCGGCAGGCAACGAAGGAGGTACGCGCCCAGCACTCCGGAGAGCGGCGCCACTTTGCCGTACTTGAACAGGTGAATCAACTCGCGCATCGTCCCGCCATAGGCGCCGAAGGAGTACGCCGCGTCAAAAGCGCGAAGGCCGCTGCGGCACAAACCGCAGCGGCCTTCGGAATCCAGGGGAAAGGAATTGAGGAACGGTGTCCTGCAACTTATACAGAAAAACTCTGCGTCGAGCGGTTCCGGTTCAAACAGACAGCGCTCACATACCGGAAAACGGTTCACCTTCTGTAACCGATCACCGCAAATTCGGCAGGAATCCGGGAAAAAAAGGGAAAAAAGGGCGTGAAAGGTTGTTCTTACTGCCGGGATACTTTGTCTGGCGACTGTGGCTCGGGTGCTACTTGAGAAGACCCACCTCCGCTAAGTTTCGATTCTAGCGAAATTCCGCGCCAATGGGAAGCGGTCAAGCGAAGTACAATACAGGCGGAGATCCTGTGACCACGCGCACGCGCCGCTCCTTCGCGCAGGTACTTGGACTTGCGCTAGCCGGCGCGCCCCTCGCCGGCGCGCAGGTGGAGACGCGTCCGCGCCGCCGTCCCGGCGAGCCGGCCGAAGAGCGCCGCCCACGTTCCACGCTGCGCATCGATACCAACCTGGTGCTGGTTCCGGTAACCGTCACCGATCCCCTGAACCGGCCGGTGACCGGGCTCGAGAAGGAGCACTTCAAGGTCTACGACGACAAGGTCGAGCAGACGATCACGCACTTTTCGATGGACGACGAACCGGTCGCCGTCGGGCTGGTCTTCGACGTCAGCGGCAGCATGGGGCCCAAGCTGCTCAAATCGCGACAGGCCGCGGCCGCCTTTTTCCGCACCTCAAACCCCGAGGACGAGTTCTTTCTGATCGAGTTCAACGACGCGCCCAAGCTTACCGTGCCGCTCACGCAGAATGTGGAGGAGATCCAGAACCGGCTCACCTTCTCGCAATCCAAGGGCAGGACCGCGCTGCTGGACGCCATCATGCTGGCGCTTTCGGAAATGAAGAAGTCGAAGAAGGGTCGCAAGGCTCTGCTCATCATCAGCGACGGCGGCGATAACAGCAGCCGCTACAGCGAGGGCGAAGTGCGCAACGTGGTCCGCGAGAACGATACGCTGATGTACGCGATCGGCGTATTCGAGGGCATCGGAGGACGCATGCGCACGCCCGAGGAAGCGGCCGGCCCCGGACTTCTTACGGAACTCTGCGAACAGACAGGCGGGCGCCACCTGCCGGCTGACAGTTCGGAATTGCCCGACATCGCCGCCAAGATCGGGGTCGAGTTGCGCAACCGCTACGTGCTGGGCTACGTGCCGCACAGCAGCGTGCGCGACGGCCGCTACCACGTCCTGCAGGTGAAAGTGGTCCCGCCCAAAGGGCTTCCGGTGCTGCGCGCGTATTTCCGCCGCGGCTACTTCGCGCCGGCCCAATAAAAGAGGCGCACAACCGGTGTGCGCCACTCTGCGTTGTCCGACATGTGCACGCGAACCGTACCACGGCGGTACGGTTCGCGGATTTACGCCGATTCCCCACTACCAGGCAGGCGACCCGTCGTCATGCCGGAACGTCAGGGTCTGACCCACTTGATTGGTGACTTGCAGGGCCACGTATGCGCGCGTCTTCTCTTCCACCGCAATTCGCGCGGTGACTCGCTCCTGCAGTTTGAGTTCGAAGTCATTCTGCTCCATGTAGCGCTCGGGACCGAGCTTCACCACCACGCGGGTTCCGTTGCCCAGTAGAATCGTCATCTCCGGATTCCGGATTCCCCGGTTCATCACGAGTCCGTCAATGACGCCGGTCACCGTGGTCACGGAACCGGCGACGACGGAACCCCCGGAGGATGTCCCGTATCTCGCGCGGTCGAACCGCACGGTGGCGGCTACGTTCCAGGCGGGTGTTCCATCCACGGTTCGCAGGGGGTAAGTCGTCCCATCAAGCGTGATATCGATCGCGTAGTAGGAGATGCCGTCCGGCTCGGTGCACGGAACAGCGGTTACCTTGACTACATCACCCACCGAGATTTCAATCCCCTTGTCGACCAGATACCACACGGGTGCGAGCTTGATCCACGATCCGTTCACCAGGATCGCCGGGTACTGTAACCCGTAGTCGATTCTCACGTCGGTGACCGTTCCGCTGATGACCACGGGCGCCGCCAGGTTCAGTCGCGCGGCTTGTGCCGGTGCGTTGCCCGCTGCGAACGCCGGCAGGCAAGCCAGTGCCGTCAGCAGCAGCGCGGATAACAGTGTACTCAGAACTGGTTTCATGACTCTCTTCTCCTATGTTCCGTTTGCCGCTTTCTGTGGTGCGGCGCCAAACGCAGTGCACTCCGCTGGCCGCGAGCTCCCGCATGAAAACAAAGCAAGTCGCCGGTCTGCTCGCTTTTTGAGACGGCGTCGATGGCGCGATTCGGGCACACCGGAGTGCCCGCTTTGCAGCGGCTACCGGTTAGCTCGAAGGAGCGTGTCGAACCTGGGAACAGTACCTTGGGACCGGCGTACCGGTACAAAACGCGGTGATACTCGACGAAAGATAGTTGTTGCTCCGTAAGTCCCCGACCATAAAATGCCACAGGATATTAAGATCCGTTAATATTATTAAGAAGTCTTGGAGAAGATCATGCGACGGACCCTCGTGCAGTCTTTTGCAGTCACACTCGGGGCGTTGGCCCTGGTTCCCGGCGCTGCTCTCGGTGCCGAGCCTGTTTTTAGTTGGCAGACGGTGGTGAATAACGGGGTAACGGTCCCGGGTGATACCCGGACGTTCAATAGCTACAACCAGCCCTCGATAAACGTCAACAGAATGGTCGTGTTCCGCGCGCGGAGCAAGGGTGGAACTACGGGGGAGCCCGCCCACGGTGTGTTCACGCGCGATATGGGCTTGGGTACAGGGCTGGTTACGATCTTCGATCGCAATACGCTTGTCCCGCAGCCGAACAACACTGGCAAGAAGTTTATCGAACCGCCGTCGTTTCCGCGCATCGACATGTATTCGAACACTATGGCTTCTCGCGGAAATCACGAGCCGGTGTGGGAGTACCAGCTCTCTGATTTAACCGAGACCCGCGCTGGAACGACCGGGATCTACACCAACCCCTTCGGATCCCTGATAACCGGTGCGAGCAACCTCGGAATAGTACCCGCGTTCAGTTTCTTCGCGGTCCCGGGCGTAACGCCCCAAACCAAGTTCGACGTTTTCCCGGGCGCACCAGCGGTCACGGGCGGCAACACGATCGTCTTCAAGGGCAACTACACGGTGCCCGCGTCCACCCCAGGGGTGTACATCAGCAAAACCGGCGTCTACTTCCGCACGCTGACGAATAATCCGATCCCGTTGGCGAGCGGCAACCTTTCGCCGGCGGCCGGCACGAACCCGGTGGTGCTGATAGCCAACAGCGACACTCGCATGCCCGGCGAAAAAGTCAACTTCGGCTCCACGGCACCGCCGAGCGCGGCCGCGGGCTTAGCCGTGTTTGCGGGGTTCGACAATGAGGAGAACCCCACGGCCGGTGGGATCTACATAGCGAACCTCGCGGCGAAGCCGAATGTTGCGAACGTAGTTAAGATCGGCGGCCCCGTGCCGGGCGAGAGCGGCCAGAAGTTCAACCGGATCGGAGAAGGGCTGTCGTTCGACGGACGCTTCATCGCGTTCTGGGGCGCGTGGGGCACGGAGACCAAGACTCTGATACTCCAGTGCCCTGAGGAAGGCAACGCGGGCCGGCAAGCATACTGCGTGGAGCACCATCCCGACGGCTTCACGACCACCGTCCCCGTGCATCAGGGCATCTTCGTCTACGACACCTCCGACCAGAACACGTACGCCGTCGCCAAGACGGGGTCGGATTACGACGACTTTGTCTACTGGAACTTCTCCGGCCTCGTGCCCGGCACCGGCGAATCGGACGAGACCGGTGAACCGGCACGGTGGCGCTCGGCGTCTTTCGTGGCGGTGTCCGGGCTCGTGGACGGCAGGCTCACGGATGCCGGGTTCCACGTCGCCTTCAAGGCGAGGAAAGGTACAGTCGTCAACGGTGCCTATTCCAACGCAATCGACGGGATCTACGTCAAGGCGTATGCGAGCGGGAAGCTGAGCGCCGCCGTGACTGCAGTGAAGACCGGCATGGACGGGATCCTCATCGATCCCGCAGCGATATACATCGATGATTTCGGTCAGCAGACGATTCTTCCCGTCACCGAGATGGGGCTGGAGCGCGACGGCTTCCGCGGCAAGTACCTTGCCATCAACGTGAGCATGGGCACGGAAGAGGCCGGCTGGGCTGGAATCTATCTGACCCAGGTGCCGGCGGTATTGCAGTAATACGCAGCGCGGGCTCGTGCTCTCGGTGTGGGCCCGCGCACTTTTCCCTGTGCAGGTAGCGTCCAAACCTGCCGCCGACTAACATGGAAGCCGGAAGGACCCTGGGCGAATGGGGCGACCCAATTCGGACAGGCCGGCCATGCCCCTTGTCATCCGGGCTCTCTATCTGGCCGCCCTGGTAGTCGCGATTCCCGTCATCACGTGGAACGGCACCGTTCAGCACATCAATGCCGGTGTGGCGGACATCCTGCTGCGCCTGCGTCCTCAAGCAACGCACGGCGCGGTGCGGAACATCGTGCTGGTGGCGATCGATGACGGGACTGCCGCCCGTTATGGTCCGCTCCCGTTGAAGCGCTCCACCTTGGCGGAAGGGCTAGACCGTCTGGCACGATTCCGTCCGCGCGTTGTGGCAGTAGATCTTCTGCTCTCCGAACCTTCGGAGCCGGATGAAGAACGCGCGCTTGCTGCGGCGCTCAACCGGTTCCCCGCCGCGATTTTGAGCGGCGCCTTACGGAGCGATCCCGCCGGGGAAGCGGAATGGATTCTCCCGCTGCCCGTGTTCCGCGGGTCTCATCTGCTGGGGCACGTCCACACGGAACCCGACGCCGACGGCATGGTGCGCTCCATCCTGCTGCTCAAGGCGAACCGGGAGATGCGCCTGTGGGCGCTCGGGATTCAGATGGTCCGCGCGGCGACCGGCGCGGGCTCGCCGTTAGAGACGCGCGATTCCGTGGAACTCGGTCCGATCCGAATTCCCGCGGCGGAGACCCCGGGTCCGTGGGCGCCGGACCGGCGGATGGTCATCAATTACGCCGGACCCGAGGGCACCTTCCGGCGCGTGCCGTTCTCCTCGCTCCTGGACGACACCGCGCGCGCGGAGGACTTCCGGGACAAGGTGGTGATTCTCGGGGCCACCGCGCAGGGGAGCGGCGACCGGCTCTTCACTCCGCTGTCATCGGGCATCGGGATGAGCGGGATTGAGATTCACGCCAATATCGCCCGCACGATCCTGGACCACGCCTTTCTGATCCCGTTGGACGTGGCGGGGGAGATGGCCGGGTTCGTGGTCATCTCGGCGGCGTGCGTGGTGGGAGTCACGCGCCTGCGCGGTGCGCCGCTGTTTCTCGCACTGGCGGGTGTGGCGCTCGCGATATTCGGGGCGAGCGCACTGGCGCTGCGGATGGGGCACATCTGGCCGCTCGGCGGGTTCCTGACGGTGTTTGTCGTGGCCGCTGCCATATCGCTGACCGGCGAATACGCCGCGGTGAGTCTGGGGCTTCGCGCCTCAGAGCAGAAGCGGCGCGAATACGCCTTCCGGGTGCAGGCGATCGCGCACGAAATCAAGACGCCGCTCACCGCGATCCAGGGATCGAGCGAAGTCATTTCCGATCAGCTCGTGCCGGAGGAACAGCGGGTCCGGATGGCGGGGCTGATCCACAAGGAGTCCCGGCGGCTCACCGAAATCATCCACACGTTTCTGGACGTGGAACGCATGGCCTCCGGGAGGCTCGAGATCCGGAAACAGCCGGTAGCGCTGCAATCCCTGTGCGAAGAGGTTTTGGAGAGGGCACGGCTGTATTCCGCGAGGAAGCGGATTCAGATCACCGCCGATGTCCCGCCGCTTGAGGTCGCGGCCGATCCCGACCTGCTTTCGTTCGCGGTCTATAACCTGCTCACGAACGCCGTCAAATACAGCCCGAAGCAGACCACGGTTTCGCTCTCCGCGGCCGAAGACAGCGGCAACGTGTCGATCGCGGTTGCGGACCAGGGGCAGGGCATCGCCCCGGAAGAGCAGAAGCGGATCTTCGAGAAGTTCTATCGAGTCAAGCGCGACCGCGAAGGCACGACGGAAGGCACCGGGATCGGCCTGGCGCTGGTGAAAGAGATTGTGACACAGCACGGCGGGCGCGTCGAAGTCCAGAGCCGCGAGGGTGCCGGAGCGCGCTTCACGATTGTGCTGCCCAAAGGAGCTTCATGAAAAAGCCGCGCATCCTGCTGATCGACGACGATGAGTCCATCACCGCCGCGGTGGAGGCATTCCTGAGCGCGCAGGGCTACGAAGTCACCGTGGCCAACGAAGGCGACGAGGCGCTGGAGCGGGTTCGCGAAGGCCGGTTTCCGATTATCCTGAGCGACATCTATATCGACCGCGTGACCGGACTCGACGTTCTGCGGGAAGCGCGCCGGGGAGGAAGCGAACCGGCCGTGATCCTGATGACGGCGCGCGGATCGGTCCGCACGACCGTGGAGGCGGAGAAGGGCGGAGCCTTCGAGTATCTGGCCAAGCCATTCGAGATGCGCTCTCTGCTGGCCGTGATCGAGAGAGCGCAGTCCTACCTGGCCAGGCCCGCGGCCGAGCCGGAGGACGGCGAAGACCTGGAACAGTTCGGCAGGATGATCGGGTTTTCACCGCCGATGGTCGAGGTCTATAAGAAGATCGCCCGCGCGGCGCGCTCCCGGGATACGGTGCTGATCGCGGGCGAAACGGGGGTCGGGAAGGAACTTGTCGCCCGCGCGATTCACGACCATGGTCCGCGCGCTTCCGCGCCCTTCGTGCCCATCGACGCGGGGGCTATTCCCGGTACGTTGTGGGAGTCCGAGATTTTCGGTTCCGTCCGCGGAGCCTTCACCGGCGCCGAGCGCGACCGTCCGGGCGTGATCGAAACCGCGCGCGGCGGCACCGTCTTCTTCGACGAGATCGGCGAGATCCCCGCCGATTTTCAGGCCAAGCTGCTGCGCTTTCTTCAGGAAAAGGAATACCGGCCCGTGGGTTCGGGCGCGCCGCGGAAGGCGGACGTGCGCGTGATCGCGGCTACCAACCGGCCGCTCGAAGCCATGGTCCGCGGCGGCGATTTTCGTGAGGACCTCTTTTACCGCCTCAACGTGCTGCGCATCGAAGTGCCTCCCCTGCGCGAACGCCGCTCTGACATTGCTCTGCTGGTCAAACGCTTTCTCGACGAGGCGTCCTCCGCCGCGGGTAAACGGATCTGGTTCGAACCCGAGGCCGGACGGTTGCTCGAAGAACATGCATGGCCGGGAAATGTGCGCCAGTTGCAGAACACGATCCAACGCGTGGTGGCGTTGAATGCCCCGGGTCCGGTTTCCGCCGACACACTCCGGCCGCTTCTCGGCGAACCGGGGAGCGAAGCCGAAGAGGAGGAGGCGAGCGCTGAACTCAGCGAGGTGGAACGACGCCAGATCCTCAAGGTTCTGGAGGAGACCGGGGGGAACAAGACGAAAGCGGCCGAGATCCTGGGAATCCAGAGGCGGACACTATATAAGAAGTTGGCCAGAATGGAGCGGGATCGCGGCGCGACGTGATCGCAGAGGGCACGCCGGTGTGCCCCGAGCGCTCCGGCGCCGGGTGACGGGCCACGCGGGAACGGCGGTTTATTTTGGCATGGGAGTTGCTTACGGTTAAGTGGAGTCGTATGGGCGTTGCGCCGGACAGGTTCGTGCGGGTCGGCGTACTCGCATGGACGGCGGCCCTGGTGCTGGTTGCCGTAACGGTCCAGACGGCCGGCGCACAGGTTGTGCCGCCGCCGTCCCCGGGGAGTGGCCGTGTGCTCTCTCTAACGGGAGATCTGTCGGTCCGCCGCGGTGCGCTGCAGCCAGAGCCGCTCCGGCGGCATGACCTGGTTCAGGTGGGCGACGAGATCCGCACGGGATCTACTACCGAGGCTGTGATCCAGACCAGCGATGGAAGCACGATCCGGATCTTCCCGGATTCCAGAGTCATCTTCCACGAACGCTCGACCGGCATCCAAAGGCTGCTGCATCTGGTGTTGGGTTCGATCAAGGTCCACATCGAAAAGCTCAGCGGCCGGCCGAATCCGCAAACGTTGACGACCCCAACCGCCATCATCGCCGTGCGCGGGACAACCTTCAGCGTTTTCGTGGATGAAACTGATGCGACTCTGGTCGCGGTGGATGAAGGCATCGTCGCGGTCGCCAACATCCGCATCCCTTCGCAGGAGATTCTGCTGCGCCGCCGCCAGAGAACGTGGGTGCGTGCCGGACAGCCCCCCGCGGTGGCGGCACAGTTCCGCGGCCCCTCCGAGCGGGCCGACGTAGTTCCGAACCGAGGCAACGGGGGAGTGCAATTCGGCGCCCCCGGGGGAGTGGGGATCGGGCCCGCTGCCGGACCGGGACCGCGTGCCGGCGGAGGTTCGGGCGGCCGCGGGGGCCCGCCCCGTTAAGGAGTTGCCTTGTCGCTACTAACGTTCCTTTTGGCGTGCCTACTGACGCCGCTCCCGGCAGCACCGCAGCCCGCGGCGCTCCAAACCGGGATTCAGAAGATCGATAGCCAGGCTGCCGATCCCGATTCGCGGCTTGCGGTCGTCTCCGCCATGGCTGATGCCCTCCAGGTTCACCGCAATCACCTGATCCTGCTGCGCAGGGAAACCGGGCGGTCTTATGGCCTCATCTTCGTGCAGGCCCTGCAAAAACAGGGTCTCGGCGAGGATGCGATTGCCGAGCGCCTGCGCACTCTGCAGAGCGACATCCAGCGGCGCATCGCCCCGGAACACTCCGGAAACGGCGGCCCGCCCTCCAGCGGCTTGCGGCCGGTTTTGTCGCTCAACAGCGGAGTGGACCACAGTTCCGCGGCGACATTCATCTGGTTCGATCCGGAAGCCGGCATCGATTCGAAGCACGCTTCGTTGGTCGCCGGAGTTCCTTACTACCGGGACTCATCAAGCGCGAATGCCGTGACCGGCGTGGGCGACGCCTATCTGATGGGTTCCCTGTACGGACGCGCCGCGCGGATGGATGTGGGTGCTTCGCTGGTCGTCGGTCTGCCGTCCGGCGACAGGAGTCTCGGACTCGGCGCCGGAAAGGTCACTGTCGACTTCTCGGGTACCTTGGCACACGCCTTCGAGCGTGTGCGTCCGTTCGTCAGCGCAGGGGTCGGCAACTCCACCTTCAACTTCGCCTACCAACGTCCGTACATCGCCGACGGCAATGTCACTCATTTCTCGGGAGGCTGCGAATTCCGTGTGGCGCCGCAACTGACGGCCGGGGTGGGAAGCTTCGGGCTGATCCCCATGGGGACGCAGGTGGTGTACAGTCGCATTGTGCCGGGGCAGGCATCCGGGTCGCAGATCGCGCTCCCGGGTACTGGTGGTGCGTCCGGTTCCACAGGGGGCAGCGGAGGGAGTGGCGCCGGTGGCAGCGGTAGCAGCGGGGGGAGTGGCGGCAGCGGAAGCGGCGGCGGCAGTGGTATTGGGGGCAGCGGCGGCAGCGGCGGTAGCGGCGGCTCCGGCGGTGCCGGAGGCACGGGCAGCGGCGGTCCGGCCTCTTCGACGCCGGCAAAGGTGCCGTCTCATATGCAGTTTCTGGCTAACGCGGTTTCGACGCTTCCCGCCACGGACCTGCGGGATTACGGTGTGAATGCATGGGCAACCATTTCGATCGCCCGCGGCGCGACACTCAACTTCGCGGTCGCGCGCAGTGTGCCGTTTCAACTTACGACTGCCCGTGTGAGTCTGGGCCTGGATCTTCCCCGGCTCCTGTTTCCGTCACGGTGGTGACCCCGCCGAAACGCGTCCCCCATGCCGCGCGCCTCGCCGCGCGGAAGCGCTCGCGGTCGCGCTTTGTCACGCGCTCGTGTCTCGGCCCTTCGGCCGTGCACAACTCGAGTTCGATGAGCCCCGGATGATGACGCGGATGGCGCAGCACGCGTGCCCCGCCCAACTTCGCCGGCTGGCGCGCCACCGCGACGTAGCTGTACTTCTCGTCTTCGTATCCCAGTTCGCCGTCCTTCACGCGGCGGTGCAGGCTGCTGCGCTCCACGCGCGCCGCGAAGTGGCACCCGTCCGGCGCGGCGAGCGGACACGGCATCGCAGCCGGACAGGGCGCGGCCATGTGGGCGCCCAGGGCGAGCAGGCGCTCGCGGACCAGCGCGATGCGCGCCGCGCCGCGCGGGGTGCCCGGTTCGATCACCACGAGTGCCACGCGCGCCGCCGCCCACAGCGCCTCCGTGAGGTCGCGCCCCATTTCGCCCAGGGAGTACGCGGCGATCACCAGGTCGTGCGGGGGGAACTCGCGCATCGCCTCCGCGTCGGCGGCGAGCACGCGCGCTTGCGGCAGGAACTGCCGCGCCTCGTCGGCGAGCGAGGGATCGCGCTCGACCAGGGTGAAGTCCCTCGCGCCGGGAAAGCGATCGGCCGCGGCCAGCGCCGCCGCGCCGCTGCCCGCTCCCACATCGAGTATGCTTGCCACGTTCCACTCCGGCGCCTCGCCGAGCGCGGCGCGTGCCGCTGCCCAGGTCGCGGGCATTCGGGTCACCAGGTACGCAGCCACGTGATCGGCGGCGGGCATCCGGGTCGGTTTGCCCTCGCGGTAGGCTTCGGACAGTTCGCCGGCGGCGCGCTTGAGGGCGCTGAAGCCCGCCGCCTCCGCCCGCTCCTCGATCATCGCGCGTACCCGCGCCGGCATCTGCACCCCTCCATGGTAGCGGCTTCGCGCGGAACTTCTTTTTCGGACGCGGTGTCTATCACGGTGGAACGGCCCTGAAGGGCCGGCGGCCACAGGGAGTGGCCGGGGGGCAATTCACCAACCACGCGGCTGTGATCCGTCGTGTGCCCGCGGGTTTGCCGCGCGGGCACGCCGCGCTCGACGTGTGTCCGTCCCCCGTGGAAAGGAGCAGACGATGTTCGAAACCGCCGTACTCACTTCGGGCGCGCAAACCAAGCGCGTGTGGACCACGTTTCTCGGATTCAGCGGCCAGGCGCTGCTGCTGAGCTGCCTCGCCCTCGCGCCTCTGATTTCGCCGCAGGTGCTGCCGCGCGTGGCGTGGGCCATCGCGCTAGCGCCGCCGGCGCCGCCGCCCCCGCCTCCGCCCGTCAACTTGCGGGTTGTCCCAACCAACACCGTGCGCGCGACGCACGTCTTCAACGGCATCGCCGAACCCACGACCGTGCCGGAGCGCGTAATCCAGGTCATCGATCCGCCCGACGCCGCGCCCGCCGGAGCCTACGTTCCGGGCGCGATCACGGGTGGACCCATCGGCGCGGCCAACAACCTGATGCGGGACATCCTGACTCTGGCCGGCCGGGCGACGCCGAATTTCCGCCCGCCCGAACCGCCCGTCCGCGAACCGCAGCGCCCGGCCGCGGTGCAGCAGGCGGCGGCGCCGCGCATC
The DNA here is from genome assembly GCA_018268835.1 of Acidobacteriota bacterium. Taxonomy (GTDB): domain Bacteria; phylum Acidobacteriota; class Terriglobia; order Bryobacterales; family Bryobacteraceae; genus Solibacter. The sequence goes on along the minus strand of JAFDVU010000060.1, from coordinate 5,811 downwards.
ACCGTGCTGCAGATGGCCGAACCCATCCAGCGCGTTCCGCCGGTGTACCCGCAGCTGGCGCGCGCCGCGCGCATCGCCGGCAGGGTTGAGTTGATGGGCGTGCTCGGCACCGACGGGCGCATCCACGAAGTGCGCGTCCTCAGCGGCCATCCGTTGCTGGTGAAGGCCGCGGTCGATGCCGTCATGCAGTGGGTCTACCGGCCTACTATCCTGAACGGCGTGGCCGTCGAAGTACAGGCGCCCATCACCGTGAACTTCATCCTGAACTGATACGCTCGAAGTGTGGCCGCCGACCGGGACCTGATACAGATTGTCGACGCCGCGATGGCCGAGGCCGCGCGGCGCAGCGGCTCGTGGCTCGCGTGCAGGCCCGGATGCACGGAGTGCTGCATGGGGCCGTTTCCCATCACGATGCTGGATGCGGAGCGGCTGCGCGAAGGCATGCGCGACCTCGAGCGGAGCGACCCGGCGCGCGCGTCCGCCGTCCGCGGGCGCGCTGCCGCGTACCTTGCGCGTCTGCCCGGCTTCCCCGGCGACGCGCGGACCGGCATCCTCTTGGACGGCGCGGAAGGCGAAGATCGCTTCGACGCGCTGGCCGAAGGGGAGCCTTGCCCCGCTCTCGATCCCGCGACGGGGACGTGCGACCTGTACGCCGCGCGGCCGGTCACCTGCCGCATCTTCGGTCCCGCGGTCGGCATCGACGGCGGCGCGGTCGGCGTCTGCGAACTCTGCTACCAGGGCGCGAGCGACGAAGACATCGCCCGGTGCCGCGTGGAAGTGGATGCGCACGGCCTCGAAGCCGAACTGCTCGCAGGCGACGCGCGCCAGACCATCGTCGCCTTCGCGCTCCGCTGACATCGCGTGACCCGCGGACGCAGTGCCGCGCTGCTGAGAGCGTTGCGTTAGCGGGAGCGCACCGCTGGCGTATGCTTCCGCGGCGGAGCGGCGGGCGGCTCGATACAGCCAAGGTAGATGAGCAGGGTCGCCACCGTCGTGAGTTGGCTGACGATCGCCAGGCCGGTTTCCGCGAGGGCGAAAATCACCCGCGCCTGCTCGATGCCCGTGATGCGGCCGAGCAGCAGAAAGTTGGCTGCCAGGTCCAGCAGTCCCAGCGGGAACAGCACCGCGACGATGCGCCACATGCGGCCGCGGGCGAGATCGCGGCTGCGCGGAAGCGGTTGCGCCTGCCGGTCCGCCTCCACCGCGACAATCACCGGCACGAGCGCCAGTCGCACCATCGCGATCAAGCCCGGCACGATGAGCAGCGCGCCGTAGAGCAGCACCGTGACCTCGACGAGTACCTGGCGCGTGAGCGTGCGCATCCACTGACGGCGCCCCCAACTTAGGGCGTGGCGCATCGTCGCGGAGTCGCGCAGCAACCCGTAGACGATCGCCGGGATGGCGAGCGAGGAGAGCACCAGGTCCGCAGCTTCCATCAGGGCGAAAGAGAGGATGCCATTCGAAGGAATGTCGAGCGCGGCGGCGGCGAACTGATACAGCAGGTGGCCCGGCAGATAGACCAGCAGGGTGAGGCCCGCGATGAATCCGAGGCGCGAGGCGAAGAGGCGGAAGGTGGCGTCCAGGAGGCGCAGCGGCGAATCGAAGCGCGCGGCGGGCGAGGTGATTTCGAGATAGCCCCGGCGAAAGTCGCGGTCCATGAGAGCGGTGTTCCTGCGATGATGAAACGAATGACCAGAATAACCCTGATGCTGATTCCCGCGCTGCTGATCGCGCTCGCCGGCTGCGGCACCAAGCAGGAGGCGCCGGCCAAGCGCTATCCGATGCAGGGGGTCATCAAAGCGCTGGACACTCGAACCAAGAGCGCGATGATCGACGCCGGCAAGATCGGCGATTGGATGGAAGCCATGACGATGGAGTATCCGGTGAAGCCGGACGCGGAGTTCGCAAAGCTGCACGTGGGCGACCGCATCGAGGCTACGGTGGTGGTGAGCGATGAGCGATACTACGTCACCGATGTGAAGGTGACGCCGGCGAAGTAGTGCGCCCCGGGGCCTTCCCGGCGGGTGCGGCGGGTTTCAGCATGCCGTCGAGCAGGGCGCGCAGGTTGTTCTCCGCGGCGCGGAAGAAAGGGTCCTCGCCCGGGTACTCGGCGTGGATTCGGCCGGCGCGGTCGAGCACCATCACGTGCGGCACGTAGAGGGGCGTGGTATCGAGCGCGGTCCGGTGCAGATAGGCCAACACCGCCAGCGGCGAGGCGTAACCGGCGGGGAAGTTCGGCTTGAAGCGATCGAGGAACTCGGGCATCGTGGCGGCGGCGTCGGGATTGAATGCGCACTCCAGGAATTCGACGCCGCGCGGACCGTATTCGTGCGCCAGGATCTTCATCACCACGGTGAAATCCTGACAGTGCGGGCAGGTGGTGTAGATCAGCCCGAGCACGACGATCCTGCCGCGGTACTGGCTCAGTTCGATGGCGGGCGCGCCGACACGCTGGATCCTGAGCGGCGGAGATGGCCGGGGCGGTTCGGCCGCGTTTGCCGCAATCGCGAGGGCGGTGAGGATTGCCAGAGCGGGGAGGAGTCTCACTGGAGTATCTCTTATACTACTAGTTTCCGGGTATGGATTCCTTCAGGCCGCTCTTTCGAAACCCGCATCTGCAGACTATCGCGGCCCACTTCTGGCGGCGGCCGGATGTGAGCGCGGAGTTTCCCGTGGAGCGGCGTTTCTTCCGCACCGAGCCCGGCGTGCAGGTGCTGGTGATTTCGCAGCGTCCGCGCGGGACGGCGCGCGGCGAAATCGTGATGGTGCACGGGTTGGAGGGATCGGGCGAGGCCGGCTACATCCGCAGCCTGGCCGCGTGCGCGCTGCGTGCGGGATTCGCCGCGCATCGCTTCCACATGCGCACCTGCGGCGGCACCGAGCACTTGTGCCGGACGCTCTATCACGCGGGCCTCACCGCCGACCTGCTGGCGGTGTTGCGCGAATTCCGCCGGGAAGGCCGTGAGCCGGCCGCGATCATCGGTTTCTCGCTGGGCGGCAACGTGGTGCTGAAACTGGCGGGCGAACTGGGGGCGGACGCGCCGGAAGTGGTGCGATGTGTCACCGCGGTTTCCGCGCCGCTCGATCTCGCCGCCTGCGTTCGGCGTATCGCCGAGCCCGGCAACCGGATCTACGAGGCGCGTTTCGTACGGCGGATGACGAAGCGCCTCTGCGCCACCGGACGCTATCGTGAAGAGGAGTTCGCCGGATTGCGCACGGTGCTCGCGCTCGACGAGCGTTTTACCGCTCCGAGTTTCGGCTTTGGCGACGCCGCCAACTACTACCGCACGCAATCGGCGGCGCGTTTCCTCGAACACATCCGCGTTCCCACGCTGCTGGTGCAGGCCAAGGACGACACGTTCATTCCGTTCTCCATCTATGGCTCTCCGGCGATCCGCGAGAATCCGTGCATTCGCCTGCTGGCGACCGAGTACGGGGGGCACCTCGGATTCCTGGAACGGGGCGCGCGCCGCTTCTGGCTCGATCACGTGATAATGAGGTATATTTGCGAGGTTCTTGCTAAGGAGCAGGCATTCGAATCGTCAGAGGTCTGAATGGCATCTCACGCTTCCTTTTGGGAAGCCGTGAAGGCGGCGCTTCAATCGCTTCGCGGCAGTAAGTTGAGGAGTTTCCTCACTCTTCTCGGAATCATTCTGGCCACGACGACGCTGATCGCGGTGATGAGCGTGATCCGCGGCATGGACGTTTACATCGCGGACAACGTCTCCAGCATGGGCGCGGACGGCTACCGCGTCCAGCGGATGGTCATGTTGGGATTCGATCCCAAGAAGTACCTGGAGATGCTGCGGCGCAATCCGCAATTGACCCGCGAAGAGTACCAGTTCCTGCGCGCTAACCTTACCTTGACCAGCCAGATCGGCATGCTGGCGGGACGCGGCGCGAACATTAACCACGGCAAGGAAGTCGCCGAGGGCATCAGCGTGATGGGCGCGTCGCCCAATGTCGGGGTGATCAACAACTATGAGGCCGAGGACGGGCGCTTTTTCTCCGAGGTGGAGAATACGCGCCGCATGAACGTGGCGTTTCTCGGGCACGATCTGAAAGATAAGTTCTTCCCGCAGGCGCAGGCGCTGGGGCAGTCCATCGTGATCGAAGGCGTGCCGTTCGAAATCGTCGGCGTGGCCAAGGCCAAGGGATCGGTCTTCGGCCAGTCGCAGGACAACTTCGTGGTGATCCCGGCGGACACCTACTTCAAGATCTGGGGATCGCGCAACGGCATGGCATACGTGGCCACCACGGTGGATCATGCGCACCTGATGCAGGCGCAGGAGGAGGTGCGCATGCTGCTCCGCGCGTATCGCCACCTCGGTCCGAAGGACGAGGACAATTTCGCGACCCTGACCTCCGACGCGCTGCTCGATTTCTGGAACCAGTTGACGGCGGCCATCGCGGCCACGGCAGTCGGTGTCGTGTCGGTGTTCCTCGTCGTGGGTGGGGTGGTGATCATGAACATCATGCTCGCGGTGGTGACGGAGCGAACGCATGAAATCGGCATCCGCAAATCGGTGGGAGCGCGGCGGCGCGATATCCTCAACCAGTTCCTGGTGGAGTCCGCGCTGCTGTCGGCGTCGGGCGGATTTCTCGGCGTGCTGATTGCGTGGGGCGTGGCGATCCTGGTCCGCAGCCTCACCCCGGTGCCGATGTCGGTACCGGTGACGGCGGTGGTGATCGGGGTCACGCTTTCCGCGCTGGTCGGGTTGTTCTTCGGCATCTACCCGGCGCACCGTGCCGCGGGCCTGGATCCCATCGAAGCGTTGAGGGCGGAGAAATGAGCTTCGGATCGTTGATGAGCGGAATCCGGCTGGCGTTGGACACGGTGCGGGCGCACAAGCTTCGCTCGTTCCTCACGGTGCTGGGCGTGATCATCGGCACCGGCGCGGTGATTGGCGTGGGCTCCATCATCGCCGGGCTCGATGGCGCGATCACCGGCCTGTTGCGCAGTTTCGGGCCGAACACCATCATCGTCACCAAGACCACCGCGATGGGCAACGCTACGCGCGCGGAACGCCAGCGCCGTCCGCTTACGCTGGAAGAGTCGCGGTACGTGGCGGAGCGCGCGACTTCGATCGAACATGTGAGCCCGTTTCTGTTTCCGCCGAACGGGATCCACAGCGCGCGCTACAAAGGCAACGACCTCTACAACCTCCAGCTCGGCGGCACCGAGGAGGGCTACGCCGCGGGCGGCACCACGATGTATGCCGGCCGCTTCTTCACCGATACCGAGAGCACGCACCATATGCCGGTCGTCGTCGTGGGCGAGGATGTGGCCAAGCATCTGCTGCCCAACATGGATCCGATCGGCAAGACGATTGAAGTCGACGGCCACGAACTCGAGATCGTCGGGGTTATGGACCGGCCAGCCGCCTCGCTGCCCGGTCAGGAAGACACGCGCGTGCTGCTGCCGTATTTCACCATGCGGAAAATGTTCCCCAGCGCGCGCGAGCACATGCTGGTGGTGATTGCTTATCCCGGGATGATGACGCGCGCGCAGGACGAGGTCCGCGCCCTGCTGCGGTTGGCGCGCCGCGTGCCTTTCAACGGCCAGGACACGTTTTCGATCACCACCGCGGAGCAGATGATCGAGCAGTTCCACAACGTGACCGCGATGGTGGCGCTGGTGATGGTGATCCTCAGTTCGATCGGCCTGCTGGTGGGCGGCATCGGAGTGATGAACATCATGCTGGTGAGCGTCACGGAGCGGACGCGTGAGATCGGGGTGCGCAAGGCCATCGGCGCGCGCAAGAGCGACATCATCGTGCAGTTTCTGACCGAGGCGGTTGTGCTGACGGT
>JAFDVU010000005.1 GCA_018268835.1 Acidobacteriota bacterium | reverse complement strand
GGCGCGCTCGGCGACCGGCGCGGGCAGCGCGGCGTGCTCACCCGCATCGTGGTGTGGTGGTCGGCCTTCACCGCCGCCACCGCCGCCGCCGCCGGATTCGCCCAACTGGTCTGCACGCAGTTTCTCTTCGGCGCGGGTGAGGCCGGGGCCTACCCGAACGCCTCTGGCGTCATCGCGCGCTGGTTCCCCAAAAACGAGCGGGCGCGCGCGCAGGGCGCGGTGTGGGCCGCCAGCCGCGTTGGCGGCGCGCTCTCGCCCCTGCTGGTGGTTCCGCTGCTGCATGAAATCGGTTGGCGCGGCATGTTCTGCGCCCTCGCCGGCGTGGGGTTGATCTGGGCCGCGCTGTGGCGCCGCTGGTATCGTGACCTCCCCGCCTCCCAGCCCGGCATCACCGCCGCGGAACTTGCCGAAATCCCCGCGCCTGTCCCGCGCCCGCACGGCGCTCATGTCTGGCGCGCCCTCGTACGCAGCCGGCAGACGTGGCTGGTGGTGGCGATGTACTGGTGTTACGTCTGGGGCTCGTGGTTCTACTTCTCCTGGTTCCCGACATACCTGGTGCGCGGCGCGGGCTTCACCGAACGGGAGATGGGCGTACTTTCGGCGCTGCCCTTCGTGCTCGGCTGCTGCGGCAACCTGGCCGGCGGGTTCTTGAGCGACCGCCTGGCCCGCCGCTACGGCCTGAAGGTGGCGCGCTGCGGGCAGGCATCGGCCGCGCTCGCGGTTTCCTCGCTGTTGATCCTGGCTTTGGCTTTCGCGAAGGATAAGACCCTCATCGTCATCCTGGCGTCACTCGGCTTCGGCGTGCTCGACCTGATGCTGCCCGCCGCGTGGGCCTTGTGTCTCGACCTCGGCCGCGCCCACGCCGGCGTGCTGACCGGCGCGATGAATTCGGCCGGCCTCGCCGGCGGCTTCGTGTGCACGGTCCTGTTCGGCTACCTGGTGCGCGAGACCGGAGGGTATCGCGCGCCTCTGTGCACGATCGCCGCGATGGTTATGCTGAGCGCCATCCTGTTCACCCGGATCGACCCCTTGCGGCCGGTGTGGGGGGAGGAAGAGGATCGGGCGAAGCCGGAGCCGGGGCGATAGGAGACGTGCCGGTTGGGCCTGCAATGGCTAGGCCTGCCGTGCGCCCGTACCCAAAACCGTCAATGGGCAACGGCGCCGGCGAGTTTAGCCGGAAGCCTCCACGGCAGGAGCATCGGAACCTCCGCCTGGTAGCGGCGGTATGCGTCGCCGTACTGCACGATCAAGTCCCGCTCCTCCCAGCGTGCACCGAGAACGATCCAAATGGTGAATAAGGTGTTCAGGAGCAGCCGGTCGCCGGAGATCACCGGCGAGGCCCAGAGCATCACCACGGCCAGGAAATAGAACGGATGACGAACCCATCGGTAGGGACCGTTCACGGAGAACGGTACTGGAGGTCGGCTGCGGCGACTGAAGCGCGCCAGCACGTCGCCCGTACCGAACGCGTCAAACCCCTCGATGGAGACGAACGTCCATGCGAAGCTGAACAGCGCCAAAACGGCCACGGCGCGGAGCAGCAAGTTCAGAGGACGGTCCAGCATCAGCGGTGCCGCGTCCACCGGTTGCCACAGCACGCTGAGCAGCACCAACGCGAATGCCGACGTGAATGTGTACAACGCCCGACTCAGCCAGGTCGGGATCCACTGCTCGGACCACTTGCGAAATGATCGGCGTACCATCCCGCTGTGCTGTATGAAGAAGGTGAGGCAGAGCGCTGCGTCGAAAAATGCCGCCGCCACCGGGCTTAACCCGAACTGGAAGATGCCCAGGCTCATACGGTCAAGGAACCGCCCGAAGACGACGAAAGAACCCACACCGGCCAGGACGGTAACGCCGGCGAATCCATAAACCAGAACCTCGGAGAACTTGTCATTCCGCATGGTTGCTACCTCGCCCGTGAAGACGGGAGTCGCGCCCGAATCGATACACTTTTTCAGATCCGTGTATCTCTTTCCAGGCGCCTTCCGTCTTCACGGCAGGAGTCAAGAAGATGTCCAGCGAACCGGTTATCGATCCCAAAGTTAAGGTATTGATCGCGCTCGGGGCCTCGGTTGCCGCCGGGTGCCAGCCCTGCACGGAATTTCAGGTCAAGGCTGCGCGCGAGTCCGGCGCCTGTGACAAGGGCATCCAGTTTGCCGTGGAGGCGGCCCTTGCCGTCAGGCAGGCAGCCACCCGCGGCATTGATCGCTGGAGCGAACTCTGCCAGGGCGCCCGGCCGGAACTCGATCCTGCCTTTCGGGCGGATAAGCAGCAATTGGCGGAACTAATTGCGGTTGCGTCGGCAATCTGCGTTCAATCCGTCCCGGAACTGGTTCTGCATCTCGCTGAAGCTGCCCGGTTGGGGGCAACACCGGAGGGGTTGCGGGCTACGGTGGGAATCGCCAGGTCCGTCCACAACGCGGCCATGGAGCAGATCGAAGCGGTGCTGGCGGGAGAGAACGCCAATATCGCGACTACGCCGGAAGCCGGCGCCCTCTGTGGGCCTGCCCAGTCATGCGGGTGCAGATGACGGTTGGGGTCGCCGGGCCTTGCGTCCACACAGAGGAAGCGGGAAGATTGCTTCAGGGCATCGACAAGGAGAACGGAACCATGTCCTCGCTTGGCCCGGACGCACACGGCGTTGATTTCAATACCGTCTACTCCACTTTCTATCCCAGAATCCTGAGGTACCTCGCGCGGCTGGTTGGTCCCGATGAAGCCGAAGACGTCTCACAGGAAGTTTTCATCAAGATCAGCCGCTCTCTCGCCGACTATCGCGGTGAAGGACTTTCATCCTGGGTATATCGCATCGCCACGAACGCCGCGATGGATAAAAGGCGGCGCGCCACTCCGATCGGGATTCCAGCGGAAGAGGACTCACTGGCCCCCGATTCCGCCGAGACAGCGGAACAGCACCTGATACGCGGCGAGATGAGCGAGTGCGTTCGCGGCCTCATCGATCAACTGCCGGACACGTATCGTGCTGTTCTGATCCTGAGCGAGATCGAAGGGCTTGCCAATGCGGAGATAGCGAGTGTAGTCGGAGCGACGCTCGAAACCGTCAAGATCAGGTTGCACCGTGCCCGGAGCCTACTGCGCAAAGCGCTTGCCGACCGCTGCCGCCTGTATCACGATGGCGACGACCGGCTGCTATGCGACCCGAAGGTGTCGGGAGGACACTGAAGCCCGAACTGGCCAGAACAGACCACTCCTTCGGCGACGCGGGTGGATTCCCTACTGAAGCTACACTGCTGCATTGCTCCGCGATTCCGCCTGGCGGAATCGGTAACCGGGACACGAAACTCGGTTTTGCGACGCTGCGCGGCACCGTAGAATGGCATCAACGTGAAAACTCGTTCGACTTCCATCGCGGTGCGTCTGCTGTTGCTGCTGGCGTTTCCGTGTTTGCCGGCGCAGGTGCCGATGCAGCCCTTCGCGATCGACCACTTTCAGCGCGAAGACTCGAAAGCGGACCTGACGTTTCTCTTGGATGCCCCCGCCGGGAAGCACGGCTTCGTACGCGACGTGGGTGGGCACCTCGCTACCGATGCGGGCCGCATCCGCTTCTGGGGCGTCAACATCACCGGTTGGGTCAAGGGCTCGTCGCTGCTGCCGCCCAAGGAAGACGCCGCGCTATGGGCCGCGGAACTGGGCCGGCTCGGCATCAACTGCGTGCGGTTCCACTTCCTCGACCGTAGGACCGACCAGATCCCGCGCGGCCTCATCGATAGCACCCGCAACGATTCTCGCGCTTTCGATAAAGACCAGCTCGACCGGCTGGATTACTTCATCTTCCAGCTCAAGCAGCGCGGCATCTACTCCGACCTCAACCTCAACGTGGGCCGCGATTACAAGCCGGGCGACGAAGTGCCGGACTCGGCATTGATCGGGCAGGCCAAGGCCATGACCTACATCGGGCCGCGCCTGCTCGAGTTACAGCGCGAGTACGCCCGCCTGCTGCTGACGCACTTCAATCCGTACACGAAGTCGGAATACCGCAACGAACCGGCAATCGCGATTGTGGAGATGGTGAATGAGAACTCGGTGCTCGAGTTCTGGTCGCGTAACTGGCTGCGCGGGGAGTTGAAACCGGGTTCGCCGCGGCTGCAGCTCGATTTCACCCCGTATTACGAGAAGATCCTGACTGACCGCTACAACCAGTGGCTGGCAAAGCGGATGAGCGCGGCGGAACTGGCGCGGTTCCGCAAGCTGGCCGGCGCCGCGCCCGGCGAACCGGTGCGCCGCCTGCGCCGCGAGGAGTTCGCCGATGCTCCCAAGGAACGCTTCTATACCGAGGCCGCGTTCTATACCGATGTGGAGGCCGGTTTCTTCCGCGAGATGAAGTCGTACCTGAAAGACACACTCGGCGTGAAGTCGCTCATCACCTGTACAGCGGATCACACGTACTTCATCCCGGGGACGCCGCAGCTTCGCTCCACGTCGTCCATCGCGGACATCGTGGATGCCCACGTGTACTGGCAGCATCCGGCGATCTTCGGGCGGCGCAACACCCCCATGGTCAACGATCCCCTCCATTCCACGGTGGTGAAGCTGACGCGCTCGGCGTTCGCGGGCAAACCGCTGGTGGTGACCGAGGTCAACCACCCGCAGCCGAGCGAGTACTTGAGCGAGATGATCCCCATCCTGGCCGCTTACGGCGCGTTCCAGGACTTCGACGGCATCTTCTTCTATACGTTCGAGCCGAAACTGCGCGGCGAGTGGCGGGCGCTGCTCGCCGACCCGTTCGACATCACGGAAGATCCGGTACGGATCGCGCAACTACCCGCGGGCGCGCTCCTGTTTCTGCGCGACGTGCGGCCCGCCGCGAGCGTCGTGGAGCGGCGCTACTCCACCGAGCAGATCAACGAGAGCCTGCGGCTGCCGGAATCGGAGATGCCGTACTTCACGCCCGGCTTCCCGCTTTCGATTGCACTGCGGCATGAATCGCGGGTGCGCTGCCTGGACTGCGCTTCCGCGCCGGCGCCCGCTGGCGATCCCGCCGGGCCGTACCTCGCCGACACGAAGGAACTCGCCTGGCGCCTCTCGCCGGAAAAGGGCGGCGTGGTCACCGTCGATACCGAACGCAGCCAGGCGCTGGTGGGTTTTGTGCGCGCGCAGCAGAAGAGCACGCGCTACCTCTCCGCCGAGGTGAAGAACGATTTCTGCGCGATCACGCTTTCCTCGCTGGACGGCAAGCCGATACCGCGATCCGCGCGCATGCTGCTGACGGCCACCTCGCGCGAGCAGAATACGGGATCGAAGTGGAACGAGCGGCACACCCTGTGGGACACGCTGGGCGAGCCGCCGACCGTGATCGAACCGGTGACCGGCTGGCTGATGCTGCGCAATATCGAGGGCGCGGTGGCGATGAACGTCACCGCGCTGGACGGGTCCGCGCGCCCCATCGGGCAGACGGTGCGCGCGCGACGACTGGAGGCAGGATGGGAATTCCCGGTGGGTGGCACCACAACGACAACGTATCTCGTCGAACCCGTGCGCTAGCGGTCTGGCTGGCCGCGGCGGCGCTGGCCCTGGCGCAATCGCCCGCGGACCTGGAGCGGAACTTCCGCCGCCCGCCCGATTCCGCGCGGCCCAAGACCTTCTGGCAGTGGATGAACGGCAACGTGTCGCGCGAGGGCATCACGCTGGACCTGGAGGCCATGAAGCGCGTCGGCATCGGCGGCGCCACCATCTTCGACGGCGGCACCTATCTCCCCAAGGGTCCGGTGGACTACCTGAGTCCGGCGTGGCGCGCGCTGATGCAGCACGCGATCCGCGAGGGCGCCCGCTTGGGCATCGAAATCGGCATGCACAACGCTCCCGGGTGGTCCTCCAGCGGCGGACCCTGGATTACGCCCGACCGCTCCATGCAGCAGTTGGTGTGGACGGAGACGACGGTGAGCGGCCCCGGCGCGCGCGAGGTCGTGCTGGAGCAACCGCCCGCGAATCTCGGCTACTATCGCGATGCCATGGTCCTGGCCTTTCCCGCGGCGCCGGGCGAGGAGAAGCCCTACCGCGAGTTGGTGAAGAATACCGTGCGAACGCGCGATTTCATCTCCATCGAGTTCGCCGGACCGTTCGAAGCGCGCGCCGTCACCGTGTTCCCCGCTTTCGGCGGGCGCTTTCCCAACGTGACCCTGGAAGCCTCCGACGATGGCGCCACCTACCGGCGCGTGACCACTGTGTCCAATCCCGGGCGGCACGGCATCCAGCCGCCCGGCGTGCGCGGCTTCACGCCGGTGAGCGCGCGCTTCTTCCGCGTGACCGGAACCGGCGCGGGCGAACTTGCCGGCGTGGTGCTGCACCACGCGGCGCACATCGAAGACTGGAACTACAAGGCCAACTTCGCGTATCGCGTAGGAGGCCAGTTGACGCTGCCGCGGGCGGAGCCCGGCGATCACGCGATCGATCCCAAGACAGTGATCGACCTTTCGTCGCGCATGGACGCCGCCGGACGGCTGAAGTGGGACGTTCCGGCTGGCGCGTGGACCGTGCTGCGCATCGGCCAGACGGCCACCGGCCAGAAGAACGTGTCGGCGTCGGAGGCCGGATCGGGCCTGGAGAGCGACAAGCTGAGCCGCGACGCCACGGATTTCCATTTCGAGAACGTGATCGCGAAGGTGCTCGCCGACGCCGGTCCCGCGGGCGGCCAGAGCCTCCGCACCGTCACCATCGATAGTTACGAAGCCGGCCTGCAGAACTGGACCGCGGCGTTTCCCGAGGAATTCCGCCGCCGCGCGGGCTATGACCTGCGCGGCTACCTGCCCGCGATGACCGGCCGCATCGTGGGCAGCCGCGCGATCTCCGAACGCTTCCTCTTCGACGTGCGGCGCGCGCAGGCGGACATGATGGCCGAGGATTACTACGGCCGCATGCAGGAACTGTCCCGCCGCCACGGCCTCAAATTCTACGTGGAAGGCTACGGGCAGGGCGTCTTCGATGAAATGCAGGTCAGCGGCATCCCCGACTATCCGATGACGGAGTTCTGGGAGCGCACGCCGTGGACGCCGAATCGCACCGTGAAGATGGTCTCTTCCGCCGCGCACGTCTACGGCAAAAGCGTGGTCGCCGCCGAATCCTTCACCGGCGAAGAGCAGACAGCCCGCTGGCTCGAATATCCGTACTCGCTCAAGATCCTGGGCGATTTGATGTTCTCGCTCGGCATGAACGAGATGGTCTTCCACCGCTACGCCCACCAGCCGAATCCCACCGCGGTGCCGGGCATGACCATGGGACCGTGGGGCTTCCACATGGACCGCACCAATACGTGGTTCGACGAGAGCGCGGCATGGATCGCCTACCTCGCCCGCTGCCAGTATCTGCTCCGGCAGGGGACATACGTCGCCGACATTTTGTACTTCACCGGCGAGCGGCCGCCGGGCGCGGAGAACTTCGAGATCCCTTCACCGCCGGAAGGCTTCAGCTACGACTTGGTGAACGCCGACGCGCTGTTCCACCGCGCCAGCGTCGAAAACGGACGCATCCGCCTGCGCGACGGCGGCGCATATAGCGTGCTGGTGCTGCCGCCGGACCTGAAGGGCGCCTCCGTGGAAGTCATGCGCAAACTGCGCGAGATTGCGGCGCAGGGCGCGCGCATCGTCGGGCCGAAACCGGAATTCTCACCCTCGCTGCGCGGCTACCCGGAGACGGACGCCGAAGTGCGCCGCATCGCGGCCGGCATGTGGGATTCGGGGCGGATCCCCGCGAAGCTCGAAATGCAGACCGAGCCGGATTTCGAATACTCGGGCCGCCGGCCGGACACGGCACTCTCATGGACGCATCGCCAACTCCCCGGCGCCGACATCTATTTCGTCGCCAACCGGCAGCGGCGCGCCGAGGACGTGGTGGCCACCTTCCGCGTCTCCGGCCGCGCGCCGGAGTTCTGGAACGCGGAGACCGGCGAACTCCGCCAGGCCGCCGTATACGCGCCGGCCGGCGACCGCACGCGCGTACCCCTCCACCTCGAGCCGGCCGGGAGTGTATTCGTCGTGTTCCGCGATGCCCCGGCACGGACGCCGGCCCGGTGGTTCTCGCGCAACGGCGAGAACGTGGTCGGCACGGAGACCGCTGCCGCCGCGCCGCCGCCGTCGCCGCGCAACACCTTCACCATGGAAGTCTGGGCCAGGCCGGATACCGACCTGCGGCTGCTGCCACGCGAATCGGCGGCGGGCCGCATCGATGAGACCGGCAAGTTCTACGCGATCCCCGCCGGCGAGGGCGACACCCGCTTCGGCCAGGGCCACGCATCGGCGGGACTGGCCGTGGGACGCAACGGCGCGTACGTGATCGAGCGCTCCAGCGTGAGCGCGCCCGCAGTGCTGGTGGCCGCCATGCCGGTCTCGGGATGGACCCATTTCGCCGTGGTCTATCGCGAAGGGAAGCCCCGCCTCTACGTGAACGGAAAGTTCGTGCGCGAGGGGCTGGTCTCGGGCAGCGTCGTACATCCGGGGATCGGCAGCCCCCGGCCCGCGCCGGACACCGTCTACCACTTCAACGGGCTGGATGCGCTGTTCCGCGCGTCGGGGCGCCCGTCGCCGCCGTCGAACGGCATCGCGTATTACTTCGAAGGCAACATGACGGAGCCGGAGTTGGTCGATCGCGCGCTATCCGCCGAAGAAGTGGCGCAGGCGGCGTCGCGCGGCATTCCGGTGCCCGCCGAACCCTCGGTCCCCGAAGTCTGGCGACGCGCCGGCGGGCGCATCGAGGCGCTCGTGTGGCGCTCCGGCACGTACGCGGCCGAGGGCGGATCGCCCGTGAACGTCACCGTGCCTCCGCCGGTCACCGTCGCCGGACCCTGGAGCGTCGCGTTCCAGGAGGGTCGCGGAGCTCCGCCGTCGATTACGCTGCCCGGCCTCGTTTCGCTGCGCACGCTCTCGGACGCGGGGGTGAAGTACTTCTCCGGCACCGCGACCTACTCGCGCACGCTGGATGTGCCGGCCGCGATGATCGGCCCCGGCAAGCGCGTCTACCTGGACCTGGGGCGCGTCGAGGTCGTCGCGCGCGTGCGCATCAACGGCACGGACCTCGGCACGCTGTGGAAGGAACCCTACCGGATCGATGTGACCGAAGCCGTGCACGCGGGCGGAAACGCCCTCGAGGTGCGGGTCACGGACCTGTGGACGAACCGGCTGATCGGCGATGAGCAGCTTCCGCCCGAGGACCGGTACAGCACGGGCGCGGAACATGGCATCCTCCAGATGCCCGAGTGGTACAGCAGCGGCCGGCCCAAGCCCCCCGGCGGTCGGGTGACCTTCGCCACGTGGCAGTTCTATCGCAAGGACGATCCGCTGGTGGATAGCGGCCTGCTCGGTCCGGTGCGCGCGGTGAGCGCGGTGCGGGCTGTCTTCTGAGCCGCCGCCGGGCGGGCTATTGTTTCAGGGGCTCGTGGTCGTAGCTGATCGCGCGGGTCAACGTCCACGAGCCGTTCTGATTCCTCCACAGCGTGATGAACTTGGCCTCGCCGGGTGTGTCCTCCGGGTGTCCGGGGTGACGGAACCGATGAACGCCGATCTCCACCGCTCCGTATCCCTTGAGCGGGTAAACCTCCAGGGAGCCCGGCACAAGGGTCCGCTCCACCTTGCCGCAGATGTTCTGTTTGATCGCTGCGATAAACAGGTCTCTGCCCACCGACAGGCCCGTCTGGTCGTGATAGAACTCCAGGTCCGCCGACACCATCGCGCCCAGGGTGGTGAGATCGCAGTGGTTGTAGGCCTGGAAGAGCTCCGAATCCAGAGCGCGGACCGTTTCGAAGAGGCTTCCGGATTGCGCGCCCGATTGCGCATGGACAGGCCGGACCCCGCTGAACGCCGCCGCGAGCAGCGTCAGGAACAGCACCCTTTTTAACCGCATGGCTAACCCTCCGTGAGTTTCACTCTAAAGTCCTTACGCATCGCCGCCGGGGACGGTTCACGGAAACTGCGTTCGCCCGGTGTGCACAAAAAAAGCGCCGGCGGGAGGGGACCGCCGGCGCTATCAGGGGACCGGGGGCGGTCCAAAACGGCCGCCCTCCTTCGGGGGTTAGAACAGGAAGCGGAGCGATCCCTGCATCAAGCGCGCCGCCGCCGTGGAGTTGAGTTGGCCGAACGTAGTGTTGATCTGGTTGCCCGCCGCGTCGAACCGCGCGGAGCTGTTGAACCCCGAAAACTGCGTGTGATTGAATGCGTTGTACATTTCCCACCGCAGTTGGAAGTGAGCCCTCTCCCGGATCGGGATGTTCTTGAAGAAGCTCAGGTCGAAGTTGTTTGTGCCCGGCTTGTAGAGACCGTTGCGCTGCATGTTGCCGATAGTGCCTTTGGCCGGACGCAGGAACACGCTGGTATTGAACCACTGATTGAAGGTGCGGCTTCCCGAAGCCAGGTTCGGATTGCCGTTCATGACCATCCGGGTGCCGTCGCCGCCGCCGTTGAGGTCGATCGAATCCACGGTCGAAAATCCCGGACTCGTGGGGCTCCCGGTCGCGAAGGTGGCGACGCCGGAAAGCTGCCATTCGTCAAACACGGCTTTGATCACGGGGTTCTTCACCAGCTTGCTGGCCCGCGGAATATCCCACAGCCAGTTGACGTTCACCACGTGGCGTTTGTCGAAGTCCGACGGGCCGTAGTTCCACACGCGGCGGTCGACGAACTGCGATACCGAGCCCCAGTCGTTTGAAGCGTAGTCCATCGAGCGCGCCCACGTCCAGTTGGCGCCGAATTGGACGCCGTGCGCGAAGCGACGGTTGGCCTGCACCTGGAGCGAATTGTAGTTGGAACTGCTGGCGTACTCCTCCATATTCAGGCTGGTGTAGCCGCGGAACGGCACGATGTAGGAATCGGGCAGCGGCGATCCCGGCTTGGTGGGGTCGGCGTAGGCGGAGTTGAATCTCGCCCCCATCGGCAGGGTGTTCAGGTTGCGCATCTGGAACAGATGGCGCCCCAGGGTGCCCACGTACGCCACGTCCACCACCGTCTGAAAACCAATGTCGCGCTGCACGCCGAAGCTGATATTCATCACGCTCGACGCGTTGCCGTTCATGGCCAGACCCGCGCTGCCCGCCGGGAACAGGTTCCCTGCGCTCTGCGCGAGCGTGTCCATGGAGCCGTAGTAAATGGTCGGCGTGTACTGTACCGGCGGGTTGGAGATCAGGTCGAGCAGCAGCACCCGCTCGCGGGTGTTGTAGACCATGCCGAAACCGCCGCGGATAGACGTCTTGCCGTTGCCGAACGGGTCGTAGGCGAAGCCGATGCGCGGCCCAGGGAGCATGGTGTGGTGATTCATCAGCCCCTTGGGGTACTTGGTGCCGTCGTCCAGCACCATGCCGTCGGCGGTGTTGCCGGAGTTGGGTACGAACGCGCCGATCAGCAGCGCCGGCGCGTACTGGCCCGTGACCGGATCGAACGCCACGCGCGCGCCGTTGTTCATCGCCGGGTAGTAGAGACGCGGCGCGCCCGCCAGCGAATAGAGGCTGGGGACGAAGCCGGCCGCCTGGCCGTTCTTCTGCCCGTACGGACCGTAGGTGGAGAAGCGCACGCCAAGGTCCAGCGTCAGCCTCTTGGTGATCCTCCAGTTGTCCTGGACAAACATCTCCAGAGTGGTCGCGCGCCCGGTCGGCGCGATGCGCGAATTGCTCTCCTGGTAGGAATAGAAACTTCCGAGCAGGGCGTTGGAGTAGGCATAGTTGGAATCCAGCGGATTGTTCGAGTCGCGCTGGAAGTTGAAGTTGCCGAAGTTCTGTCCCTGCGCGGCGCCGTTATACCGCACGCGCTCGATGAACACACCGGCTTTGAAGATGTGGTTGTTGTACGTCTTGGTGACGTTGTCGGTCACGCCGATCACGTTATCCGCGCTCTTCAACGGGTACCGCGCGTCGCTCGAGAAGGCGGCGCCGCCGGGCACGCCGCCGAACGATGCCAGCGGGATCGTGCCGAGCGGGTTGAGTCCCGGATAGAGTTGCGGCAGCGTGAAGCCCAGCGCGCTGCGGCTGAGCTTCTGCACGTCGGCCTGATTCAACGGTGACGTGCGCTGAATGATGTGGTGCCCGGTGAGCGAGAATTCGTTGAGCAGGCTCGGCGAAATGGTGTAAACCGTGTTGAACACCCCCGTGTCCGCCGAGTACTTGAATTCGCTGGGCAGCATGCCCCACGCCGCCATGCCGCCCGCCACCTGGTTGCCGTCCTGCGGCTGGCGGTAGATTCCGCCGCGGAAATACATCCGCAGCTTATCCGTCGGGTTGGCATCCACGCGGAACACCTCGTTGTTCTGCTTGGTTTGAATCACTTCCTGGAACAGGTAGTTGTAATTGCCGCCGGAGATCGTGCGGTCCGTGAAGTTCGGCCGCGGAAACGCGCCCAGCAGCACCTGCCCGTTCTTGTTGATCATGCTCGAGGGAATCTTGTTGCCCGGGAACGGCGTCTTGTTGTTGGTCGGATCGTAGATCGTGACCAGCTTGTTGCCGGTGTCGAGCGTGCTCGAGTAGTCGCCGCTGATTTCGGCGGCCGTGGGCACCGTTACCCTCTGCAGGCTCGCCGGTGACGCCGTCGGCAGGTATTCCTGCGAGTAGAAGAAGAACAGCTTGTCGTGGTTGCGGTTGTAACCCCCCGGAATCGGAATCGGCCCGCCGATCGTGCCGCCCCAGGTGTTGTAGCGGTACCTCGGCTTGGCTACCTTGTTCAGATTATTGAAGTACGTGTTGGCGTTGAACTCTTCGTGGCGCTTGTAGTAATAAGCCGTCCCGTGGTACTGCGACGTGCCGGACTTCGTCACCACGTTGATCACGCCGCCGGCCGTGCGGCCGTACTCGGCCTGATAGTTGGAAAGCTGAACCTTGATCTCACCGATGGCGTCCATGTTGGTGGGCGCGCCCAGCGCCTGCATGCTGCCCAGGTCGTTCACCGACGCTCCGTCCATGCTGACCGTGGAATACGTCATGCGCGTGCCCTGGATATTCGGGAAGCCGGTCCGCCCAATCGAAGCCGGGTCGGCGTTCGGTGTTACGCCGGGCAGCACCCGCAACAGCGTCAGGAAGTCGCGCCCGCGGGACATCAGCATCGCCATCTGGTCGCTGGTGACCACCGCCGAACGGTCCTCACTCATGGTCTGTACCGGAGTGCCTTCGCCGCTCACCGTGATGGCTTCGCTCACGCTGCCGATTTCCAGCGTGAACTGCCCCGCGTTGAGCCGCTCGGTCGCCGTCACGTTCAGATCCGTCTTCTGCATCGTCTTGAAGCCCTTCGCTTCAATGGCGATCGTGTAGACGCCGGGGGCCACCCCCGAAAACACAAAGTCCCCCGCCTCATTGACCGGTTGCGTGCGAACGTCACTGGTTCGCTGATTCTTGAGTTGGACACTGGCGCCCGCTACCGCCGCTCCCGATACGTCCACGACGGTTCCCGCGACGATGCCCGTGACCGTCTGCGCGGTCAGAAGGCTCGCGAAGGACAGGAGGCTAACGGCGAACAGAGCCGGAATGCGATTTCTTTTGCCAGGCATAACTTATCTCCCTTGCAACACGCGTACCCCTGGGGACCCCAATGGAACCCGATGGCAGGTTCAGAATAGTTCAGCCTCCGAAATTCCGTCAATGCGAAATAACATACCTCTCGCAAGTCCGCCCCGGTGTCTCGCAACGCACTTGCCGGGGCGCACCTAAGTCCCTGAATTACAAAAAGATCACACGCGCCGCGAAGCTGTACCCGCACTCCTCTCAGGACTTTCCCCGCCGGCCGCGCTTTTCCGTATGGTGGAACGATCCGGCCGCGTCACGTTCCGCCGCGCTACGCCCCGCCCGTGCCTGCAAGCCGCCGCCGGTTCCGGATGGCGGAGTCCGGCATACAAGCGCCGGAATACGTTTGTACCCGCGCCCCGCCTGGCATTACCATGCAAAGCGAGTGCGAATCGCCATGTCCATGCGACCATCCAGACGAACCGCCCTGCAGACCCTGGCCGCCGGGTTTGCTTCGCTCCGAACCGCGTTCCCCGCCAGGGCGCCCGCGTTCGAACCGACCTGGGAATCGTTGAAGCAATATAGATGTCCCGAGTGGTTCCGCAACGCCAAGTTCGGCATCTGGGCCCACTGGGGTCCGCAGGGCGCCCCGATGGAGGGCGACTGGTACGCGCGCAACATGTACGTGCAGGGCACGCGCCAGTATGAGTACCACCTCAAGACCTACGGGCACCCGTCGCAATTCGGCTTCAAGGACATCATTCCCCTGTGGAACGCAAAGAACTGGGAGCCCGAAGTCCTGATGCGGATGTACAAGCGCGCCGGTGCGCGCTACTTCGCCTCCCTCGGCGTGCACTGCGACAATTTTGATTGCTGGAACTCCAAGCACCATCGCTGGAACTCCGTGAATTACGGCCCGAAGCGCGACATCGTCGGCACCTGGAACAAGGTGGCGCGCGACCACGGCATGCGCTTCGCCGTCAGCGAACACCTGGCCTGGAGCTACGACTGGTTCAACGTCAACAAAGACGCCGACAAAACCGGCCCCTTCGCCGGCGTTCCCTATGACGGGAACGATCCCGCATATCAGGATCTCTACTGGGAGCCGCATCCGGAAAAGGGCGCCAACTTTCCGGTGAATCCGTCGCGGCATTTCCTGTGGTCGTGGTTCGCCCGCGTCAAGGACCTGATCGACCAGCAGAAGCCCGACTTGGTCTACACCGATGGCGGCCTCTTCGGCGAACTCGGGCGCGAGATCGTGGCCTACTATTACAACGCCAACATGTCCTGGAATGGCGGAGAACAGCAGGGCGTCTACACGCTGAAGGCCACCAGTCCGGACGGCAAAAACGGCGATTACCAGCCCGGCGTGGGCACCCGCGACATGGAGCGCGGCATTGCCGACGACATTCAGGCGGAACCGTTCCAGACCGACACGTGCCTCGGGCAGTGGCAATATTATCGCGATTTCAAGTACCGGTCCGCCAAGGAACTGGTGCACACGCTGGTGGACGTGGTGAGCAAGAACGGCTCCCTGCTGCTCAGCGTGCCGCAGATGCCCGACGGCACTCTCGATAGCGAGGAAGAGAGCATCCTCTACGACATCACCATGTGGATGCGCATCAACAGCGAGGCCATCTACGATACCCGTCCCTGGAAGAAGTTCGGCGACGGACCCGGCCTGCGGCAGCGGATCGCCAATCCGCGCGGACCGGGCAAGCCGCTCGCGCCCGAGGACGTTCGCTACACCAGCAAGAACGGGAAATTGTACGTCTTCTGCATGGGCCCGCAGGAGCGCGACCTGAACCTCGCGTCGCTGGGCACGGCGGCGGGACTGCTAGCCGCGCCGGTCAAGAACGTGCGCGTGATCGGGAGCGAGGAAAAACTCAAGTGGACGCAGGAAGCGGCGGGGCTCAGGATCGCGCGTCCGGCATTTCAGCCGCATCCCTTCGCAATCGTGTTCGAAGTGGTGAGTTAAGGAGAGTGACCATGGAACCTTCGCGGCGCGATTTCGTTCGCACCGCCGCCGCGGTCTCCGGCGCGCTGCCGCTGGTGGCGCAGGCGGCCGATGCCGCATCCCGGCCCGCCGCGGCGATCGAGCCGTTCGATTACCAGGGCGTTCGCCTGCGCAAGAGCCGTTGGCAGGCGCAGTTTCAGGCCGCGCGCGATTACTACCTCGCGGTATCGAACGACGACATCCTATACGGCTGGCGCAAAGAGGCCGGACTGCCGGCCCCCGGCAAACCGCTCGGCGGCTGGTGCGCGCGCAACAGCGACACCGTCTTCGGCCAGTGGCTGAGCGGCATGTCGCGCATCTACCGCGCCACCGGCGACGAGGCCATGCGCGATAAAGCCGCCTACCTGCTCGCCGAATGGGCCCGGACCGTCAAGCCCGGCGGCAACTGCGGCATGGATCTCTACGCCTACGACAAACTGCTCTGCGGCCTCGTGGACCTCAAGGTGTACGCCGGTCACGCGGCCGCGGTCCCGCTCCTCGAAAAGACGCTCGATTACGTGATGCGCACGTACAGCCGGGAACGCGCGCCGGCGACGCGCGCGGAGATCAACGCCCACCCCGCCGAATGGTACACCTTCGCCGAGAATCTCTATCGCGCCTACGAGGTGACCGGCAATGAGAAGGTGAAGGACTTCGCCGCCACCTACCTGGATCACGAATACTGGAACAAGTTCGCCGGTACTTCGGCGCCGGCGGACGCGCACTGGGTCCACGCCTACAGCCACGTGAACACGTTCTCGAGCGCGGCCAAGGCCTACGCCGTCACCGGCGACGCGGCCTACCTGCGGATCATCCGCAATGCGTACGACTATCTGCAGCGGACCCAGTGCTACGCGACCGGAGGCTTCGGCCCCATGGAGCGCTTCGTCCCGCCCGACGGCACGCTCGGACGCAGCCTGGAGGCGCGGCCGAACACGTTCGAAGCGGTGTGCGGATCCTGGGCCGGTTTCAAACTCTCGCGCTACCTGATGCAGTTCACCGGCGAGAGCCGCTACGGCGATTGGGCCGAGCGCCTGTTCTATAACGGCGTGGGCGCCGCGCTGCCCATCGTGGAAGGCGGCAAGCATTTCTATTACGCGGACTACCGCGTGGGCGGCACGATGAAGTTCTACAAGGTGTCGCGCTATTCGTGCTGCTCCGGAACCTACATCCAGAACGTGGCCGACTATCACAACCTGATTTACTACCGCGATCCGGGCGCGCTGTATGTCAACCTCTATCTGCCGTCGGAAGTGACGTGGCAGCGGCCGGAGGGCGAGGTGCGGGTGGTGCAGGAAACCGCGTACCCCGAGGCCGATACCAGCACGCTCAAGCTCGAGTTGACGCGAAGCGCGCGTTTCGCGCTCAAGTTCCGCGTGCCCGCCTGGACGCGCGACGCCTCCGTGAAGGTCAACGGCGCGGTGGCCGACGTGGCGTGCAAGCCGGGGACGTGGGCCGAGGTCGCCCGCACGTGGAATTCCGGCGACCGGGTGGAAGTGCGGATTCCGCTCACGCTGCGCACGGAAGCGGTCGACCGGCAGCATCCGCGGCGCGTGGCCTTCGTGCACGGTCCCGCGGTGCTGGTGTACGACGATTGGGCCATGGAGGTGCTGCCCCGCTTTCCGGAGCCGGACGCGCTCGACCAGGGACTCGTGCCGGGCGAGCAGCCCGGCACGTTCCGCGTGGCGCAGCCCGGCGGCACGAAACTGGTCGCGCGCCTGCGCCCGTTCTACGCGGTCGGGGAAGCGGCGCCGTACCGCATGTATCACGACCTGGATGCGCTCCCGATCGCGGTCTGGTAGCTTTCGAATCAGATGTCACACGTAATGAGCCGGCCGCGCGTCTGCCTCCTCCTCGCGCTCTGCGCGCAGGGTTTCGCCCTGGCCGCGGATTCCGCGCGGCAGGTCTTCAACGTCGCCGATTATGGCGCGCCGCGCGACGCCTCCGCGCCCGCCACCGAAGCCTTCGGCCGCGCCATCGCGGCGGCGAAAGCGGCGGGCGGCGGCGTCATCTACGTGCCGCCGGGGAAGTACAGCTCCGGACCGATCGAACTCTTCAGCAACATGACGCTGGAAATCGAGGCCGGCGCGACCATCGCGTTCCCCGTCGCCCGCCTGCCGTTCGTCAAGAGCCGCTACCTGGGAGTGGAGACGCTGGCCCCGATGCCGCTCGTCGGCGGCCACGACGTGGAGAACGTCGCGGTGAGGGGACGCGGCATTCTCACCACGGGCGATTACGAAGCGTGGCGCAAGGCGTACAACGAAGCGTACGAGGAGTACCTGAAGTCCCGCGGCGGCGCGGTCTCCACGCACGGCGATGAGAGCGGCAGCGCCAACGGTCCGCGCTGGGATTACCTGTTGCAGTCGCTCGAAGCCGGGCGCCCCATCACCGCCGAAGACTACCGCGCGGCCGCCGCGGAACTGCGCCCTTCCTTCGTATGCTTCATGAACGCGAAGAACGTGCTGGTTGAAGACGTGCGCATCCAAGGCGCGCCGATGTTCGTGGTGCACCTGCTCTACACGGAGAACGCGACCGTCCGCAACGTGATGATCGAGACCTATCCGGGGCCTCATGCCAACGGCATCGTGGTCGATTCCAGCCGCTTCGTCCGCATCTCCGGCAGCTACGTGGATACCGGCGACGACGGCATCGTGCTCAAGGCGGGAAAAGACGCCGACGGGCTGCGCGTGAACCGCCCCACCGAAGACGTCGCCATCGCCAACTGCACCGTGCACCACGCGCACGGCGCGGTCGTGATCGGCAGCGAGACCGCCGGCGGCATCCGCAACGTGACCGCGAGCAACATCACCGCCGTGGATACCGAAAACGGCATCCGCATCAAGAGCCGCAGGGGCCGCGGAGGCACGGTGGAAAATGTCCGCTTCGACAACTGGACCATGCGCAACGTCGGCACCGGAATCGTAGTCACCAGCTACTACGTGATGGGCGGCGAGAGCTCCACCAAAGAGGAGCCGGTCTCCCGGCGCACGCCGGTCTTCCGCGGCATCGCGGTGAGCAACGTGACCATCGCCGGCGCGAAGAAGGCGGTGGACATCGACGGCTTGCCCGAGATGCCGATCCGCGGCCTGCGCCTGACCGATGTCGTTGCCTCCGGCGCCGCGGGATTGAGCGCGCGCTACACGGACGCTCTCGAACTGCATCGCGTGCAAATCGACGCGGGCCGCGGTCCCGCATTCGCGATCGGGAACGCCGCCAACCTGGAACTCGACGCCGTGACCACCGCCGCGCCGCTTCCCGCGTCGCCCGTGCTGCGGCTGGTGGGGACCCCGGGCGCGGTGCTGCGCAACAGCCGCGCGTTTCCTGGCACAAGCACGTTTCTCTCCGTGGAACCGGGCGCGATGAAGTCCCTGCACCTGGTGGGCAACGTGTTGGACAACGCGCGGACCGCCACCGAAGAGCGCTGACCCGCGAAGTTGCGGACGCGGCGCCGCGCAACTATCCGGCCCGCTCCAGGCGCCCGCCGGCGCGGCGGTCGGCGCCCAGCAGCAGAAGGGCGAAAACCAGGCCCAGCGTTCCCAGCGCGGCGAACATGATCTGGCTCGCCGTGTAGCCGTGGGTGGCGTCGCGCAACGCTCCGTTGAAATAGGGAAACGCGAGCAGGCCCACGTTCTGGCACGCGGTCATCAGACCGAATGCCGTGCCCACGCGCGATTCCTCCACGATGAGCGGCACGCACGGCCAGATACACGCCGGCACCAGCACGAACGCGGCGCCCAGGGCGATCATCGGAAACACCGGGTCCATGCGGCTCACGCCCAGGATCGCGTGCGCCGGCACCATCAGCAGCGAACCCACCACCATCAGGCTCGCGCGCCGCCCGATGCGGTCGGCCAGCCGCCCGGCAAACGGCGCCAGGAACATCGACGCGGTGATGATGATGGAAGTGGTGCCCTGCGCCGTCGAGAACATGTGGGTGATGTTGTAGAATACGCCCGAAAAAAAGCTCAGTCCCTCGCCGCTGGCCATGGGCAGGCCCCACTTATCGTGGAAGAAATCCGTGGAAAGCGCGGTGAAGGGAAAGATCGCCGAGTAGAACGCCACGCAGATGCCCACGGCAAACCAGTAGGACGACGTGAATTTTCCGATGTCCTTCCAGCGGATCTGGTCGCCCGCCCCCGGCTTCGGAAGATTGAGAATGGGCTCGGCGTGCCGGTCCATCAGGGTGTAGATCCAGTTCGCCGCCAGGCTGAGCACGCACAGCGCCGCCGCAACCCACAGCGCGCCGCGGAATCCGAGCCGGCTCGCCAGCAGTTCCTCGGTATTGAAGGAGAACAGCGTGCCCAGCCGGCTCACCGTGAGCGTGATGCCGAACGCCATCGCCAGCTCCTTGCCGGCGAACCAGCGCGCCACCAGCGCGCTCTGCGCCACGAT
Organism: Acidobacteriota bacterium; assembly: GCA_018268835.1. Taxonomy (GTDB): domain Bacteria; phylum Acidobacteriota; class Terriglobia; order Bryobacterales; family Bryobacteraceae; genus Solibacter. The sequence goes on along the minus strand of JAFDVU010000005.1, from coordinate 60,601 downwards.
CATCGATTCGCTCCCCATGCCGAAGACGATGCGTCCGAAATACATGACCGGCAGATTCGGCGCCCACGCGACGATGGCCGCGCCGGAAACCACCAGCAACGAGAAGATCATGCTGGCGCGCCGGACGCCGGCGCGGTCGATCAGCACGCCGCCGCCCAGCACCGCGAACACCGCCGCCAGGCTGTACACCGAGTACATGCTGCCGATGGCGGCGCGGTTGGTGTGGAAGGCCTCGATCAGCGTTGTCTCGATCGCGCCCACGCTGTCGTAGGCGAAGTAACTGCCGAAAGCCATCGCCGAGGCAAACAGCAGGATGCTGAAGCGGTAGAGTCTGCCGGAGGCATGGAAGAGGCCAGGGGTATCGGTCACAGGTTCGATCTTAGCCCGCGGACGTGCTGCCGGCAATCGCGCGCGCGTCTCGCCTCAGCGCTCGCCGGCCTGCGGCGCCGCTTCGGTGGCCGTGCACGGCCTGGTGTCGAACGTCATGCTGCCGTCGTCGAGCGGCTCGCCGAAACCGAAGCCGTTCTGGCATCGGCGGTAGCGGGAACTGCCCGGATACACGTACTTGCGGGCGCGATTCAGCGCGCCAACCGGCTCGTGTTCGGGCAGCGAGTGCCACGGCGTCATGGCCAGGTTCTCGCAGAAGTGGTTGGTCATGGTGCGGGACACATCCTGCGGCTCGACCTCGATCCGCGCCACCGGGATGAACGGGGATGCCGATTCGTCCCACTCGATGGTTGGGTCCTCCACCGGCATGTACCGGTCCGTGCGCTGGAACTGCACCATGAAATCGTAACAGTACTTCTTCTTGCCGCAGAGTTGTCTGGCCAGACTCGCCCCCAGCGCGTTGGCGCCGAACCCGGCCCACCGGCCGGGCGTATCGTCGGACCCCTTGCAGGGCACGGGTTTGACGCTGTATTTCACGAAATTGCCGGTGCCGAGCCGGTAGGCGGTCAGGCTGTAGAAGCGGTCGCTCAGCAGGTTCCTGGGCGGCGGAAACTTGAGCAGCCCCATGGCGAGCCGGGCCTCGCGCAGGCGCCAGTTCAACGGATTCCAACCGGGGAAAAAGTACCTGCGCGTGCCTCCGTTGCCCAGGTCCCGCGAGATCTCGGTGTATTCCTCGATGTTGCGCACGATGAACACCGGGTTATTCACCATGACGAAATCCTGCGTGTGCTCGTTGGCCTCCGCGGGGAGCAGTTTGGTACCGGGGACGCCGAGCAGCTTGATGGCCATGCCATGCGCATCCGGCGCCCAATCGCTGTGCAGCCCGGGATCGGCGTTCGACCAGCGGATCCACGCTTTGTAGCTCCTTGGCTCGGCGAAAACGCCCAGGGCGGTGCGGGAATCCGTGGACGGGTTGACGGTGAATGTGGCGCTGGCACAGCCGTGCGTCTTGGCATGGGCGTCGCGGCGGTAGATGCCGTCGCCTGCCTCCGCGCGGGTTCGGTTGACCAGGTCGATGCCGGAATCGATCAACTGCGAAACGTGGTACTCCTCGTCCGGCCCGACGACGTTGCCGATGGCGATACGGGGCGGCTCGGCATATGACGCCCAGACCGCGTATACCGCGAAGAGGGCGAAGAGGATCAGGACGAGTTTGCCGAGTTTGCGCAGGAAAGGCATGGAGGTTCTCATTTCGCGCACGCCAGCGGAGGCGTGGGTACCGGGGGATTCTTGCACGGGGGCGGGTTGTCGCGATGAATCTTCAGGTACTCGATGATCGCCCAGCGCTCGTCCTCCGTCAGTTCGGGCCCGATCACGCCGTGGTCCGGACACCCGGGATAGCCGGCGCGGAATTCGTGGCCGATGTTCAGATTGCCCGGGATCGTGGTATCCAGCCAGAAACCCTTCTCCGAGGTGGGCGAAGCCACCAGGCCGACACGCACCGGATCGAAGTCAATCCGGCTGCTGATGAAGAAGCGCTTCGTGCGTTGGGATGCCGGAATCAGCATCTCGTAGAGCGTGGGCACGCTCCCGTTGTGCAGGTACGGCCCGGTGGCCCACACGCCTTCGAGCGGCCGCGGACGGTACTGCATCGCGACCACGGGCAGGTCGAGAGCGCCTTCGCCGTCGTACACCTGCTTCTCATGGTCCGTCAGGTTGAGTTCCGCGTACACCCGCCGGGTGATCAGCGTGTCCAGAATGTGCAGCCCGCCGCCGATCGTGGTGTTGGCCAGATCGATGCCGTCGAGTTTCTGCTGAATCGACGCCTGGAGAGCGTCCGCGGCCTTGGGGTCGAACTTGCGCACACGCCTGGCCTGCTCCTCGAGGATCCTGCGCTCTTCATCCACGACCACCCTGCGGTCCAGACCCGCGCGAGTGAGATCGATGTGGGTGTTGACGAAGTTCAGGGCGGCCCGCGGATCCGTGCCGACGGTCTCCACGGGAATGGGCGTGACGCGCCACAGCGGATTCCTGGGGTCCCGCAGAGGTCGCTCGACCGCCATCATCTGGGGAGTCTCCGCGCAGGGGACGTGACAGTGGGCGCAGTACTTCTCGAACAACTTCTCGCCGCGCGCCGCCTTGTCCCGGTCGATCTTGCCGAGCAACTCCTCCGGCCAGCGCGGCGCGTGGAGGTCGGAAAGGTAGTCTTCGATCTCGGTGAGATTCTTGATCGCGCTGGTAGAGGAGAGCGGATGGTCCGGCGGCAGTGGCCTCCCGTAAGCGTCCACGGCGGTCATCACCGCGCCCACGCCGAGCGATTCGCCCAGGTTGCGCGCCATGGGCTGGGCCACCGAGTGGGTGTATTGCACGAAATCGAAGCGCGGAGCGTCCCAGAGCGCGGGATAACTCACGGGCGCATCGGCCGGCGAGAAGTTCTTGGGGTCGATCTCGGCGCCGAAAACGTTGTTGGAGATGCGGCCCACTGCGTCGGTGCGGCCGAAGCCTTCCTCCACCGGATACAGGCCGAGCCGCGCGTCGCGGATCGCGCCCCAGGCGAGCCCGCACCAGACCCAGGCGAAGTCGCGCCACAGCGCGAAGCGGCCCGAATAATATTTCTCGCCGAGCACCCTGCGCGCAAACCGGTTGAACCGCCACGGCTGAAACGCGGTCTCGCCCATGGCCGCCACCAGAGTGAGACCGAACTGCCCGACCGAAGTGGAGGTGAAGGCGTGCATGGCCTGGCCGCCATCGATGCGGATGGCGGTTTCCTCCCCGTCGATGCGCAGGTGGAGTTCGCCGGTGTGGCAGGCGGCGCAGGTAATATCCAGGATGTCCTCGTTCACCTCCGGATCCCAGTGTTTCGTGAAGCCCACCGGCAGCCGGTCAGGATTCGCCTTGGTCGCGATGTTGTCCACCACGAAGCCGAGCGCGCGCATATGGTCCGGCTGGATGAAGCGCTGCCCGTCGTTGCGCTCCAGGTTGACCAGCCAGGAATAGCGCAGCTTGTTGCCGAGCAGGGATGTGCCCTGCGGCGTGTAGTACCACTTCTGCCGGTAATCGGAGGTTGCGGTGGGGCCCCACCCCTGTTCGAGGTAGACGATCCTGCGCTCGGGAAGGTGATAGGCGACCTGCGTACTCGGCAGCCGGAGGAGCGTGTAGAATCCCACGATGATCAGCGCCAGTGTGATGCAGGCCGCGATGAATACGCGCCGCAGGGGGATCGATCCGATCAATGTGAGAATGCCGGCGGCGCTCCTCCCCCAGGCCACCGCCACAGCCCACACCAGCGCCGGAAGCGCGCGGCAGAACCGCATCCAGAAGACCGGACGCAGGTATCGCCGGATCCTATGCCAGGAGTTCCGCACCGCGGCCGGCAACCAGGCGGCGGCGCGTTTGGCGAAGGCGAGGAGGCGATCGGGAATCGGCGGCATGTGTTTCAGAAGGAGACGCGCAGGCCCAACTGGAGACGGCGCGGGTCGTACGCGGAATCGAATCCGAGCGGTTGACTGGGCAGGCGGTCGGCCCGCCCGGTGACGTTGAAGGGAGCTTGCATGTTGCCCACCACGTTGTTCACGCTGGCCAGGTTCAGGCGGTTCAGCAGGTTGAACGCTTCGGCGGTCGCCTGCACCGCGGCGCGCTCGCCGAGGCGGAACTGCCGGGCCAGCCGCAAGTCCACCGTCCAGAAGTTCGGACCGATGCCTGTATTGCGTCCGGCGCCGATCGGCCGGTCGGTGGTGTCGTGGCGATCCTGGTTGATGTCGTAGCCGGCCAGCAGGTTGAACGGGTGATTGGAATTCGCCCGCATAATCGGCGAAAGCGTGAAGCCCGCCGGCGCGTCCCATGTACCGTAGAGGACGAACCGGTGGCGCTGATCGAAGGAGGACCGCGCCCGTTCGGCGCTCTGGTTGGTCTGGTCGAAGGCCTGAAAATCGGAGTTGAAGTCGGTCACGTCGTCTACCGTTTTGCTCAGCGTGTAGTTGGCGTCAAACCCGAACCTGCGCGCGAAGCGGCGCCGGATTTCGAGGGTCAGCCCCTTGTAAATCGCGGTGGCGGTGGATTCGTAGATGTTGCGCTGCGCGACCAGCGGGTTCACGAAGTACGCCGGGGAGTTCCACACCCGAATGCCCAGTGTGGGATCGACCGGTGCCGGAAGAAGATTGATGTCCCTGGTGCGCGGCAGCCGCAGCGTGTGGGACCACAGGAACGCCGCCGAGATGGACATGTCCTTGCCCAGCGAACGCTCAATGCCCAGCGATGCCTGCTGCGAGTAGGGGTCGCGATAGTCGTTCGCCACCGTGTACAGGATGGAGTACGGAGGATTCGGCCCGGTGTGCGGAAAACTCAGCCCGAACTGCGCCAGGGCGGAAGGAAGGATGGGACGCGAGGGCGTGGGCACGCCGATGTAGCCCTGGGCGCGCAGGGTGGTGAAGATGTTGTTGGCCGCCGCAGCGCCCGGCGTGAGGATGCTGGTGAACACCGAGGAGATCTGCCGGTAGCCGCCCAGGTCGTTCAGCGCCTGCGCACCCCAGTCGATCTGGTAGTAAGTGGGTGCGTAGTAGATTCCGTAGCCGCCGCGGATGACTGTGCTGGTGCTGCCTCCCGGGCTCCACGCGAAGCCGAAGCGCGGCGCGATGTCCCTCTTGCCGGTGGGCATCGGGTAGTGCCGCACGTCGAGTTCGTAACGCAGCCCGATATCCAATTTTAAGTTGCGCGTCGCCTGCCAGCTATCCTGCGCGAAGACCCCCAGGGAGGGGTCGGTGGACTGTACCACCGGGTCGCCCGTGCCTTGCAGAAACGTCTGCGCCAGCCCCAGGTTGTAGGCCTGCAGCGCGTTGATCGTGAAACTGGCCGGCAGGTTCGGGTTGAGCAGGGTGCCCGGCAGGTCCCCGAACGTGAACCGGCCGGAAAACAGCACGTCGGTTTCGCTGTGCGCGCCGCGTTCCAGCAGGACTCCACCCACTTTCCACGTGTGCCGGCCGGAGAAATACGTCAGGTTGTCGCGCGCTTCGTAGCGGCGCTCGATGTTGATGCTGGGCAGCAGGTAGTCGCGGTTGAAGATGCCGTAGCCGTTGATGCGCACTTCGGGTCCGTAGGGATCCAGCGAGTTCATGTAGAAGCCGCGGTAGTTCCATTGCGCGTGAGCTTCGTTGACCAGGAACGGGCTGAACACGTGGGTCCATCCGCCCGCCGAAGTCGGGTCATACTGCGTCATCCGGGTGCCGCGCGAGGCTGCCACCAGCGATTGCAGGTTGGCGTTGCTCTCTTCGATGTTGGAAACGCTCTGCCGGAAGAAGAAGAGGTTGTGCTCGGAGGCGCGATGGTCCAACCGCAAAGAGAAGCGGTAAAGGTTCGTGGTGAAGGGAAACACCCCGGTATTCCGCTCGAACAGGGCCACCGTGGAAGGCGGCGCCGTGAGCGCGGCGCGGAGCGCGTCGGCCGCGGGCGCCGGCAGACCGCGCAGCACCTGCTCCTGCGCCGGAGTGGGGCTGAAGATGGAGGTGTCGGTGAGCAACGAGACCACGGAGGATTCGCGGCGGATCAGCCCTTCGCCGGCCAGAAAGTAGAAGGTGCGATTCCGGCGGATGGCGCCGCCCAGGCTGCCGCCGAACTGCTGCCGGCGCGATTGCGGCTTGGTCCGGACCAGCGAGCCGTTGACCAGCACCCGGGCGAAGGGATTGCCGGCATCCAATACCTGGTTGCGCAGATAGTCGAACGCGGAGCCGTGCGGCGTATTCGTGCCGGCGCGGGAAACTATGTTGATGGCGCCGCCAGAAGACCCGCCCAATTCCGCCGAGTAGTTGCTGCGGTTGATCTGAAACTCCTGCACGCCTTCCTGCGGAAGAGTGGCGCGCACCCCGCCGGTGAAATCGTTCGCCTCCCCGCCATCCACCGTCACCGAATTGCCGCGCCCGTTGGAGCCGGCGAAAGAAAGCCCGCTCTGAATGGTCGGCTTCAGGCGCAAGTCGGTGTTGTCGGCGATCGTGTTGGAATCGGTGACTCCGGGCGCGAGCAGCGCGAACGTCAGGTAATCGCGGCGGTCGATTGGCAGGCTGGAGATCGCTTCCTTGGGCAGCGTGTTGGCCTGCTGCGAGCGTTCCGCCTCGACCAGCGCCGGGGCGCCGGTTACCGCGATCGTCTCGCGCCGCGGACCGATCCGGAGTTGGACATCCAGCGCGGCGACCGCGCCCACCGTAACCCGGACCCCCCGCACGGTGGTGGGCTGAAATGCGTCGCGCAGAAAGTCCACCTCGTAATCGCCCGGCGGCACCAGCAGGAAGCGGTAAGCGCCGTCCGCTCCGGTCAGCGTGTGGCGGAGCAATCCGTTCTCGCTGTTCCGCAGCGCCACCACAACGTTGGCTACGGTCGCTGAACTGGGGTCGGTGACGGTGCCCTGGAGTTCACCGGATGCCGCGGCGGACTGGGCAACGAGCGCACGGGTGCACAACAATACAGACAGCCCCAGACGCATCATTGGGGTTGAGAGTACCCGCATAGTGTGCGGATGTCAACCTTTTATTTAGGGTCTTTCCCGAACCTTGAGGCTCCGGCGCGACCGCTTCTCCTCTCCCCAAGTGCCTGCGGCCAAACGGAAAACAGGCCCCGCTATGATATCCTGGGCCGCAACGGCCCGCATGGAAGACAAGAGCCAGCAGCAGTCCGTCGAGGCACTCTGTCAGGCCGCGCTGCGATTCGCCCCCGGCGCCCGGAGAGAATTCCTGGATGCCGCCTGCGGCACGGAAGGCGCGCTACGCGCCGAGGTGGACCGGTTGCTGGCCATGGAATCCACCCCCACCGAGGGCCTCAACCCCGGCGTGCCCGCTCCGCCGAAGCCGGGACGTGAAACCGGCGGCGGTGGACAGGCCCGCCGGACGCTGGGCGGCTACCAGATCATCGGCGTTCTCGGCCACGGCGGCATGGGAGAGGTCCACCTCGGCCACGATCCACGGTTGGGACGGCGGGTAGCCATAAAGGTGCTGCCCTCGCACCTGGCGGCGGACACGGTGGCGCGCGAGCGATTGCGGCGCGAAGCCATGGCCGCGGCCGCGCTCGACCATCCTTTCATCTGCAAGGTATTTGAGATCGGCGAGGAAGACGGCATCGCCTTCATCGCGATGGAGTATGTGGCCGGGGAAACCCTGGCGGACCGGCTGCGGCGCGGGCGAATGGACGCCGGCGAGGCGCTGCACATCGCCGGCGAAGTAGCCGAGGCGCTGCACGAGGCCCACACCGCGCGGCTGATTCACCGCGACCTGAAGCCGTCCAATGTGATGCTCACCACGCAGGGGCACGCCAAGGTCCTGGACTTCGGGTTCGCCACCCGCTTCGGCGCGGCCGAAACTGCCGAGGGAGACGAGACGGCCTCCATGGAGCCGCCATTGACGATGGCCGGCGACGTCGTCGGCACGCCCAACTACATGTCCCCCGAACAGGTGCGGGGCGCGGAGCTCGATCCCCGTTCCGACGTGTTCTCCCTCGGGATCTGTCTCGCCGAGATGGTCACCGGCATGCATCCCTTCCTCGGGCACACCCGTGCGGAGACCATGGCGGCGATCCTGCGCGATCCCCCGCGCTTCGCCGTGGAACGCCGGCGCGATGTCACGCCGGGCCTGCTGGTGCTGATCCGCCGGATGCTGGCCAAGGCGGTGGAGGATCGCTATCGATCCATGCGTGAAGTGCTGGAGGACATGCACCGGCTATCGGCCATATCCGGCAGCGAAACCGCCCTCGTGCTGGAAGAAGCTCCCGGGATCATCCCGCTGATCGGGCGCGACAAAGAGCGGGACGAACTGTTTCACCACCTGGACGAAGCCATGGCCGGACGCGGCGCGCTCGTGCTCATCGGCGGAGAGGCCGGCATCGGCAAGACGCACCTCGCGCGCAAAATCCTGGCGGAGGCGGGCAGGCGCGGGGCGCTGCCCGTGGTGGGGCACTGCCACGAGGCCGAGGGCGCGCCGCCGTACATCCCGTTCATCGAGATGCTGGAGTACAGTGCGCGCCTCGCGCCGCCGGATGCGTTGCGCTACGCCATCGGCGATTCCGCCTCCGAAGTGGCGCGCCTCATGCCCGAGTTGCGCCGCATGTTTCCCGATATCCCGCCGCCCGCCGAACTCCCGCCGGAACAGCAGCGCCGCTTTCTCTTCAACGCCTACCGCGATTTCGTGGACCGCTCTTCCCGGCTCACTCCGGTGGTGCAGGTGTTCGAGGACCTGCACTGGGCCGACGAAGCGACCGTGGCGCTGCTCGAACACCTGGCGCAAACCGTCGGCACCATCCCGCGCCTGATGATCGGCACCTACCGCGAAGCCGAACTGGACGCGACGCGCCCTTTCACCGCGGCGCTGGAACGGCTGGTGCGCCGGAAACTGGTGACGCGAATCCCGCTCAAGCGCCTGCCGCTCGCGGGCGTGAGTGAAATGCTCCGCGTGTTGAGCGGAAGGCAGCCGCCGCACTCTCTGCCGCGCGTGATCTTCGAAGCCACTGAGGGCAACCCGTTCTTCGTGGAGGAGGTGTTCCGGCATCTTTCCGAGGAAGGCAAGCTGCTCGGCCCCGACGGCGAGTGGCGCACGGGGTTGCGCGTGGACCAGCTCGATGTGCCCGACGGCGTGCGCCTCGTGATCGGGCGCCGCCTGGAGCGGCTCACCGGGGAAGCGCGCCAGGTGCTGACCACCGCGGCGGTGGTGGGCCGCACGTTCGGCCTGCAATTGCTGGAGGAACTGGAGAACACGCGCCCCGACGCGGCGCTGGACGCCGTGGAAGCGGCCGAGCGCGTGCAATTGGTCGCCGCCGAACCGGGGCGCGAGCCGCCCTACAAGTTCGTCCACGAGCTGGTGCGGCAGACCCTGGCCGAGACGCTCACGCTGGCGCGCCGGCAGCGGCTGCATGCGCGCATCGCCGCGGCCATCGAGAAAGTGTACGCGGCGGGCCTGGAACGCCACACCCCGGCGCTGGCCCATCACCTGTTCCAATCGGGACCGGCGGCGGACGCGGCACGAACGGTCGAGTACCTGACGCGCGCGGCCGGCCAGGCGTCGGCGGCGGCGGCGCACGAAGACGCCCTCATTCACATCGAGAACGCCCTGACCCTGGTCGACGACAGCGATTGGAGCCGCGCGGGCGACCTCCAGGTGCGGCGCGCCGTGGCCCTGCGCAGCCTCATGCGCCACACCGAAGCGGTGGACGCCTACGAGCGCGCGCTGGCCCTCTTCGACCGCGGCGGCGACGCGCTTCGCTACGGCGCGACCAGCATCCCGCTGGGCTACATTCACGGCTGGGCGCTGAACGTCACGGTGGCGCGCGGGATCCTCAAACGCGCGCTCGACCGCCTGGGAGACGGACCCTCTCCGGTGCGGCGTCCCATCCTGAACCTGAGCGCGGCTTGCGCCAGCGTCGCCGGTGACATGGACACCGCGCTATCCGAACTGGCGGCGGCGAACCGGCTGGGCGAATCGCCCGGCGAACCCGCGCCGAACGCCTTCCTGTGGTCGTGCGAGGGCCATGTGCGCTATCACGCGTTCCAGTTGGACCTGGCATCGGCGGCGGTGGACCGGGCCATGCGCGCCTTCGAGGCGGCGGGCGATCCCTGGGGAAGGGTGGACGGCGAGTACGTCAAGGGCTTCGAGCGCATCTTCTTCGGGCGCACCATGCAGGTGGAGGCGCTGGCGCGCGATGCCGTGGCGCGCGCCGAGCGCGTGGGCCATCAGTACAGCGCATGGGCCTGTAAGACCGGACTGGTGTACTACTACGAAGCCACGGGACGGCTGGTGGAGGCGGAGGCGGAAGCGCGCGACACGCTGGCGCTGGCCGAATCGTTCGGCTGCGTGTTTCGCTTCCGCAACGAACTGGCGCTGGCCAACCTGGCCGTCCTGCGCGGCGACCTGGCCGCCGCGCAACCGTGGTTCACGCGCGCGATGGACCCCGGGGTGCTGAAATCGGCCTGGCGGGGCGATGCCGAATCCTGTGCGGCGTGGGCGCTGGCGTCGGCCGGCGATGCCCGCGCGGGTGAAGCGCTCGACCGCGCCCTCGCGCTCATGCCGCGCGCCGGGCAGGAACCCGCCATCGGCCAATACTTCGGCCTGGTGCGGGCGATCGAGGCGCTGGCCCTGCTGGGCCGGCATCGCGAGGCGGCGGCGTACTTGAACCTGGTCGAGCGCCTCGCCGCCTTGGGCGCCGTGTACACCCACGACATGACCCGCACCGCCGCCGGAATCGCCGCGGCCTGCGCCGGGGAGTGGCAGCGCGCCGACGAACATCACCGCGCGGCGATTGCCAGGGCCGCCGAACTCGCCTACCGCACCCCGCTGGCATCGGCCCGCGCCTGGTACGCGGAGACGCTCCTGGCCCGCGGCGAGGCCGGCGGCCGCGACCGCGCGCGCGTCCTGCTGGACGAAGCGGCCCGCCTCTACGCGGAGATCGGCGCCGCCGAGTCGTCCCGCAAAGCATCGGCCCGCGCCGCGGAGGCCTGACCGGACACACGGCGGATCCGCCGCCTGACCCGGTGGAGCCGCAACGCAACCAGGCGGAGTTAGGCTTCGCCCGCGCCCTGAAACTCCCCTCCGCCTCCGCCATAACACCTCCGTTTATCTGATACACTGCGGGTCGGGAACACGCCATGACCAGCAAAGAACGCGTGGCCGCCGCTCTCAATCACCGGCCGCCGGACCGTGTCCCGATCGATTTCGGCAGCACAACGGTCACCGGCATCCACGTAAGTTGCGTCGCCGCGTTGCGCGAACACTACGGGCTCGAGCGCCGCCCGGTCTATGTCCACGAGCCCTCCCAGATGCTCGGCCGCCTCGATGAGGACCTGAAGCAGGCCATGGGAGTGGACGTCAACGGTGTCTTCCGCCGCAAGACCATGTTCGGCTTCAGTTGCGAAAACTGGAAACTGTGGCGCACCCCGCAGGGCCTCGAAGTGCTCGTCCCCGGCGCGTTTGAGACCACCACCGGCGATAACGGCGACATCTACATCTATCCCGAAGGCGACCTCCACGCCCCGCCCAGCGCGCGCATGCCCGCCGAAGGCTACTTCTTCGACGCCATCATGCGCCAGGAGCCGATCGTCGAGGAGCAGTTGAATCCCGAGGACAACCTCGAAGAGTTCCAGCCCATCGCCGATGCCGATGTCGCGTCGCTGAAGGCCGAAGTGGAGGCAGCCGCGGCCGGCGGACGCGCCGTGGTCGCCACCTTCGGCGGCACCGCGTTCGGCGATATCGCGCTGGTGCCGGCGCCCTTCCTCAAACACCCCAAGGGAATCCGCGACATCGCCGAATGGTACATGTCGCTCAGTTCGCGCCGCGATTACGTCCACGCCATCTTCGCGCGCCAGTGCGAAACCGGCATCGCCAACCTCGCGAAAATCCACGCCGCCGTGGGCGATCTGGTGGACGCCCTTTTCATCTGCGGCACCGATTTCGGCACCCAGTCCGGCACCTTCTGTAGCGTGAATACGTTCCGCGACCTCTGGCTGCCCTACTACCGGCATGTCAACCGGTGGGTCCACGCGAACACATCCTGGAAGACCTTCAAGCACTCGTGCGGCTCGGTGGACCGCTTCATCCCCTCCTTCATCGAGGCCGGATTCGACATCCTCAACCCGGTGCAATGTTCCGCCGCCAACATGGACGCCTCGCACCTGAAGGCCGATTACGGAGACCGCATCGTCTTCTGGGGCGGCGGCGTGGACACGCAGAAGGTGCTGCCCTTCGGCACCCCCGGCGAAGTGCGCCGCCAGGTGCTCGAACGCTGCCGCATTTTCTCCGCCGGCGGCGGATTCGTCTTCAATACCATTCATAACGTGCAGGCGCGGACGCCCGTCGAAAACATCGTGGCGATGATCGAGGCCGTGCACGAATTCAACGGAGTGGCTGTGCATGCCTGAACTCAGAGAACTCTACGATGCCATCCTCAATGGCGACCACAAAACCTCGGCCGCGGTGACCAGGGAGGCCATCGACGCCGGAATCGAGCCGATGGAACTGGTGAGCGGCTACATGGTGCCCGCCATGGACGAGGTCGGGAAGCGCTTCGAATGCGAGGACTACTTCATCCCCGAACTGCTGCTTTCGGCGCGCGCGATGAAGGCGGCGCTCGAACTGCTGCGCCCGCTGCTGGCGGCGTCCGGCGCCAAATCCGCGGGCCGCGTCGTCATCGGCACCGTGAAGGGCGATCTGCACGACATCGGCAAGAACATTGTCGGCGCGATGCTCGAAGGCGGCGGCTTTGAGGTGATCGATCTCGGCGCGGACGTGGCGCCGCAGAAGTTCATCGCGGCCATCAAAGAGCGCAACCCGCAACTGATCTGCCTCTCCGCCCTGCTCACCGTGACTATGCCCTCGATGAAGACCACCATCGAAGCCTTCAAGGAAGCCGGCGTCCGCGATGGCGTCAAAGTGATCGTGGGCGGCGCGCCCGTCACCGCCGAGTTCGCGCGCGAGATCGGCGCCGATGGTTTCGGCGAGAACGCCACCGCCGCCGTCGCGCTGGCGCGTCAACTCTTACAGGCCGCATGAGCACCGCGCCCATCATCACCGACGGCGCCTGGGGCACCGAACTGCAGGCCCGCGGGCTCGCCGCCGGCGAATGCCCCGACGCCTGGAACCTCTCGCGCCCGGAGGCGGTGAGCGAGGTGGCCGCCGCCTACGCCGATGCCGGCAGCCGCGTCGTGCTCACCAATACGTTCCGCGCCAACCGGATCGCGCTCGAGGGCTACGGACTCGCCGGCCAGGTGGAGGCCATCAATCGAGCCGGCGTCGAACTTTCGCGGCGCGGCGCCGCCGGACGCGCGAAAGTGTTCGCCTCCATCGGTCCCAGCGGCAAGATGATCGCCACCGGCGACGTCACGGAAGATTCCCTGCGCGAAGCCTTCGCCGAGCAGGCCCGCGCCCTCGCCGCCGCGGGCGCGGACGCGCTCGTCGTCGAGACCATGTCGGATGTCGACGAAGCCGCGATCGCCGTCGAAGCCGCCCGCGCCACCGGCCTGCCGGTGGTCGGCTGCATGGTCTACGATACCGGCCGCAACAAGGACCGCACCATGATGGGGACCACGCCGGAACAGGCCGCCGCCCGCCTCGCCGCCGCCGGCGCCAGTGTCATCGGCGCCAACTGCGGATGCGGCATCGAAGGCTATGTCGCAATCGCCGCCCGCCTGCGCGCGGCCACCGCGCTGCCTATCTGGATCAAGGCCAACGCCGGGCTGCCCGAACTCGTCGAGGGGCGCGTCACCTACCGCATGACGCCCGGGGAATTCGCCGCGCACGCGCGCAAAATGGAAGGCGTCGCCTACCTCGGCGGCTGCTGCGGCACCAATCCGCGGTTCATTCGCGCGCTGGCGGAATCATGCGCCTGAAGGTCATCGCCTGCGACGTCATGTACCGCGAGGTCTGCCACCTCGCGGCCCACTCCACCAACCAGGTGGATGTCGAATTCCTGCCCAAGGGGCTGCACGATCTGAAGAGCGGCGTGATGCGCGAGCGGCTTCAGGAGCGCGTGGACGCGGCCCCGGCCCAGGACTACGACGCCGTGGCCATGGCCTACGCGTTGTGCGGCAACGGCCTCGCCGGGCTGCACGCTCGGGCCATCCCGCTGGTGGCCCCGCGCGCCCACGATTGCATCGCGCTCTTCATGGGCGGACGCCAACGCTACCAGCAATACTTCGATGCCCACCACGGCGTCTACTTCAAGACCAGCGGCTGGATCGAGCGCGGCAACACCGTCAACCAGCTCACCGGATACGGCGTCGAAATGGCCGAGTTGGTCGCCAAGTATGGCGAGGAAAACGCCGTGTACCTCTACGAGCAGTTGAACCGGTACAAGCAGACCTACCACACGTTCGTCTACATCGAGATGGGCGTGGAACCCGACGGCCGCTTCGAGGAGCAGACCCGCGCCGCCGCCGCCGAACGCGGCTGGGATTTCGAGAAACTCGCCGGCGACATGTCCCTGCTGCGCCGCCTGGTGGAGGGCGACTGGAACGAGGCGGACTTCCTGGTGGTGCCGCCCGGGCACCGCATCGCGGCCACCTGGGACGACCGCATCATCGAGGCGCGCAAGGCGGAGCCATGAACGGCCGCGAACGCATTCTGGCGTCCATCCAGGGGCAGCCCACCGGCCGCCTCCCGCTGATGCCGATCACCATGATGTTCGCCGCGGACCAGATCGGTGCGCGCTACCTCGACTACGTCACCGATTACCGCGTGCTCGCCGAAGGCCAGATGCGCACCGCGGAAAAGTTCGGCTTCGATTACGTCTCCGCGATCTCCGACCCCGCGCGCGAACCGGCCGACCTCGGCGCGGCCATCGAATTCTTCCCGGACCAGCCGCCCGCCGTCATCGAAGATCGCGCCCTGCTTGCCGACAAGACCCGCCTCGCCGCGCTGCGCGTTCCCGACCCGCTCGCCGGACGCCGCATGAGCGATCGCGTCCACGGCGTCGCGTTGCTCAAGCAGCGCGCCGGTGGCGATCTGCTCGTCGAAGGCTGGGTGGAGGGTCCCTGCGCCGAAGCCGCCGACCTGCGCGGCATCAACACCCTCATGGTGGATTTCTACGACGATCCGGCGTTCGTGGACGATCTCTTCGAATTCACGGTCGCCATGGAACTGGAGTTCGCGAAGGCCCAGATACAGGCCGGCGCCGACATCATCGGGGTAGGCGACGCCGCCGCCTCGCTGGTCGGGCCGAAATTCTACCAGGGCCACGTGTGGGCTTATGAGAAGAAGTTGATCCAGGGCATTCACGATCTCGGCGCCAAGGTCCGGCTGCACATCTGCGGCAACACGCGCAGGATTCTGGAAGGAATGGGACGTACCGGAGCCGATATCGTCGATCTCGATTACCTCGCTCCGGTCGCCGCGGCGCGCGCCGCCATGGGCCCGCGCCAGGTGCTGCTCGGCAACCTGGAACCGGTCGGCGTGCTGCGCAACGGCAGTCCCGAAATCGTGCGCGACACTGTCGCCGCCTGCCACCGCGATGCGGGAGAGAATTACATCGCCGGCGCCGGTTGCGAAGTCTGCCGCGATACGCCCGAAGCCAACCTCCGCGCCCTTTGCGAGTACGCGCACGTTTCCCGATGAGCATCGCGATCCGCCTCGAACCGCTGGGAACCCAGGTGAAGACGGAGCCGGGCGCGCCACTGCGCGACCTGCTGCTGCCGTTCGGCGTGGAGTTCCCGTGCGGGGGCAAGGGCCGCTGCCGCCGCTGCCGCGTGCGCGTGCTGGAAGGCGACGTGGATCCGGGCGCCGGCGGCGATGCGGCGGACCTGGAGCCCGGCTGCATGCTCGCCTGCCGCGCGCGCGCCGCCGCCAACGCAACGCTGGAAATCGGGCAGTTCGAAGCGCCCATTCTCGCCGACGATCGTCCGTTCTCCTTCGAACCGCGCCCGGGCCGCGCGATCGCAATCGACCTCGGCACCACCACGGTGGTGGCGCAACTCGTGGACCTCGCCACCGGCGCCGTGCTCGGCGTGCGCACCGCGCTCAATCCGCAGGCAGCCTGGGGCGCGGACGTGATGACCCGCATCGAACACGCGCTCCATCCCGAAGGCCGCGCGCGGTTGCGCGACGCGATCCACGCGGCGCTGGACGAGATGATCGCGAGCCTTTGCGGAAACCGGCAGCCGGACGCCGTGGCCATCTGCGGGAACACCGCGATGCTCCACCTCTTCGACGGACTCGATCCCACGCCGCTCTCCCACGCGCCCTTCGAGCCGGTACACCTGGAGTCGCCCAACGGCTTCCTCCCCTGCATCGGCGGCTTCGTCGGCAGCGACATCCTCGCGGGTATCGTCGCCACCGGCATGCACGAGAGCGGCGATCTTTCGGTGCTGATCGACCTGGGCACCAACGGCGAGGTGGTCGTGGGCAATCGCGAGCGGCTGCTCTGCGCCTCCACCGCGGCCGGTCCGGCGTTCGAGGGCGGACGCATCTCGCGCGGCATGCGCGCCTCCACCGGCGCCATCTCCGAAGCCGCCGTGGAGGGCGATGGGATCCGCTGCACCGTGATCGGCGGCGGACCGGCGCGCGGCATCTGCGGCAGCGGACTGGTGGACGCGGTCGCCGCCGGACTCGATCTCGGCCGCATCACGCCGCGCGGCCGCACGCCACAGCCGCTCGAACTCGCCGATGGCCTCGCGCTCACGCAGGCCGACGTGCGCGAGCTGCAACTGGCCAAGGCCGCGATCGCCGGCGGGGTCCGCGCGCTGCTCCATCAACTCGGCGCGGCCCCGGCGGATGTCCGCCGCGTGTGGCTCGCCGGCGCTTTCGGCAACTATGTGAACCGCGCCAGCGCCCGCCGCATCGGCCTGCTCGAGTTCCCCGAGGAAACGGTCGAGCCCGCCGGCAACACCGCGCTGCTCGGCGCCAAAATCGCGCTCTTCGCGCCCGACCCCACCTTCCGCGGCGTGCGCGTCATCGCGCGCCACGTACCGCTCGGCGCCGATCCCGCCTTCCAGGACGCGTACGTCGATGCGATGCCCTTCCCGGATCCGAAAGCGTAGCGCCGGTGAACCAGCATGGTCCACAATTTCAAGGTAAGTTGCTGAAAACTGGTGAAACTTTGGACCAACCGGGTTCACCGCGAATCTCAAAACGACGCGGCCGCGGCCGCGGGCGAGAGCTACGGGATCCGGTTCTTGAGGATGTAGTCCACGATCGGCGCCGGGTCCGCGAGCGAGTGCGGATGATGGCCCACACCGTGTTTCACGATCAATTCCACGTGCCCGCCCAGAGCTTCGTAGCGCTGCTTGAGGATGAGGGTGTTCTCCTCCATCGGCACCACGTCGTCGGCGTCGCCGGCCACATGGATGATGGGGATGCGTGCCTTGGCGATGGGCGCCAGGATATCGATAGGATTGCCCCTCCATTCGAGCGCCTGCGATTCGCTCAGCCTGTAGACGTGTTGGAAGAGCTCCCAATCGCGAGGGCTGCCTTTCCCTTTGCCCTTTCCGCCGGGCCAGCTCTTCACGTCGCAGACCGGCGCGTCACCGTAGATCAGCCCCACCTCGCCGGGATGCGCCGCCGCCCAGCGGTAGACGTAAAGCCCTCCGCGGCTCATCCCCAACAGCACCGGACGCCGTGAAAATCCGTGGCCGCGCGTCAATGCCGCATAGAGTCGCGCCCATCGCCGCATGGTGTCCGGACTGCCGAACGTGTCCGGACACGCCATGTAAACCACGTGCCAGCCGCGCTTGAGCAGGGCTTCATCCACGGTCGCGAAGGCCCCGAAGAATTCGCCGCGCCAGAGCCACGGGGTGCCCGCGGCCGCGCGCTCCGGCGTCACCACCGTGACGGTACGGCCGGCGAGTTCGAAATCGTATCGCGGGAAACCCTGCCAGGCGGACTGCTTGCCGGGAAAGGGCACGGCGGCGGATGCCAGTGCGGCGGCAATCCACAAGCAGAGCCAAAGGCGGACCATGACTGCAGCTTACCAATGAAACTCCCCCGCGCCGCGGCTTCCGTTTCGGGCGTAGAATATCTCCAGCCTGGAAGGTGACTATGAGTCTGTGGTGGCAAGACGTAAAGCGGCCCTGGACCGGCTTCAGCCGGCGGGACCTATTCCGGCGCGGCGGATTGCTGGCCGTCGCGCAGGCCGTAGGCGGCAGCATGCGCGCCGTGGCCGCACCCCTCGTCCTGGGGCCCGACATGTACCGCTCGATCGGCGTGCGCCCGCTGATCAACGCGCGCGGCACGTTCACCATCATCACCGGGTCGCAGACGCTGCCCGACGTGAAGCGCGCCATGGACATCGCCTCCCGCGGCTTCGTGCACATGGATGAGCTGATGGACGCGGTGGGCGAGCGGCTGGCCGAGTTGACCGGAGCCGAGTGGGGGATCGTGACCGCCGGCTGCTGCGCCGCCGTAACGAATTGCGCGGCAGCGGCGATTGCGGGCGGCAATCCCGAGCGCATGCAGCGCGTCCCAGATCTCGCCGGACTCAAGAGTGAAATCATCGTTCCGGCGTATTCGCGCAACGTCTACGATCACGCCGCCCGCATGGTGGGGGCGAAGCTGGTGGTGGTCCACGACCCGTCCGAGTTGGAGCGCGCGTTCAACGAACGCACCGCCATGGTCTATATCCTGGCCGGACTGCAGGACGACGGGCCGCTCGGCACCCGCGTGATCGCGCAGGCGGCGCGCGCAAAGAAGGTGCCGGTGGTGGTGGACGCCGCGGCCGAGATCCTCACCCTGAAGCCGAACGTGCACCTCGAACGCGGCGCGACCGCCGTAGCCTACTCCGGCGGCAAGTGCATTCGCGGACCACAGGCGGCGGGACTGCTGCTCGGCGAAAAGAGCTTCCTGCAGGCGGCGTGGATCAACAGCGCGCCGCACCACGCGTTCGGGCGCTCCCTGAAGGTCGGCAAAGAGGAAATCATGGGCATGCTGGCCGCCGTCGAAGCCTGGGTGAAGCGCGACCATAAAGCCGAGTGGGCGCAGTGGGAAGCGTGGCTCGATCACATCGCGACTTCCGTGAAGCGGGTGGACGGCGTGACCACGCAGATCAACCAGCCCTCCGCCGATCTCTCCAACCGCTCGCCGGAATTGATGATCCGGTGGGACAGCGCGAAGCTCGGAATCACCGGCCAGGAGCTTGGCAAGATCGCGCTCGATACGGAGCCGCGCATCGCGCTGGCGCGCGCCGGAAGCGGGCGCGATGGCGGCACGGCGAGCTTCGCCGCGATCGTTCCCTACCAGATGATGCCGGGCGATGAAAAGGTGATCGCGGAACGCCTCTACACGCTGCTCTCCAAGCCGCCCGCCATACCGGCTGCTCCGGCACCGGGAGGCTCACCGGTCCCGGTCGCCGGTTTGTGGGACGTGGAACTCGTATTCAACTACGGGTCGGCGCGCCACAAGCTGATGCTGGAGCAGGACGGCACGAAGCTGATGGGGACGCACGAAGGCGAATTCGCATCCGGCGATCTCAGCGGAACCGTCGCCGGCAACACGGTCCGCTTCCAAAGCTCGCTGCCGACCGAGGGCACGCGGGTCTCCTTCCAGTTCACGGGAGCGCTGGAGGGCGACAAACTCTCCGGCACCGTGGGGCTGGCCGAATACGGCGAGGCGCGCTGGACCGCGTCGCGCCACCAGTACCGCTCCGGCCGCGGATAGTTCTTACCCTACTGTTTCTTCGCCGGGGCGCGGCGCACGGGCTTGGGATTCAGCGCGTCCCAGGCGGCATCGCCGACCTGGGTGTAGCCGGGAGGCAGCGTGGTCCACACGGGGCGCGACATGCCGTTGAGGTCGTAGACCACGCGGCCGTTGTGCACCGTCAGTTCGCAGGTGAGCTTTCGTCTGCCGTCCATCCGCGCGCCGTACATATCGGTGAAGCCGAAGCGGCCGGTTTCCAAGCGGAGCACCGCGATATCCGCGGGCGAACCCACCGAGAGGTTGCCCAGCTCTTCGTGATGGATCTCGCGCGCGGGGTTCCAGGTGGAGCGCACAATCACGTCGTCCAGGGAAAGTCCCATGGCCAGAAACTTGTCCATCACATTCAGCATGTCTTTCATACCGGTGTTCATGCTGCCGATGTGCAGGTCGGTCGAAATCGAATCGGGGAGAAAGCCCTGGCGGATGGCCGGCACGGCGATGCGCCAGGCGAAACTGCCGCCGCCGTGGCCCACGTCGAAGATGACGCCGCGCTTGCGCCCCTCGATCATCCCGGGGTTCACGTGGCCGCTGTCGTCGAGTTCATGCCGCAGTCCGGAGTAGCAGTGGGTGTAGATGTCGCCGGGGCGCAGCTTTTTCGTGACCAGGTCGGCCAGGGGGCGTTCCGGATGATCCGTGCCGAAGTCCACCATCACGGGGATTCCGGCCATGGTGCCGGCCTCCACCGCGTGCTCCACCGGGGTCCATTCGGGACCGGCGTAGTGCGCGGTTTTGAAGCCGACGATCAGGCCGGGGTAGCGCTTCGCCATCTCGGCCGCGGCTGCGGCTTCCATGTCGGCGAGATCGTTTTCGAACTTCGCGCCGCGCATGCCGTGGCCGACAATATTGAGAAACGCGAGCACGCGGGTCTTCGAACGGTCGATGACGCGCTGCTTGAAATCCTCGAAATTGCGCCATCCCGAACCGCCCGCGTCGGCCACCGTGGTGACTCCTACGCGAAACGTGAAGCCGTCCGGGTAGACGCTGTTGTCTCCGGCATAGGAGGCGCGTTCGCCGGTGCCGGTGTAAACGTGCGCGTGGATATCGACCAGCCCCGGGGTGACGTAGAGGCCCGCGGCGCTCACGGTCTTCAACGCGTCCTTGCGGTCGAGGTGCGGCGCGACGGCCGCGATCCTCCCGTCCTTCACGGCGACGTCGCGCACCGCGCTGATGCCGTTTTTCGGATCGATGACATGGCCGCCCTGAAGAAGCAGATCGTAACGGGCCTGGCCGTAGCCTTTGCTGCCCAACCACAGCGAAAGGAGCAACACCGCCGGAGCGTATTTGTACACCATGGGGATTACCGTGAGAGATCGATCACCGCGTAAGTTTTGAGTTCGGGCAGAGTGAACTCGGTTGCGTCCGCGTCCGCCAGGTAGTCGAGCAGTTCGACCTGCGGGCTGCCTTCGGCGGCCACGCGGTGCTTCGTATATCGCCCGGGAACGCGCACGCGGATGCCGTCCACCTTTCGCTCCGCGCCCGCATAATTCAACAGGTGGACGCGAAGCCCATCGGGCGACACGGTCAGCCGCGCCACCACCACCGCGCTGCCGTAAACCCGGAGGGAGCGCTTCTCATCCGTGAGTTGGGCGCGGATCTCGTGCGCCATCATGCCCGGATTCTTGGCGAGATTCAGCGGAAACTCCTTCGATCCGAGGCGCACGTTCAGTTTCAATTGCGGATCCGGACGGCTCACGCGGCGGAAGAGCAGGTTGTAGCGCACCATGAGGTTCATGACTTCGCCGGCGGTGGAGGAGCCGTCGTCGAGGAAGCCGATGTCGGCCACAGTGGGCGTGTCGTTGGCGCCGAGACCGCCGAGAAACCCGAGCATTCCGGCGAGCGGTTTGATCCCGGCGCTATCGGCGCGCACCATCGCGGCGCCGCCGAAACAGAAGGCCTCGGCCGCGGCCAGCGCCGCCTTCGGGCCCTGCACGTCGTAGTAGTAGGGGCCCTTCGGGTTGCGCAGGAAACGCCAGCCGTTGCACATGAGCCAAGGCATCCGCGTGGCGGAGGCTTCGTTCATGCGGTATTGCACGCCCGGCGGCGAGAGCCGCGCCACGCCGCGCAGGTCCACCGATTCCACCTGGATGCCGCTCACACCCTTCCACGCCTCGTAGCGCGCGGCGGGAACCTGGACGCGGACGATGCCGGCGTCGCGCAGCGCGGGCGCGGTATCGGGCGGGGCGTCCCACAGCAGGGAGGGCAGCACCGCCGCCATCAGCAGCAGCATCACAGTTCGATCTCCTCGACCTTGATCTTCGCACTGTCGTAAATGCCGAGCCCGAGTTTGGAGGCGTACTCGATATGTCCCGGCTCCCGAATGTAGCGGTTGAAGTTCGGGTTGGCCGGGTCACCCAGATGCTCTCGCGAGCGGTCGAAGATGGAGGTGGCGTCTTCGGCCTTGCGCTTGGCTTCCACGAGGCCGATCACCTGTCGATCGATGGCAACCGGGTCGGTCCCGATCATGAGTTGCTTGGGATAAAAGCGGAAGCGGCGGTTGCGGCTGAACGGTCCGGCGTTCCACACTCCGGCGAGGCCGTCCATCACCTGCAGAACCACTCGCGAGGGCAAAGGCTCCACCGCCGCCAGCGTGCCGATAAACGAGTACGTATAAGTTTTTTCGGATTGATGGGAGCGGGCGACGTTGGAAAAGTTGCCGTACGAGATGTTCTTCAGGCATCCGGTGACGCCCGACGCCTGGTGCTCCTTCGCGTTCGGGACGTTGATGATCTTGGTGAGTTTGTCGGCGACCAGGCGCACCAGGTTGGACCGCGTGTCCTCTTCTCCGAAGAAGCTGGTTTCGACGTAGGTGTAGGGCGAGTAGCCAAGAATCGCCCCGCGCGAAAGGCGGCCTTCGGCAGCCACGATAGTGACGCCGGCGGGAAGATGCCCGGCGTAGTCCACGGTGCGCATCTGGTCTTCGAAGCGCTCGTAGACGTAGATCTGCTGCGGGGGCACGCCGACCTTGACCAGGTTCGCCGCGATGGCGCCCACGATTTCGGGACTGGAGCGGATTTGCGGCGCTCCGGAGCAGTTGACCTTGATGCCCACCACATCCTTGGGCGTAATGAAGCGCGCCCAGGCATCTTCGGGGCGGCTGTCGCCGGTCAGTTTTCGCATGCCGGCGTCGAGCATCTGCTCCACTACCTGTTTATTGACGGCGTCGGTCTGGGCGTCGATGGACCGCTCCGAATGCACGCGAATCACGCGGCCGGGATGCGGTCCGGGCATGGCCCTCGCCGCCGCCGGTTGAAAGCGGGTGACCACGCGGTACACCGGCTGATCGTCCGGCGCCGCAGCCAGCGGCGCTGCCGCGGCAAGCTGCAAAAAGACTCTTCTCTCCACGCGGGTGTAGTGTATATCTCAGGTGCATCCGAGTCAATCATCGGCCCTCAACGAAAGGAGAATCCATGAGCGCAACCAATCGGCGCAGATTCATCGGAGGCGGCGTGGCCGCGGCAGCGGCGGTGACCGCGGCGGCTTCCCCTGCCGGAGCGCAGGAGAAGGCTACGAAGAAGGTGATCTATCGCAACGGGAAGAAGCCGGAGAAGACGCCGCTGTTCAGCGGCACGGTTGCCTACGGGAACCTGCTCTTCATCGCCGGGGTTGGATACCACCAGGCGGGCGACATCAAGGTGCACACCGAGAAGGTCCTGGAATCGATCAAGCAGCAACTGGAGAGCGCCGGGTCGTCGATGGAGAAGGTGCTCAAGTGCAACGTCTATCTGAACGACCTCAAGGACTATGCTGGTATGAACGAGGTCTTTCTGGGTAAATTCGGCCCCGAGCCGCCGGTGCGCACCACGATCGCGGCGGCGGGCGGAATTCCAGGCAATTCGCTGGTGGAGATCGACGTAATCGCCTGCCTATAACGAACCACGGGAGAAACGATGAAACGACGGGAGTTTCTGAAGAGCGCGGCGGCCCTGGCGGCCATACGGAGCGTGCCGGCCCAGCCGCGATCGAAGCTGTTGTATGTGGCCAGCTACAGTTCGCCCCAGGGGCCCGAGGGGAGCAAGGGAAATGGCGAAGGGATCTATCTCTTCGCCATGGATCCCGCGACCGGCGCGCTGCGGCAGCGGGAGGTTTTCCGTAACGGGGACAACCCGTCGTGGATCGCGTTCAACCGGTCGCGCACCCGCCTCTACTCGGGCAACGAGATCTCCAACTACGAGGGCAAGGACTCGGGGTCGGTGAGCGCGTACAAGGTCGATCCATCGACCGGAGCGCTTACCTGGATGAACACGCAGAGTTCGCAGGGCGCCGGGCCGGCCTACATCTCCGTCGATCGTTCGGACAGGTACGTCCTGGCGGCGAACTATCACGGGGGGACGGTGGCGGCGCTGCCGATCGCGGGGGACGGCTCGCTGCTGGCGGCCACCGATTTCCACCGCGATGAGGGCACTCCGGGGCCCGCGCACGCTACCAGCGCGCCTCCGGGAAGCTTCGCCATCAGCGGACACGACAAGCCGCACGCGCACATGATCCTGCCCGATCCCACGGGCCGCTTCATCCTCTCCACCGACCTCGCCCTGGACCTGATCCTGGTGTGGTGGCTGGACTTGGACAAGGGCAAGTTGATGCCGGCGGCGAACCACACGGTGAAACTGCCGGCGGGCGACGGTCCGCGGCACTTCGCCTTCCATCCCAACGGGCGCCGCCTCTACTGCCTGCAGGAGGAGGCATCCACGCTGACGGTTTTCGACTACGATCCGCAGACGGCGAAGATGACGGTGCGGCAGACGCTCTCCACGCTGCCCAAGGGATTCGCCGGCACCAACTTCACTTCCGAGGTCGCGATCTCGCCGGATGGAAAGTTTCTCTACGCGGCGAACCGGCTGCACGATTCGATCGCCTGGTTCGCCATCGCGGCCGATGGCAACCTCACGCCGGGCGGGGAAGAGTGGACGCGCGGCGATTACCCGCGCAGTTTCACCATCGACCCGAGCGGCGAGTTCCTCTACTCGTGCAACCAGCGCGCCGACGCGGTCGCCTGTTTCCGCGTGAACCGGCAATCCGGCGCGCTGACTTTCACCGGGCAGTACACTCCCGTGGGAACGCCGGCCCAAGTCCTGTTCCTGTGACGGAACCGCTCGCGCCGGGAAGAAAACCGGGCCAGAATATTGGTAGTGCAGACAGACAGGAACCTCAGACGGCAGGTGCGCCGCATGTCGATGCTGGGCACCGTGTTCTTCGTACTCGGGATTATCGCGGCGGTCTCGGCCGTGGTCACCCGCTCGCAGTGGCTGACCGCGGCCGCGGCAATTCTCCTGGCGCCCGGCGTGGTGATGCTCTACCGGGCCGGGAAATCGCTCGAATAGTCCTCGCGGCGCCGCCCGGGGGCGGGCCGGTTCGCCGCTACGCTTTGCGGTAAACCTCCAACCAGTGTTTTGTGCCCTCCGGCGAGCGCAGGGTCAACTGCCGCCTGAGGGTCTTGCCGTCGCGCGAAATCCACGTACGCGCGCTTTCGGTGTACCTGCCGTCTTCGCTGTGAAACGTGGAGCTGAACGTGTACGGGTCCACGCGCTGCAGCGTGATCGCGCCGTTGCCATAGGAACGGCTCATGGGGTACGGCTTGCCGTCGAACGCGCCGGTGAATCCGAAGGTGCGGATATCTTCGTTGGCGTAAATTACGGTGCCCTGGTACGTGATCTCCGGGTTGTGATGATCGATGACGATGACCACGCTGACCGGCCGGGAGACCGCGCCCCAGTTCGACTTTTCGACGTCCAGGTGCCAGTTTCCGCTGAAGTTCTGACTCTGCCCCGCGCAGACGCCCCAGGTCAGGGCGAGCAGCACAGGCACGAGCCGGGATGCTGAGTACGTTGCCGAGAGCCGCATTGCCGACAGCCCTCCTTCACTGCGTCTCGATTATACATCCGGGGAGCGAAGGAAATGAATCGCGGGCCGTGCCGGCCGCGTCTGTAGAGACGATGACGCACTGGATCCTCGCGTGGGCCGCGCTGGCCGGCACGGCAATGGCGGCAGGCCCGAACGCTCCCGTACAGACGGTCCCGAATGTGGACCTGAAGCGCTACGCCGGAAAGTGGTACGAGATCGCGCGCTTTCCCAACTGGTTTCAGCGGGGCTGCGACAGCGGGGTGACGGCGACGTACACGCTGCGTCCGGACGGCAAGATCACGGTGGTCAACGAGTGCCGCACGGCGGAGGGGAAGCCGAAGAAGGCGACCGGGACGGCGCGCCTGGCCGATTCGCGGGGGCCGAACAGCAAACTCAAGGTGACGTTCTTCTGGCCGTTCAGCGGAAATTACTGGATCATCGGACTGGACCCGGAATATCGCTGGGCGCTGGTGGGCGATCCGGGGCGCGACTATTTGTGGATCCTCAGCCGGGAGCCCGAGATCAGCGACGAGGTGTACCGGGAGATCACGGGAATCGCCGCCGGCCAGGGGTTCGACACCGGCAAACTGGTGAAGACGAAGCCGGGCTAGTGGGCGACAATAGAGTGGCATGTCCAGCAGGCCGCTCGAGTTGTTTCACCCCCCGGTGCGGGAGTGGTTCGAGGCGGTGTTCCCCGCCCCGACGCGTCCGCAGCGAATGGGCTGGCCGGCGATCGCACGCGGCGAATCGACGCTGATTCTGGCGCCCACGGGTTCCGGGAAAACGCTGGCCGCGTTCCTGTGGGCCATCAACCGGGTGATGTTCGCGCCCGTGCCGGAGAAGCGGCGGCGCTGCCGCGTGCTCTACATTTCTCCGATCAAGGCGCTGGCGGTGGACGTGGAGCGCAACCTGCAATCGCCGCTGGTGGGGATCGCGCAGGCGGCGCAGCGGGCGGGCGCGGAGTTCCACACTCCGGCGGTGGCGATCCGAACCGGCGACACTCCGGCGGACGAGCGCGCGCGCTTCACGCGGCATCCGGCGGACATCCTGATCACGACTCCGGAATCGATCTATCTGCTGCTGACGTCGAACGCGCGCGAGGTATTGCGCTCCATCGAGAGCGTGATCGTGGACGAGATTCACGCGCTCGCCCCGACCAAGCGCGGCTCGCACCTGGCGCTCTCACTGGAACGGCTGGAAGAATTGTGCGAGCGCCCGCTCCAGCGCATCGGGCTCTCCGCGACGCAGCGCCCGCTGGACGAGGTGGCGCGTTTCCTGGGCGGCGCGATGGACGCGCGCGCGGGGCGCAAGAGCACGAAAGCCACGGGCACGGAAGAGGAGATCCTGGCCGAGTTCGAGGCCGGCGACGCGGCGCCGCGGTATCGCGAAGTCGCGGTGGTGGACGCGAGCGAGCCGAAACAGCTGGAACTCAAGGTCGAGGTGCCGATCGAGGACATGGCGCGGCTGGACGATCTGGAGACGCTGACGAGCGGTCCGGCGTCGCAGGCGCCGGTGCGGCCGTCAATCTGGAGCGCGATTCACCCGCGGCTGCTGGAACTGGTGCGCGGGCACACGTCCACCATCATCTTCGTCAACAATCGCAGGCTCGCGGAGCGCATCTCGGGCGCGATCAACGATCTCGCCGGAGAGACGCTGGTGCGGGCGCATCACGGCAGCGTGGCGGCGCCGCAGCGGAAGGAGATCGAGGACCGGCTCAAGATGGGGACGCTGCGCGGACTGGTGGCGACCTCGTCGCTCGAACTGGGCATCGATATGGGCGCGGTGGACCTGGTGGTGCAGATCGAAGCGCCGCTCTCCGTGGCCAGCGGGATGCAGCGGGTGGGGCGCGCGGGGCACCAGGTGGGGGGCACGAGTTCCGCCGTCATCTATCCCAAGTACCGCGGCGACCTGGTGGCGTGCGCGGCGATCACGCGCGCCATGTACGAAGGGCACGTCGAAGCCGTGCACTATCCGCGCAATCCGCTGGACGTGCTGGCGCAGCAGATCGTCGCCATGGTGTCGATGGACGATTGGGAGGTGGCGGATCTCTTCCGCGCCGTCCGCCGCGCGGCGCCGTACGCGGCGCTGACCCACGGCGTGTTCGAAAGCGTGCTGGACATGCTCTCCGGGCGGTACCCTTCCGACGAGTTCGTGGAATTGCGTCCGCGGCTGACGTGGGACCGGGTGGCGCGGCGCGTGACCGCGCGGCAGGGCGCGAAGCGCGTCGCGGTGGTCAATGGCGGCACGATTCCGGACCGCGGGTTGTACGGCGTGTTCCTCGCGGGCGCGGAGCGGGGCGCGCGGGTGGGCGAACTCGACGAAGAGATGGTGTTCGAGAGCCGCGCCGGCGACACCATCGTGCTGGGCGCGAGCACGTGGCGGATCGACGACATCACGCACGACCGCGTGATCGTTTCGCCCGCGCCGGGAGAACCCGGCAAGATGCCGTTCTGGCACGGCGATCAGGCGGGGCGCCCGGCGGAATTCGGCCGCCGCATCGGCGAAATGGCGCGCGAACTGATCGAGACGCCGCAACCGGTGGCGTACGCGCGGCTGGTGGAACAGCACAGCCTGGACGGCAACGCGGCCGAGAACCTGCTGCGCTACCTGATGGAACAGGCGGCGGCGACGCGGCGGGTGCCGAGCGACCGCGATATCGTGATCGAGCGCTGCCGCGATGAACTGGGCGACTGGCGGGTGTGCGTGCTGACACCCTTCGGCGCGCGGGTGCACGCGCCGTGGTGCATGGCGGCGTCGGCGAAACTGCGCGCGGAGCGCGGGCTGGACACGGAATCGATGTGGAACGACGACGGCTTCGTAATCCGGATGCCGGAGGAGGAAGAGGCGCTCGACACCGCGTGGCTGCTGCCGGCGGCCGCGGAGTTGAAGGACCTGGTGCTGCGGCAGTTGGGGAGCACGTCGCTGTTCGCGGCGAAGTTCCGCGAGGCGGCGGCGCGCGCGCTGCTTTTGCCCAAGCGCCGTCCGGGCGTGCGCGCGCCCTTGTGGCAGCAGCGCAAACGCGCGGCCGATCTGCTGAGTGTGGCGTCGCGGTATTCCAGCTTCCCGATCCTACTCGAAACCTATCGCGAGTGTGTCCGCGACGTGTTCGACCTGGCCGCCGCCACCGCGATCCTGCGCGAGATCCAGCGGGGAAAGATCCGCGTGACGGCGCTCGATTCCGAGCGGCCCTCGCCGTTCGCGGCGACGCTGTTGTTCTCCTACATCGCCAACTACATTTACGACGGCGACGCGCCTCTGGCGGAGCGGCGCGCGCAGGCGCTGGCAATCGATCAATCGCAGCTCGAGGAGATCCTGGGCAGCACGGACCTGCGCGAACTGCTGGACCGCGGGGCGCTGGAGGAGGTGGAGCAGCATCTGCAGGCGCTCGACCCCGAGTATCACGCGCGGCATCCGGATGGCCTGCACGACCTGCTGCTGCGGCTCGGCGATCTCAGCGAGGAAGAAGTGGCGGCGCGGTGCGACGATCCACTGGCGCTGGAGCGGCTCCTCAAGGCGCGGCGCGCGTTGCCGGCGCGGATCGCGGGCGGGACGCGCTACATCGCGATCGAGTACGCGGGGCGGTACCGCG
Organism: Acidobacteriota bacterium; assembly: GCA_018268835.1. GTDB lineage: Bacteria > Acidobacteriota > Terriglobia > Bryobacterales > Bryobacteraceae > Solibacter. The sequence goes on along the minus strand of JAFDVU010000005.1, from coordinate 31,648 downwards.
ACGCGCTCGGCGTGCCGCTGCCTCCGGGGATCGCCGAGGCGTACCTGGAGCGCGTGGAACGGCCGCTCGCGGAGTTGCTGCGCCGGTACGCGCGCACGCACGGGCCGTTCACCACGATGGAGGCGGCGGCGCGTTACGGTCTGCCGGCGGAGAAGGCCGAGGCCGTCTTCCGCGCGCAGCAGGCGGCGGGCAAGCTGATGGAGGGCGAGTTCCGCCCCGGGGGATCGCATCGCGAGTGGTGCGATCCGGACGTGCTGCAACAGGTACGCCGCAAGACGCTGGCGCGGCTGCGCAGCGAAGTGGAACCCGTCGAGCAGCACACCTTCGCGCGGCTTCTGTGCCGCTGGCAGGGCGCGGCGGTCCCGCGGCGCGGGGCGGCGGCGCTGGTGGATGCGATCGAGATGCTGCAGGGGGCGGCGATTCCGGCGAGCGAACTGGAGCGCGAAATCCTGCCCGCGCGGGTGAGCGATTACCGAATGGGCGACATCGACGCGCTGATGGCGTCGGGCGACGTGGTGTGGGTGGGGCGCGAGCGCACCGGCGAGCGCGATGGACGAGTCGCGCTGTACCTGTCGGAATCGCTGGGCAAGCTACTGCCGCCGGATCAGGAGGTGGAACTGAGCGAGCGGGCGCGGCGCATCCTGGACGCGCTGGCGACGCGGGGCGCGAACTTCTTCCCGGCGCTGCACCAGGCGGCGGGCGGCGGCTATCCGGGGGACACGCAGGAGGCGCTGTGGGAACTGGTGTGGGCGGGGCGCATCACCAACGACACGTTCCAGCCGGTGCGCAGCCTGGTGGAGGAGCGCGACGAACGGCACGCGCGGCGCGAGTTGCGCCAGGGTCCGCCGGGATCGCCCGAGTTCCTGCGGCGGCTGCGCGGGCACAGCGAGCACGGCGCCGCCGGGCAGGGCCGCTGGAGCCTGGTGCGGCTGCGCGCGCTGGAGACGGCGAGCCCGACGGAGTGGAGCGCCAACATGGCGCAGCAACTGCTGGTGCGCAACGGGATCGTGATGAGAGAAACGGCGCTCGCGGAAAATGTTCCGGGCGGGTATCCGGCGATCTACCCGGCGCTGCGCAAGATGGAGGAGAGCGGCTGGATCCGGCGCGGCATGTTCGTAGCGGGGCTGGGGGCGGCGCAATTCGCCATGACCGGCGCGGTGGATATGCTGCGCACCCTGCGCGGCGCTCCGGAGCGCGCGGAGACGCTGCACGTCGCGGCGACGGATCCGGCGAATCCGTACGGCGCGCTGCTCGGGTGGCCGCGCGAGGAGGGCGAGGCGCACGCGATGTCGCGCACGAGCGGCGCCAGCGTGATTCTGGTGAACGGGAGGCTGGCCGCGTTCCTGCGGAGAAGGAGTCCGGCGGTCCGCGTGTTTCTTCCGGAAAGCGAGCCGGAGCGTTCGATGGTGGCGCGCGAGACGGCGCGAAAGCTGGCCGAGGTCGCGATCCGGCGGCAGGGGCGGAGGAGCGGACTGCTCGTCGGCGAGATCGAAGGCGCACCGGCGCGCGAACACTTCCTGGCGGGCTTCCTGGAAGAGGCGGGCTTCGTCTCCACTGCCAACGGATACCAGATGCGGCGCGTCGCGCCGGTGCTGGAAATCGACACCGGGGGGGACGAAGACGAGGACGAGCGTGCCTGAAGGCGACACGCTGTGGCGCACGGCGCGGACGCTGGAACGCGCGATCGGCGGCCGGGTGGTTACGGGTTTCGAGACGGTGCTGCCGAAACTGGCGCGCGTGGACGAAGACACGCCGCTCGCCGGACGCACGGTAGAGAGCGTGGAGGCGGAGGGCAAGTGGCTGCTGATGCGCTTCTCCGGCGGGCTGACGCTGCTCACCCACATGCTGATGAGCGGAAGCTGGCACATCTACCGTCCGGGCGAGCGGTGGCAGCGGCCGCGGCGGGACATGCGGATCGCGATCGCGACGGACGCGTGGCTCGCAGTGGCGTTCCGCGTTCCGGTGGCCGAGTTTCACACGGAAGCGACGCTGGCGCGGCGCGCGGGGCTGCGCACGCTGGGTCCGCGCATCCTGGAGGACGACTTCGACGCGGAGCAGGCGATCGCGAACCTGCGCACGCAGCCGGACGCGGAGATCGGCGTGGCGCTGCTGGCGCAACGCCTGCTGGCCGGCATCGGCAACGTCTTCAAGAGCGAGGTGTGCTTCGCCGCGAGGGTGAATCCGTTCCGGCGCGTGGACTCGCTTTCGGACGAGGAGATGCGCGCGCTCATGCGGGCGGCGGTGAAACTGCTGCGCGCCAACGTGACGGAGCGTTCAGGCGACCCCATCGCCACGGTTTTCGGAGTGCGGCGCACCACCAACAGCATGCATCCCGAGGAGAACCTGTGGGTCTACCATCGCTCGGGGAAGCCGTGCCGGCAGTGCGGCACGCCGATCGAGTGGCGCCGTCACGCCGACGCGCGCAGTTCCTACTGGTGCCCGACCTGCCAGCGGTAGCGGCTACTTCACCACGATGTTGACGAGTTTGTCCGGCACGGCGATGACCTTCACGACCTGCTTGCCTTCGACGAATGGCTTCACCTTGTCATCGGCGAGCGCGCGCGGTTCGAGTTCCTCCTTCGGGGTGCCGAAGGGCGCGGTGATGCGCGAGCGGACCTTGCCGTTGACCTGGACCACGATCTCGGCTTCGTCGTCCCTGGCGAGTTCGGGATCGAACGCGGGCCAGGACTGGTGGAAGAGCACGCCTTCGCCGCCGAGTTCCTCCCAGATCTCCTGGGAGACGTAGGGAGCGAAGGGCGCGAGCAGGAGCGCGAGTTTTTCGAGCACCTCGCGCATCGCCGTGGCGGAGATGTTCGCCTCCTCGGCATACAGGAGGTTGACCAACTCCATCACGGAGGCGATGCAGGTGTTGAAGTGCCAGCGCGTCTCGAAATCTTCGGTGATCTTCTTGACGGTCTGGTGCAGTTTGCGGAGGACTTTACGGTCGCTTTCGCCGGAGCGCTCCTCCTGGGGAACGTTGCGGGTGGCGAAGCGATAGACGCGCCCGAGGAAACGGTAGATGCCCTCGGCGCCTTCCCAGCGCCAGTCCACTTCCTTTTCGGGAGGGGCGGCGAAGAGCACGAACATGCGGGCGGTATCGGCGCCGTACTTTTCGGCGAGCATGTCCGCGCCGACGACGTTGCCCTTGCTCTTGGACATCTTCACGCCCTCGGCGATCACCATGCCCTGCGTGAACAGGCGCCGCGCGGGCTCGCTGTTTTGAACGAGCCCGAGATCGCGCATGACTTTGGTGAAGAAGCGCGAGTAGATGAGGTGCAGGATGGCGTGCTCGACGCCGCCGATGTACTGATCGATTTCGAACCAGTAGGCGATCTTCGCGGGGTCGAAGGGCGCCTGGCTGTTGCGGGCGTCGCAGTAGCGGTAGAAATACCAGGAGCTGTCGATGAACGTATCCATCGTATCGGTCTCGCGGCGCGCGGCTGCGCCGCACGCGGGACACGTTACGTTGACGAATTCGGGAACGTTCTCCAGCGGCGAGCGTCCGGCGCCGGTGATTTCGATCTTCTCGGGCAGGACCACGGGGAGATCCCGCTCAGGCACGGGCACGACGCCGCACGCGGGGCAGTGGATCATCGGGATCGGGGTACCCCAGTAGCGCTGGCGCGAGATGCCCCAGTCTTTGATGCGGTACGTAATTGCTGCCTTGCCGAAGCCCTTCCGTTCGGCGAGGGCGGACATGCGGCGGCGGGCGTCCTCGCTGGGGAGACCGCTCCACTCACCGGAGTTCTCGACGATGCCGTACTCGCAGAACGCTTCCTTCATGCCGGGTTCGACGGCGAGCACGCCATCCACGGGACGGATCACGGGGCGCACCGGGATGCCGTATTTGCGGCAGAATTCGAAATCGCGCTCATCGTGCGCGGGAACCGCCATGATGGCGCCGGTGCCGTAGCCCATGAGCACGAAGTTGCCGATCCACACCGGGACTTTTTCCCCGCTGTACGGATTCACGGCGTAGCGCCCGGTGAAGAAGCCTTCCTTTTCGATATCGCCGGGGTCGCGATTGGCGCGGGCATCGACCATGGCCTTGGCGCGCGCCTTGCCTTCGTCATCGAGGATGGCCGCGTTGAGCGGATGCTCGGGAGCGAGGATCACGCAGGTGGCGCCGTAGATGGTATCGACGCGGGTGGTGAAGACGCGGATCGGCGAGCCGTCGGGATCGAGCGTGAAATCGGCCTCGGTGCCCTCGCTGCGGCCGATCCAGTTGCGCTGCATGGTGAGGACGCGCTCCGGCCAGCCGCCTTCGAGCTGGGCGATATCGTCGAGGAGTTGCTCGGCGTAATCGGTGATCTTGAGGAACCACTGCACGAGCGCGCGCTGTTCCACCTTGGTGTCTTCGTGGCGCCAGCAGCAGCCGTCGACCACCTGTTCATTGGCGAGGACGGTGGCGCACTTGGGGCACCAGTTGAGCAGCGCCTCTTTGCGGTAGGCCAGGCCGCGCTCGTACATCTTGAGGAAGAACCACTGGTTCCAGCGGTAGTATTCGGGCTCGCAGGTGGAGACCTCGCGATCCCAGTCGTAGGAGAAGCCGAAGCGGCGGTGGGTCTTCTTCATTGCCGCGATGTTCTGCAGCGTCCACTCGCGCGGGGGCCGCTTGTTGGCGATGGCGGCGTTCTCGGCGGGCAGGCCGAAGGCGTCCCACCCCATGGGGTGAAGCACGTTGAAGCCGCGCATCCACTTGTAGCGCGCGAGCGCGTCGCCGATCGAGTAGTTGCGGATGTGGCCGATGTGCAGAGTGCCGCTCGGGTAGGGCAGCATTTCGAGCACATAGAACTTGGGCTTGGAGGAGTTCTCCTCGGCCTTGTAGAACGTGGCATCCTGCCAGCGTTCGTGCCACTTCAGCTCGATTTGGGAATGGTCGTATGGCTTCTCGGGCATAGAGATTGCAATGTTATGGGGTAACGACTATGGTAGCGCAGGCTCTCCTATTGCGCGCGGTAGATGACGCGGAGGACGCAGCGGACGTACTCTTCATCGCTCATGCCTTCGAGGGCTTCGGCGGGGTAAGCGGCGAGGGCGCGAAAGTGGCCCGCCAGAAGACGGAAGAGTTCCACACGCGCGGCGGGATCGTATTCGCCGCGATGGGTGACGGCGCGGACCGCGGCCGCGACGGCTTCCGGTTCCGCGGAGGCGCGGAGGCGCGCGGCAAGGTGGGGCCACGCGAGCAGCGAGTTGTACTTCGCCGGCGCGATGCGCTCGATATCGGGCTCTTCCCAAGGCCGCTCGCGGACGACGACCGTGTTCGCCACCAGGTCGCCCAGGCGCTGCAACCTGGCGCTGAGGAGGCAGGCGGCGCCGCCAACCAGATAGAGCAGCGGCAACGAATCGAAGACGCGCATCAGGTTGCGCAGGACCACCTGGGGCAGGCGGAGCCGCAGGCCGTGGGCATCGATCACGCGCAGGCGGAAGAGGCGCTTGCCAATGGTCTGTCCGCGCCAGCGCCACTCGCAGACGATGCCGTAGGCGATCGAGAAGACGAAGAACGCCAGCGCGCCGGCGGCGGCGGCCCAGTCCGGGCCCACAAGGCGCAGCACTCCGGCAATCTGCGTGAGGATGGCGGAGGCCAGCGCGAGCACCATCGCGTCCAGGATCCAGGCGAAGGCGCGGACCACGGGCGTGGCCAGTTCGTGGGAGAAGGTCACGCCTTCGGGCGTCTCGATGATGAGCGCGCTCTGCTTCATTCGCGCCCCGCCAGGGAAAGAAACGCAGCCAGGCCGGCGAGTTCGCAGATGCCGAACGCGATCTTCAAGCCGTAAGGGATGACCGGCTGGTGGTATTGCGAGATGAAGGCTTCGACGAAGCCGGCCCACACGAGCATCGCCGCGGCGCCGCCCATGAGCGCGAAGAGATCGTGCGAAACCGCGCGGAAGCGCTCGGCGCGCGATTCGCGGCCGCCCCAGCCGATGAGCGCGAAGGCCAGCACGAGTCCCGCCTGTCCGCCGATGAGGATCGCGGGAATTTCGATGGAACCGTGGGGCAGCAGCCATCCGGCGACGAACGCGGTCTGGTTGGCCGCGACGTAATCGGTGACCACCGCGCCCAGGAGCACGCCGTTATAGAAGAGCAGGATGAGGGTGCCCGCGCCCCAGGTGACGCCGGCCGCCATGGCCAGGATGGTGGTGCGGATATTGTGGGTCATCAATTGCGCAGAGAAGGTAGCCTTCTCGCCGGCGAGGCGATCGGATCTGGCGGATTCCTCCTGTTTCACGCGCTCGGCGGGAGAGCCGGTGAGGTTGGGGAACGGGATCAGCACGGCTTTCGCGCGCGGATCGTGGCGAACGGCGAAGCCGCCGAACGCGGCACCGAGGAGCGTCACCGCGACCGAGAGCGCAAGCGCCGCGCGATGGCGGCGGACGGCGCGCGGGAAGGCGAGGAGCGCGCCCTTGACGTCGATCCGGGATTTCGCGCGCGTCTCGTGAATCTCGGCGTAGGCGCGCGCCACGAGCGATTCGAGCGATTGGCGCAGGCGCGGCTCGCTGGTGAAGGTGCCCACGCGCGAGAGGTCCGCGGAACAGCGCTCGTAGAGATAGTGCAGCCGCTGGACCTGTTCGAACGGGAGACGCCGCGCGGGATCGTTCTTCAACTGCTCCAGCAGCCGCTCCAGTTCCTCCCAGTAGGGGCGCTCGGCGTCGATGAAGCGCGCGACATCAATGATCACAGCGCCTGCCTCCGCTTCACTTCCAGGTACGCGTTGGCCACCTGCGTCTTGATGCGGTCCGCGTCCACGAAGGACAACCGCACGCCACGATTCTGCAGCGCGATTTGCAGGCGCCGCATCCGGTTCCACGCCAGTTGCCCGGATAACGCGGACCATACGGCTTCGGTATCGGCGGGCAGGCGCTCGAACAGGGGACGCGCTTCCGGACCCGGCATCACGTGGACCAGCACGAGGTGCCGCCGCGCGAGGAGCGCGACATCGCGTTCGAAGGTTTCGGCCAGCAGGGCGTCGTCGAGCGACGTAAAGAAGACCAGCAGCGCGCGGCGGCGCAGGCTGGTTTGCAGGGTGGTAAAGACTTCGCGGAAGTCCGGACTCACGCGGCGCGGCTGCAGCCGGTAGATGGCCTCGCGGCAGACGCGGAACTGCTCGCTGCCGCCGCGCGCGCGCACCAGGCTGCCGGTGCGGTCGGCGAAGGTGACCAGCCCGAAGCGGTCGTGCTGCCGCTCCGCAATCAGCGCCAGGTGCAGGGCGGCATCCACGTAGCGGTCCAGGATGCCGGCGCGCGCGGACAGGCGGGAGGCATCGATCACGGCGTAAACCTCCTGCGCGTGTTCGATGCTGTACTGCTTCACCATGGGGAAGGCGCGGCGCGCGGTGGCCTTCCAATGGACGTCTTCGAAGCTGTCCCCGGGAAGGTAGTGGCGGAGATTTTCGAACTCCTTGCCCTTGCCGCGCTGGCGGCGGAGGCGGGTCCCGGGGTCCATGGCGCGGAGGAAGAGCGCGGAGGTGGCGCGGTCGCGCAGGTTGGGATACACGCGCAGGGTGCAATCGAGCTGGCGCGCGGCGCGCGCCTGCCACAATGCGAACGGCGAGCACGTCTCCAGCCAGACTTCGCGCAGGATGCGATCGCCGCGCGTGCCGCCGCGGCAGGTCCACTCGACCCGCGACGCGCCGGCGGGCGCGGTGACCTCGACCACGGGACGGTCGCTCTCGAACGTCTCGGGCACCACCGGCGCCAACCGCAGGGGCAGGGCGGCGCCGGACAGGTTATCGAGCGCGAATGTGACGGGCGCGGCCACGTCGCGGGTCATGCGCAACTCCGCGGGCGCGGAGGCCGAGAGCGCGCGAAGGCGGCGAGTGCCGCGCCATGCATCCACACCCGCCGCGAGGGTCCACACGGCGATGGCGCCCCATGCCGCGGGGGCCAGCGCGGGCGCATACCCGGCCAGCGCCGCCGCGGGCAGCACGATCGCGGCAGCGCTGACGAGCAACCGGTTGGAGGGAACGATCACCGCGGCACCGCCACCTCGTGCAGGATGCGGTCGAGCACTTCGCCGGCGCGGACGCCTTCCAGTTCGGATTCCGGACGCAGGATCAGACGATGCTCGAGCACAGGGGCGGCCACGGCGCGCACGTCATCGGGGCTGACGAAATCGCGGCCGGAGATCGCGGCCCAGGCGCGCGCCGCGCGCAGCAGCGATTGCGTGGCGCGCGGACCGGCGCCCACCAGAATCGCATCGTCGGCGCGGGTGCGGCGGACCACCTTCACGGCGTACACGGCGAGTTCATCGGTCACGCGAACCGTTTCCAGCGCGGCGCGCATGTCGGCCAGGGTCTGCTCGCCGAGGCACGGCTGCACTTCGCCGCGCAACAGAACGGCTTCGGGCGCCTGCCCGTTGAGGCTGCGCTGCGCCAGCGAAAGTTCCTCGCCTTCCCCGGGCCAGGTCATGTTGACCTTGAGCAGAAAGCGGTCCTTCTGCGCCTCAGGCAGCGGATAAGTGCCTTCGCTTTCGATGGGGTTCTGCGTGGCGAAGACGGTGAAGTCGGCGGGCAGGCGGTAGCTTTCGCGATCGATGGTGACGGTGCGCTCCTGCATGGCTTCGAGCAGCGCGGATTGCGTCTTGGCGGGGGCGCGGTTGATTTCATCGGCCAGCAGGAAGGTGGTGAACAGCGGCCCGCGCACCAGCGAAAACTCGTTGCGCGCCAGATTGAAGACGTTGGTCCCGGTGATATCCGCGGGCATGAGGTCCGGGGTGAACTGAATGCGCTTGAACTCGCAGCCGAGGCAGGCGGCGAGGGTTCGGACGAGCAAGGTCTTGCCCAGTCCCGGAACACCTTCGACGAGCGCGTGCTGATTGCAGAGCACGACGACGAGGGAGTAGCGCAGCGCATCGTCCTGCCCGATGATCACCTTGCGCAATTCGCGGGTGACGTTCTCCGTGACGGCTTGAAATCGATCGAGGGTCAAAGCTCTCCTTTCGAACGCAGCAGGGCTGCGAGGCGCGATAAGGTTTCGGCCGGCGCCGCCGGTTGCCGGAGGATCTCGGCGGCGCGCGCGGCGTGTCCCGGCGTCACCGTGTTGCGATTGGTCTCGAGCCACGCGTGCCAGCAGGTCGCGGCGAGATCGCCGGGCGGGATGTGGCGGCGCAGGAGCGTGGTGAGGCCGGCCTGCGCCGTCATGCCGGAACGCGCGGCGGCGCGCGCCGGAGCGGGCGGCGGGAAGGCGGGCAGGTTCTTCCAGAGAAACAGGAGCGCGCACAGTGCGAGTCCAGCGGCGAAGCCCATGAGATGAAAGCGGCGCGCCAGACCCACCACGCTGCCGGATTCTTCGATGCCCAGGTGCGATTCGTCAAACACCACGCGGCGGTAGTCGCCGATCGCGTGGCTGACCGAGGCGGTTTCGCGTCCGGCGAGCACCGAATCGTTGGCGAAGGGGTCGCTCTCCGCCGCCAGCAGGATGGCGCCGGCGCCAAACGCACGCTCCATGACGAGGATCTTTCCGCGCACGCTCTCCAGCGCCGTCCAGCCCTTGGACTCGCGGAAGAAGAAGGGATCGGCGCGTTTGTCCGTGCCCACCTGCACGTCCCAGGCTTGCGCCAGGCGCGGCAGTCGCAGTTCGCCGTCTTGCTCGCGGTAGCGGAACGCGATCACGACGCGGTTACCAGCTTTAGCGAGGGATTCGATTGCGCGGATCACGCCTTCGCTGGAATTGAGGCCCGCGGGATCGGTGCCGAGCAGCAGGATCGCGGCACCGCGTTGCTCGAGGCCGTCGAGCGGCAGGAAGTTGCGCTCCACCGCGATGCCGGGCAGGCGCGAAAGCGCGTCGAAGAGGAGTTTGCCGCCGTCCGGATCGGCGCGCAGGGACGAGTACGCGGGGTACGCCGATCCGCCCGCGAGTTCCTGCTGCGACAGGCGGACCAGCGCCGCGGCGGATAAGATCGCGGCAAGCGCCAGCAACGCGACGGAGGAGCGCTTCATGCCGCCGCCTCCAGTTGCCGCTGCAACTCGCGCACGCGGGTGCGGAACTGCTCGACCTCTTCCGCTCCGGGCTCATGCATGCCGTACCAGCAGCGTTCGAAAGCGGCCACGTTGTACGCGAAGAGGTCGCGCGCCGCGGGCGCGGCGGCGGTGCGGCGGCGCAGTTCGAGAGTGTACTCGCGGTTGGTTTTTCCGGAGTGGATCTGCAGGTACTCGCGGCGTCCGAGCCAGCCGAGGCTGGCGAGATAGAAGGCGCGCATGGCGAGGCGCCAGTCGCCGGCGGCCATGGAGCGTTCGGCGAGTTCGACCCAGGCCTCTTCGGGGAAGCGCAGCGGGTCCATGTCCTCGGCGTCTTCGCGGGTGGCGGCCACGGCGGCGGGCGCGGAAGCCGCGCGGGTGCGGGAGGGACGGCGCGCGCGCAGGATAGCGTAGGCGGCGCCGGCCGCGACCACCACGATGAGCACCCACAGTCCCGCGGGGAGCGATCCGGCGGGCGGCGCGCCATCCTGCGCGGGGAGCATCGACGGGCGTCCGAAGATCCATCGGATGAAGCGGCCGATGGCGCCGGAGAGTTGATTGAAGAACGCGCGGGTGGCCGTGAGGATCCGGCCGGTCGCGGCGACGAACCAGTTGGGCGCCTCCCTGCCGGGCGGCGGAGGCGGGATGCGCCAATCGTATTCGGGAGCTTGCGCGGCCTGCTGCGCGGCCCGGCGCAGATCGGGCGGGGGCACAGTTTCGGCGCGCAACGCGGGCGCGGCGAGAGCGCAGCAAAACAGCAGGAGTGCGGCGGCCGCGCGGGGATTCAGGCGGCGCACGGCGGCTTTGACGTCCTCGCCGGTTTCGGCGGATTCGGCTTCGAAGCAGCGCAGGCAGTAGACGGCCTGGACGAAGGGATCGAACACCAGCCACGCGGCGGCGAGTACCAGGATCCAGAAGAGCGGGTCTTCGGCGAGGTGCGCGCCCATGCGGCTGTACGCGGACTCGTAGCCGGTAAGGATGCGCGCCATCTGCGGCAAGAAGGCCAGCACGATCAGCGTATTGACGAAGACCAGGGGAAAGAGGCAGGCCAGCAGGCCGAGCGCCTGCCAGTTCTGCTTGCCGCGATAGCGCGCGTAGCGGCGCGCGCGGGCGGTGAGGGCCGCGATTCCGGGTTCGCTTGCCGCCAGCGCCGCGGCGTTGCGATAGAAGGCGACCGCGGGCGCGAGCAGGACTCCGGCGGCCAGCGCCACGGGCAGCACGATCAGTTTCGTGGCGCCGAGGAACACCTGCGTGCCCGCGGCGCGGCGCCAATCGCCGGCCGATGCGGTTCCGGCGAGGCGATCGCGCAGGCGCGAGGCGAAGACCGCGCGGCAGACGTTGAGCCAGGCGAAGAGGAGCGCGAGAAGCAGCGCATCCGCGGCGAGGCGGGCGGCAGCCGCGTTGGGATGGGTGATCTCGCTCCAGAACCAGGCCGCCGCGACGGCCATCGGGAGGCTTCCGGCGCCGTGCCAGGCGAGTGTGCCCGCGGGTGCGGCGCGCAGCAGGTGGACGGCCCGCTCCAGGAGTTCCAGCGCGCCGGCGCCGGCGGATTTGCGGCGCACTAGCGGGGCCGCCATGCCGCCTGCTCCATGCGCGCGAGGAGTTCGCTGACGCCTCCGGCCAGGGTCAAGAAGACCGCCCAGGAAATCGCCAGCCCCGCGGTGAGCAACACCGCCGCAGGCACGGCGCGCGCGCCGCGTTTCGCGCCGGCCGCTTCCAGCGCCTTGCGCAGGCAGGACGCGCAGAGCAGGCGCGCGTCGTGTTCCGTGACGCACTCGCGGCAGAAAGAGCGCGCGCAACCGGGGCAGCGGCACACGGCTTCGCGCGTGTCGTGGTTCCAGCACTGGTGGCGGATGGGCGCGGTCATGATCCGTTCCCCAGGAGGCTGGGCGGCGGCTCCTCGCCGGCGCGCCAGACAATGGATGCGCCCGTGGCAAGCAGCACGATCGAGACGGCGAGATCGATGGCGCGGATGACATCGTTGGCCGGGACGAAGGGGATCATCGCGGTGCGGGTGATGGCGTTGAGCCCCGACCCGATGTAGTAGACCACGGTCAGCCAGATGAGCCTGGCGATGGCGACCTTGTGGACGGCCGAGCGCAGACGCCCGCGGCTGCGATCGATGAAAAGGAAGACGGCGGCGCCGATTTGCGCGACGGCGGCCGCGGCGGTGAGCCAGGAGAGCGCCGGCGCGTTCATGCGGAAGCCCGCGGCATCGAGCGCGGCTTCGATCAGCAGGGTGGCGAGGAAGATGTCGGAGGCGACGGTGCGCGCCGCGCCGGCGGGCGTCGCGGCCGCGGGTCCAGGGGCGGCAGGTTCGAGGATGGAGGGTAAGTCCGTGAGCGGCAGCATGCCGGGCGCGGGCGCCGATTCGGGTCCGACGCGCCGGCCGGCGACGTCGAGCCACGCGGGGTCGATGGGCCCCTGCACTTCGCGGATGCGCGGTTCCACGGCGCGCAGGAAGCGGCGCGCGGTCCAGGTGCGGTAGACGGAGGGCAGGACGTCCGCGCTGACCGCCGTGTAGATGCGGCAGACGCAACTGCGGTCGAAGGAGATGTAGAGCCAGGCGATGACCAGGAGCGGTCCGGCGGTCCACACGAAGGGAGTAAGTCGCAGGTACGTCAGGCTGACTACCCAGGAAGCGAACCAGAGCGCGCCCAGGGCCAGGGCACGGCTGGAGATATGGAAGCGTCCGGCGCGGGCGACGGCGATGGCCTGGATGTCGCGCAGGTAGTAGCGCTTGTACTCCTCCTTGAAGCGCTGCGACTTGACCAGCAGCAGGTGATCGGGGCCCAGCCACACGCTGGAGGCGTTGATGATGCCGCGGCGATGGCCGGGCAGTTTGCGGTAGCGGATGGGTTCGGCGGCCATGTTTCAGCCTCCGCCTCCGCGCGGCAGCGCAAGGAGGTAGGCGATGGCCCAGGCCCAACCGGCGGTCTCAGCCGCGCCGAGCGCGATCCCGGCGGCGAGGCGCCAGCGGGTGCGGCGCACCAGGCTGAGGGGGCGATTCCACTTGACGATTCCGATGGCGATGGCCGCGGGCGCCGCGAGGATGGTCACCGGCCAGACGGCGAGCGAGGCCAGCGGCAGCGTGAAGGCGACGGAGTCCCAGAGCGTGCGCGAGGTTTCCAGGTTGGCGGCACGGGCGCGTCCGGCGCGGGAGGCGACGCAGTTGGGGCACCAGACTTCGCCGCCGAGTTCGACGGCGCAGAGCGCGCAGACGTAGCGGCCGCACTGCGAGCAGGCGGCGGTGGCGCGCTTGGCCGGATGATCGAAGCAGGCGGCCTCGCCTTCGAGCGCGGCTTCGGCACGGGCGGCGCCTGCGGCCGCGAGCATCGCGGGAAAGGCGCACACGGTATTCGCGGCGCCGCACGCCGGACAGGTAGCCGTCCCGCCGGCCTGGAATTCCCACTTACTCAGCGGCATCTGGCAGCGCGCGCAGGGAACAGGCATGTTACACCGAGGTTAGTTAGTCTGCCGCACGACCCTGGTATCGCAGATCATGTCGTGGAGGCCGCGCTTTTCGGCGTCGAACCCGACCATGATGTAGCCGATGCAGAGGATGATCCCGCTCAGCATCTTGGCGAAGTAGCGGCCGACAGCGCGGCCGAGATCGACGCGGGATCCGTCCGGGCGGACCACGCGCATGCCGAGCGCCATCTTGCCGGGGGTGGCGCCCATCTGCGCGACGAAGATCGATTCGTAAGCGCAGGAGATGGCCAGACTGACGAGTCCCAGCAAGCCGATGGCGCCGAAGGCGGCGAACAGGGCGGCGGGGTTGCCCTCCAGGTCCGCGGTGCCGAGCATGGGACGCAGCGCGGTGAACTGCAGGATGGACTGGACGACGCCGAGGATGATGGAGTCGATGATGACGGCGAGCACGCGAATCCAAAAGCCGGCGTACTGGTAACGGCCGGCCGCGGCGGGCGCCACGCCTTCACGCAGTCTCTGGGCGTAGCTATCCTTGCAGTTGGAACAGATCAAGGCGTCGCCGAAGCGCGCCATTTCGTCTATTGGCATGGGCCGGCCGCACTGGGAACAATAGCGGATTTCCGCCCCGGTCTCCGGTGTCATAAGCTCTCCCAAGGTAACGAAGTGATTCTAGCAGGATGCGGGTTTCGGGCCGGAATCGTCGCGCATCCAGCGGCGGATGGCGGCGAAGAGAGCGGTGCCGACGATCAGGTAGATCACACTGGTGGCGGCGATGGAGCGGCTGAGGCCGAAGCTGTCGCTCATGGCCCCGATGGCGACGGGAGCGGCGCCGCCGCCGAGCCAGCCGATGGAGTTCATCAGGCCGAGCGCGGTGGCGCGCTGCGCGGGCGGCACCACGTCGTAGAGCGAGGCCCAGATGTTGGCGTCGTAGAGACCCTTGAAAAGGCCGAAGCAGGTCATGGCGGCGATCACGGAACCGACGGTGGTGGTGAGGCCGGTCAGGAGGATGAAGGGCACGCCGCAAAGCAGGCCGATGGCCTGGGTGATCATGCGGCCGCCGGCGTGGCGGCGCACCATGCGGTCGGCCAGCCAGCCGCCGGCGAGCACGCCGAGGACGCTGGCGATCTGCAGGTAGGCCGTGCTGCTGAATCCGGCCATCGAGAGGTTCATGGAGAACTTGCGCACCAGGAAACTCGGCAGCCAGGTGAGGAAGACGCTGGCCACGAAGTTGGCTCCCACGAAGACCGCCATCAGGACCGGGGCCATCGGGTGGGTGAAGACGGCGCGAATGCTGCGCGCGATGCCGTGGGCTTCGACGGGTTCGGCGATCCTGTCCGCGGCGCCGCGCCTAGGTTCGCGGAGCATGGTCATCAGGACCAGCGCCAGCACCATCCCGGCCCATCCGAAGAAGTGGAAGCTGGAGCGCCAGCCGTAATACTGGCCGAGGTAGCCGGCGAGCGATCCACCGGCGATGGTGCCGGCGTACACGCTGGACTGGTGGATGGACATCGCACGGGAGCGGGTGCCGCCGCCGTGGTAATCGCTGATGAGCGACATGGAGGCGGGGAAATAGAAGGACTCGCCGAGGCCTTCGACGGCGCGGACGGCGACCAACTGCCAGTACTGGGTACAGTAGGCGGTCGCCAGGGTGACGGCGCTCCAGAAGAGGAGTCCGCCGAGGATGAGCGTTTTGCGGGAGAAGCGGTCGGCGACGAGTCCTGCCAACGGCGCGGTGGCGGCGTAGACCCACATAAAGGCCGAGCCAATGATGCCTAACTCCTTGTCGGAGAGGTGCATTTCGGTCTTCAGGACGGGGAAGACGCTGAAAATCGCCTGGCGGTCGGCGTAGTTGAAGAAGCAGACGAACCAGAGCATGCCGACGACGGCCCATCGATAGCGTTCAGAGGACATTGTTTCGATTGTAGATGGCATGGCACGCGGATTGCAGAAATCGCACTGCGCTGTGGCGAAACTCTACGACTTCTGAGGAGACTAGCGCAATCGGGGAGGGTGTTTTCACCCTGTGTGGGGGGATATGGCTCTATTTGATGTTCTGAAGGCACACGAGTTCACGCAGGGGTTGAGCGAGGAACAGGTGACGTGCCTGGCGTCATTGGCGCGCGAGGTGACGTTCGCGGAAAACGATGTGGTGCTGGTGGACGGGCAGCGCTCCACGTATTTCTACCTGCTGCTGACCGGCAGCGTGGTGGTGGAGTTGCGGACGCCGCACTACGTGGTGTGCGTGCAGTCGTTGGGCGGCGGGAGCGTATTCGGGTGGAGTTCGCTGTTGGACCGTCAGGACACGTTGTTCCAGGTGCGGGCGCGGGAGGAGACGCGGGCGCTGGAAATCGACGGGGCGCGGATGAAGCAGCGGTGCTTCCAGGATCCGGCGCTGGGGGCGGCGATCCTGCACCGGGTGCTGAACGTGGTGGCCGGGCGGGTGAAGGCGACCGAGGAGCGGTTCGCCGAGATGTGCGGCGTGAAGGTGTAGGGGGCACCAGAAGAGTGCTCGAGGCTTCGCCGGCATGGCTCAGCGACCCAGGATCAACGCGCGGAACTCGTCCACTAACCGATCCTGATCGGCGGGATCATCGTCGCCAAGATTCTCCTTGAGTCTTTTGAAGAACTCGCGCTTCCGGTCCGCCTGGCTCTGGAGACCGAACCGTACGAATGCGGCTATCGCCTTGCTCATACTGGCGCCGGCAGTCTCCGCATACCGTTCCACCTGGCTGGCGACCAGCGACGGAAGAGCGACCGTATGTCGGGCTTCCGGTTTGCGGTCAAGTTTTTTCCTCGGATGGCGGACCAGTGGCTTCCGCTTCGGCACTTTCGTATGCGGCATACAGCATCAGTACGCCGCAAAGTGCATCGTTCTGCGGCAGGAACGGCGGTGCGGCTCCGGAAAGGGCCGCCGCGTGAGATCTCCCGGGTACTGGCGAGCGGCGGGTCGAAGATTTCCTCCGGAAGCTAGCGCGTTTCACGGGAGTAATCCGTTCCGGGGACCGGTCAGTGGCCGTAGCCCAAACATTCTGCTAGAGTTCTGTTGTGGCGGTCGATTACGACGAGATCGGCATATGGTCCGAGGTGAAGCTGGCCATCATCAGGGAATACGCCTCTGCCTATTCCACCATCCTCGACGCCCAGCGGCGCCAGAAGATTCCCAGCCTGAAATGGCTGTACATCGACGCGTATGCGGGCCCTGGCCTTCATCTCTCTAGAGCGACTGGCGAGATCGTGGAGGGAAGTCCACTCATCGCAGTCAACACGAATCCACCGTTTTCGGAGTACCACTTCATCGATGCCAACCCGCGCAGAGCAGAGCAACTCAGGAGTCTAATCGGTGAACGGGACGATGTTTTCATCGAAAGCGCCGACTGCAACGACGCTCTGATCCAGAAGGTGTTTCCGCGCGCGAAGTACAGCGATTACCGCCGCGCCCTTTGCCTGCTGGATCCGTACAACATTAATCTGAAATGGGAGGTCATTGAGGCTGCCGGTAGGTCCGGATCAATTGAGGTCTTCCTGAACTTCATGATTATGGATATCAACCGGAACGCTCTCCGCAGGAACCGCGACAAGGCGGTGCAGAGCAAAATCGACCAGCTAACCCGCCTATGGGGCGACGACACATGGGAAGCCGCAGCCTTCGACAGTTCCGGCAACCTGTTCGGCGACCCTGAAAAGGTTTCGAATGAGCAGTTCGAAGCGGCATGGCGCGAGCGGTTGAAAACCAAAGCGGGCTTCAAGTTCGTGTCCAGGCCCATGCCGATGACGACGAAAACCAAATCCGTCATCTACTATTTGTATTTCGCCTCCCAAAAGCCGGTTGCAGCGAACATCGTTGACGACATCTTCAACAAGTACCGGCAACGATAGACTGTGAAGAGATGGCGACGAACTCACATATCGAGTGGACGGACGCAACGTGGAATCCGGTGACGGGTTGCACGAAGATCAGCCCGGGCTGCAAACACTGCTATGCCGAGCGGCTCGCCAACCGACTGCAGGCCATGGGCCAGGCGAATTACCGTAACGGCTTCGACGTAACGCTGCAACCGCAGATGCTCGAACTACCGCTGAAATGGAAGTCGCCAAAGCGCATCTTCGTAAATTCCATGAGCGACCTGTTTCATGAGGATGTTCCGGTCCGGTATATCCGCGATGTTTTCGATATCATGCGGAGGGCGCACTGGCATCAATACCAAGTGCTCACAAAGCGCTCAGAGCGTCTACTGGATCTGAGCAAGATGCTCAACTGGGAGCCTCAGATCTGGATGGGCGTCAGCGTCGAAAACGAGGATTACGCCATGCGCATTGACCATCTGCGCCGGACCGATGCTTACGTTAAATTTCTGTCCCTCGAACCACTTCTTGGGCCGCTTCGCAAGATCAATCTTCGGGGCATCGACTGGTTAATCGTCGGCGGCGAATCCGGACCTGGCGCCAGACCTATGGCGCCGGAATGGGTCCGCAACATTCGCGATCAGTGCCGCCTTGGCGGCGTCCAGTTTTTCTTTAAGCAGTGGGGTGGCGTAAACAAGAAGAAGGCCGGCAGGACGCTGGACGGACGCACATGGGACCAAATGCCGCTGCCGTTGGTTGTCCTGTAGAAGGGCTGCTCTGCAGAATGTCTCCGCGTTGCGGCCACACGATGGTCGTTCCTGAATGGTAATTCGGTGACGGGCAACGCCCCCCAAAACCGCGGGGGGTTCGCAGCCAGCCACCGAATTGGAAGATGCGTCTGTCCCGTTTTCGCCCGTTTTGCCCCGATATCTAAAATGGTGCGCCTTCAGGATCTTCGATAACTGGGGACGGATTGAGCGCCATGTCAATTCTGATTGCGAGGCCTCGCGCAAGACCGATCAAGTCGGTGATCTCGGTGGCCGAAATTTCCCGTTCAGTACCGTCCTTCTGCCGTCCGTTCCGATGCACTATATCGTGCCGGATGTTGATTGCCTTTGCTAGGGGCCCTATGTCGCCGAGGTCAATATGGAGAACATCGGCGTACAGTGTCTTCACCTTGGCGATATTGTGCCATACCATCTCGATGAGTTCCTTAGCCGCGACAGCCTTGATCTCAGCGGCCATGCGCAGTGCATCCTTCAGTGGGCACTTCCGCTCCTGAAATGCCTTTTCGGTATCGAGGTAGCGTTGGAACAGTATGTCGTTCCCCATTACACGATTGATGAATGTATCGGAGAGGAATGTCTCAATCGCGGCGATGACGTTCGCAAACAGCAGCCTTCGATGGACGTACACTTCAGGGCCGGCAATGTTTACGGTGAGCAGGCTGGATATTGCGTTCAAGGCATCCCCCAGAGTTGCCGTCTCTCTGTCGTTCTCGCGAACCGCATCGTAGAGCTCAAGGTCGTAGTCGTCTGGGCTAGGAACAGGTGCCCACTCCAGGGACTCGCCGTTCAGTTTCTCGGCCAATTGTCCGATCACCTCGTCGGGAACGGTGCCTCCGAATTCCACTTCGAGTTGTTCTCTTGCATCGTATGGGCCGCCTGAGATCCAAATATATCCGCCCTCAGCGGACTCGTACGGAGTGCGGAAGGCGGGGTCTTCGTAACGAGCCCGAAACCAGGCCTCCATGATCCTCATCTGTTCCTCTGGTCTCGCTCCGCTCAAAGCGGTGTGATCGTACTTTATGTCCGATTCCGGCCACATGAATACTCAGTACATCACAGATTGGCTCACGCTTTTCGGCCGAATTTGAGAGCGCCAAGGTAGACCGAAATGCCCAGGCCCGAGGAGCTGTTTCCAAGTCCCGTTCGGGAATCTGGCCGCGGGGTTGTGAGCAGAATGCCGTTCAGACTTTGGACCGGATTACTCCCGATAAGTCGGCATCGGACATTGAACGCTGACTGCACTGGTCCGAAGACTCATTAACTCGCCCGCCTGATTTCCTCCCGGACTACTCGTCGAAGCGTTTCCTCCAGCGGTTCGCGCGCCTGGGCGATGTGCTGCCGTAAGGCATCGTTGATGAGACTTTGGTAGTTGCCGCCGCCCGCCTTCTCTACCCGAGTCCGGAACCAGGTGATCACGTCCTCGTCTAGCCGGATGGTGATTCGCGTTTTTCCCTTGGGAACCGGGATTACCGGCCCGCGCTTCGCTTTTGAAAAATCATATTCGCGTTTCATTTACATCCTCGTATCTCCGGCGTTCACGCGCCGTCGCCTTCCGTGCCGAAATCAGGCGCACACTCTCACCGCGCCAAGTGTAGACGACAACGAGCACGCGGCCCAAGACGTCACGACCCATCGTCACCCAACGCTCTTCGTCGTCAGAGAAGGGATCTCGCATTGTCAGCGCTCCCTCATCTTCGAGCGAAGCCACGGCATCGGCAAAGGAAATGCCGTGTTTCCTAACATTCAGCCGCGCTTTGCCGGGATCCCATTCTGTCAGCACGTATGTACAATTGTACACCCAGAGAGATGTTCGAGGACTAGGAACGGGAAGTCGGCCAGCTTCCGGCGAACGCACTCGACCGACACTTGGCTGACTACCGCCCACCGGGTCGATTGGCTCGGGCGAGACGCATCCGCAGCCACCCCCCGGCGCGGGCGAGCTGACGCTCGCCTTTGCCGGCCGGAGGCCGACATTACTTTGCCGTGAAGGTGTAGGTGCCGGACTTCAGGGTGTAGATCGCTTTTCCGTTTTCGTATTTGAGGAACGTTACTCCCTTTGACTCACCGGCGGGGGTCCCACTTTCTGTTACACCGGCGGCGCCGCTTGCCGGGAGATAGAGCGTCGCCGTAGTATTGGCCGGGACGGTGGCCTGGTAGGTCAACGTCTTGCCGGTCACCTTCCACGCGCTCGCGATGCGGCCGTACATGGAATCGTAGTGGCCCTCGGCCGATGCGATGCCGCCGGTGGGGTCGGGCTCGGGCTGCAGGATGAATTTCCGGAACCCCGGCTCCTCGCGCTGAATTCCGAGCGAATACGCCATCATCCACTGGCCGACCGCGCCGAAGGAGTAGTGGTTGAACGAGTTCATGCTGTTGTTGCCACCGAAGCCGTTCTCCACCGTGTAGCCGTTGAGCCGCTCCCAGATGGAGGTGGCGCCCTGATCGATCGCGTAGAGCCACGACGGGTATTGGTCGTTGAGCAGCAGGCGGTAGGCGACCTCGCTGAGACCGTGGTCGGAGAGCGCCTTGCTGATCCACGCGGTGCCGATGAACCCGGTCATCAGCGAGTAGGGCGGGCGCATGGAACCGTCGTCGTCCTTGTTTTCGCGGATGACGGCGGCGGCGAGATTCTTCGCCATCTGCGGGACGTCCGCCGGGTTGAACAGACCCATGCCGAGGCCCACCGCGTAAGAGGTCTGCGTGTCGGCGAGGCGGAATTGCGGCGGCTCGGCGGTCGCGCCCCGGCCAGGTCCGCCGCGTCCACCACCAGTGGCCAGGGTCTTCTTTTCGCCGTTGACGAAGGTCGAGTTGAAGTACGCCTTGCGTTTTTCGTACATGGCCTGGAAGCGCGCGGCGTCGGCGGACTTGCCGAGGATGCCGGCCACTTTGGCCATGATGTCGAGGTCGTAGGCGTGATAGGCGGTGACGAGGTAGGCTGTGCCGAGCGCGTTATTCTGGGGACCGAGCCAGTCGCCAAGCTGGCTGTCCGAGCTCAGGCCGGTCTTGGGATCGATGGTGGTCTCCAGGTAGTCGATATATTTCACCATCGCGGGATAGTGCTGTTCGAGCAGGCCGGTGTCCTTGTATTGCAGGTACGCCTCCCACGGGACGACGATGCCGGCGCTGCCCCAGAGGACGCCGCCGAAGCCTCCGCCCACGGGCGCGACATCGGTGAATTTGCCGGCCGGTGTCTGCACGTCACGCATGGCGTACATGTGGCGCGTGAGGAACTGGTCGGCGTTGGACACGTAGGTCGCGGTGCGGGAGAACACGTTGATGTCGCCGGACCAGCCCATGCGCTCATTGCGCTGCGGACAATCCGTGGGGATGGTCAGGAAGTTGTCCACGTTGGACCAGACCAGGTTGGACCAGAGGCGGTTGACCTTCTGGTTGGAGGTTTTGTAGTCGGAGGTCAACTCGTGGACGGAGCTGATGACGACGCCCTGCACGGCTTCGAGCGGAAGCGGCTTGGGGATGCCGGTGATTTCGATGTACTGGAAACCGTGCGAGGTGAAGCGCGGTTGGAAGACCTGGCTGCCGGCGCGCATGGTGTAGACATCCTGGCTGATGGCCGCGCGGTAATTCTCGGTCATGATCATGCCGACGTTCTTACCGGACTCCTTCAGGTCCGGGTAGAGCATTTCGGCGTAACGCAGCGTGAACTTCGCGCCGGGAGTGCCGGCGGCGACGGTGATGCGCGGGACGCCGACAATGTTCTGGCCGAGGTTGTAGACGAAGACGCCGGGACGCACTTCCTTGACGCTCTTCGCGGTGAGGATGCGGAAGACCTGCGCGTTGTTGCCGATTTGGCCGATTAGGGAGAGCTTGTCCCAGGTGAAGGCAGGACCGGGGACGCCGCCGCGTCCGGCTTCGGCGCCGGAGAAGGTGGTGCCTTCGAGCGGAACGGCGACGGCGGGCTTCCATTTGGTGTCCACGTAGGCGGCGGTGGTCCAGCCTTCGACGGCGCGCTCGCGGGAAGAATCGTAGATCTCACCCATGTCGAGGCTGCTGTAGACGACCGGACCGTTGCCGTAGTATTTCCAGGTTGCGGGATCGGTGATGACGGTCTCGGAGGTGCCGTCCTGGTACGTGATGGCCAGTTTGGCAAGCAGCGACTGCCGGTCGCCGAAGTGATTCCAGATGTTGCCGAAGCTGAGCAGACCGCTCCACCAGCCTTCGCCGAGCATGGCGCCGATGGCGTTGGCGCCGGGACGAAGCAGCGGAGTCACATCGTAGGTCTGGTAGAGGTGGGTGACGTTGTATTGCGTCAGGCCGGGGTTGTAGTGGTCGCCGCCGACACGCCTGCCGTTGAGGTAGACCTCGTAGATGCCGCGTGCGGTGACGTACAGGCGGGCGTGGCCGATGGGCTTCGCTGTCTTGAACGTGGCGCGCAGCATGGAGGTGGAGTTGTGGCTGGGGTTGCGCACGACGAAGGCGCCCTTGCCGCCGCCATCCAGGACATAGGCGCCGCCGGAGACGGTGAGCCCGGAGCGGGCGGCGGCGGCATCGGCATAGATCCCCTTGTAGGGGGCGGCGGCGAGGTCCTCGTGGAAGAGGACGTGATTGGGGGCGCGATTGTTGCGGATGGCGACGTCGCTGAAGGCGGCGCGCTGGCCGGCGTCCACGGAGAAGCCCATGTCGCAAAGCATGCCGAAGGCAAGGTAGTTGCCGCCGGATCCGACGGGGTTGAGGTTGACCGAGTTGGCCGCGCCACCGCGTCCGCCGAAGCCGCCGCGTCCGCCGGCGGGTGGGGGCGGGGGCGCGCCGGCGAACGTGGCGCTGCCGTCGATGGTGACCGCGATCTGGCCGAACGCACTGCTGAATTGGATGACGTGCGCGGCGTTCTTGTTCGCACCGTTGATGACGTCGGTCGAGATGTCGAAGGTCTTCAGCGGCTGCGTGGGAGTGTCGGTGTCTTTGTATCCGGCGCGGTAGACGTGGAGTCTGGCCTTTCCGCCGGGCGTGCCTTCGACGCCGGAGATATCGAGTTCGAGCTTGATGTAGCTCTGGTCCCTGGCGCTCTGGACCTGGTAGATGTTTTTGTACTTGTCCATGAGGCGCGAATCGTTGGCGCCATAGACGAAGCTCGCGCGCGTACTGCCGGGCGCGATGGTGAGAGAGTACTTTGCATCGAAGATGGCCAGGTACGGCGAGTAGAGGACGAGGTCTTCATTGCCGCCACCGATCCACTTCGCGCCACCCCAGGCGCGGGCATCGGGAGCGGGATCCATGAGGCCGGTTTCGAACCAACTGGTAGCGGTGAGTTTGGCTGAGGCCTGGTCCCACGCGGTGACGGTCCAGGTATAACGGGTCGCGGGTTGCAGCGGAGTGCCGGCATACTTGATGCCGAGCGATTCGGCGCCGGGGACGCGGCCGGTGTCCCAGACCACCGTGCCTTTGGGATCGCGGACCTGGATCTGGTACGCGCTCTGCGCGCAGGCGCGCTCTCCGGCGGTGGCGTCCATCTGCCAGGCGAAGCGCGGCTGCGCGACATCGATACCCAGAGGGGTGGCGCGGTACTCGACCTGAAGGTTCTTGAGTACGATGGCGGCGTGGGCCGCAAGAGTGGCGCAGAGGAGGATGGACAGCGCGATGACGAATCGTTTCATGGATGAGTTCGCTCCCTGGTGATATTAGCGGCTGTAAGTCAGGCCGAATCCGAATTTGAAAAGAGGATCGTCCATATCGAAGGGCAGGTCGGCTGCCTGGGCCATGACGGACGGCATGTCAGCAGGCAGATCGAAGGGCAGCTTGCCGGTGGGTTTGGCTTTGCCGAAGACGACGTCTAGCAGGGCGGCGTCGCCGGCTCCGAAGGCGCCGAACACGCCGGCCACCGCATCGATGAATTCGGTGAGGATCACGGGTTTATCCATGTTCACGATGACGACGGTAGGGGTACCGGTGGCGGCAACCTTGCGGATGTCTTCGAGCACGCTCCAGTTGGCGGCGTTGCCGTAGGCGAGGGTGATGCCGTAGGTGGGGCGCGGCGGCGGGGTGGAAGCGGCCGCGCCGCGCCCGGCGCCCATGGCGAAGGCTCCGCCGTAGGGGTAGGTCGTCGCGGGGCTGGCCACGCGCAGGAGGGCGAGGTCGGCGGACTTGGGATCGTCCACCACGGTGCCGTAGCGCGCGGCCACTTCGCGATCGATACCTTCCACGTAGATCTTCCTGCCGGAGGCGGCGGGGAGGACGTTGCCGGCGTTTTTCAGCAGCACGGTGGAGCGCACCTGCGCGGCGTAGCCGGCGGCGAGGAAGGGTTCGCCGGCAACCGTGGCGCGGGCGTGCTCGGGATCGACGTAGGGGTCCTCGAAGAGGCCGAGTTCGAAGATGGGTCGGAGGATGCGGCGCGCCGCGGCATCGAGGACGGCCATGGGGATGCCGCCATCCTTGACGCTGGAGAGGATGACGCGGGGGTCGTTATCGCCGCCGATCTGATCGACGCCGGCGAGCACCATGGTCTTCTGCCGGTCCTTTTCGGAGAGCTTCTCGACGCCCCAGGGCATGTTGCGCAGCCAGTCGGTGACCACCAGGCCGTGGAAGCCGAGTTTCTCGCGCAGCAGGCCGTTGACCATCGCCTTGGAGAAGTTGATGCCGGCAGTGTCGTGGCCTACGGGGATGAAGTAGCCGCCCATGAAGCCGCCGGTGCCGGCTTCGATGGCCGCGCGGAACGGGATGAGGTGGTAGTCGAAATTATTGCCGGGATAGATGGTCCACTTGCCGTAGTTGTTGTGGCCGTCGTAGCCGTCTTTGACGGGGCCGTCACCGGGGAAGTGCTTGGTGATGGTCATGACGCCTTCCGGTCCGAGCCGCTTGCCCTGAAATCCTTCGACGATGGCCTTGATGAGGGTCGCGTTGAGATTGGCGTCTTCGCCGAAGGTGCCGTTGATGCGGTTCCAGCGCGGTTCGGTGGCAGTGTCGGCCATGGGGCCGAGGAGGCACTGGATGCCCAGGGCGCGGAGTTCCCTGGCGGCGATCCGGCCAAACTGGCGGACGAGCTCGGGATCGCGCGCGGCGGCGAGGCCGAGTTGATCGGGCCACTGGGAGATCACGGGCCTGGCGTTGGCGCCGCCGCGTCCGCCGGCGTGGCGCGGGTCCGTACTGAAGATGATGGGGATGCCGAGGCGCGTGGCTTCGGCCATTTCCTGGAGGCCGTTATGGAACTTCGCGGTGATCTCCGGCGCCTCGCCCTGATTGGGGCGGACCAGGATGTAACGCACGTTGCGCTCGACGACCAACTGGGTGGGGTTGGCGCTGCCCATGGGCTCCACGTTGTTCTGATTGGGGCGTCCCTGGAAAGCGCGATCCGCGCTGCCGGCGGGAGCGCCGCGTCCGCCTCGTCCGCCGCGTCCGCCGGCCGCGGGCAGGCCGAGGACGTCGCCGTTGGGCCCGGTGAAACCGGCGAGCGAGGAGTGGATCATGAGGCCGGTTTTCTCTTCGACGGTCATGCGGGAGAGCAGGTCGGCGACGCGCTTGTCGACGGGAAGGCGCCAGTCCTCGTAAGGATCGAGGGCGCCGTTCTTGTTGAGGTCGCGGAATTTGAGTCCGTCGTGGGTGATGATGGGCGCCTTGCGCGCCTCGATCCCGGGCTGCGGGGCCGCCTGCGGGAACAGCGCCGGCGCGAGGCAGAGAAAGATCAACAAAGACTTCCAGGTCATTTGATCTCTAATGCTATACCGGCGCGCGGACGGGCGCATGGGGACGGGGTCTGAAATCGGGTGTGGCGGCGGAGATTCCGATTCGATCCAAAGGCAGGCCGGGAGGCCTGCGCTACCGTGGGGAAAGGGTAGGCCCGGAGGCCTACCCTACCTGGTTACGACTTGACGGTGTGGAACTCCCAACCTTTGCGGAAGTTGGGTTTGAGGTACTTGTTGGCTTCGGCATTGTTGGTGATGCGCATCTTGTCGGGGTCGTATTCGAGCTTGCCCTCGCTGCGCAGGGCGATGACACCGAGCAGCATCCATTCCACGAAGGGAGCGGCCACGTCGAAGTTGGAGCAGGCGGGGTCGCCGCCCTTGCAGGCGCGGATGAAGTCGCGCATGTGGCCGGGCGAGCGGGTGAGCAGCGGTTCCGGCATGCGGAAGTCCTTCATCTTTTCTACCGGGATGAGACGGGTCACGTCACCGTAGGTGCCGGTGGTGAGCATACCTTTGTCGCCGATGAAGAGGCTGCCGTCGGGCTGCGGGAAGCGCAGGGGAGTGGTGGACTCCTTGAGGGCCTGGAACTGTTCCCAGTTGAAGACACGGCCCGGGGAGTGGAACTCGTTGTCCGCGGGGCGCATCATGCCCGGGCCCATGGCCATGCCGCGTCCGGCCGCGCCGGCCGCGCCGGCAGCACCGGCAGCGGGAGCGCCGCCCGGGGCCGCGCCACGTCCGCGTCCGCCGCGTCCGCCGAGGCCTCCGGGGAGCATGGGCGGATCGCCGAGCCACTCGCCTTCGGGGACGCCATCGATCTTGGGTGTTTCCTTGAGGCCGTCGTGCCAGAAGATTTTGAGCGGAGGCATGTTGCCGTAGGCGGCGAAGTCGTAGCGGATGACCGACGACTTGGGGAACATGAAGGAACTGGTGCCCTCCTTCTTGATGCACTCGACGCCGATGACCTTGCGGTTGGAGAGGTGCAGGGCCATGTTGGGGGCACCCAGGATATGGCAGGCCATATCGCCCAGCGCGCCGCAGCCGAAATCGTAGAAGCCGCGCCAGTTGAAGGGCTGGTAGAAGAAGCCGCCATTGCGGTCGGGTTCGGTCTTGCCATCGGCGGTGAAGGGACGGTTTTCGGCGATGCCGAGCCAGAGGTCCCAATCGAGCGTGGAGGGAACCGGATCCGGCTTGGGGATCTCGGTGAGGCCCTGCGGCCACATCGGGCGGTCGCTCCAGGCGTGGACTTCACCGACGCTGCCGATGTCGCCGCGCCAGACGATCTCGGCGCACTGGCGCGTGCCCTCGTTGGAGTAGCCCTGGTTGCCCATCTGGGTGGCCACCTTGTACTTCGTGGCGGCCGCTCTCAGTTGGCGCGCTTCCCAGATGCTGCGAACGAGGGGCTTCTGCACGTACACGTGCTTGCCGCGCTCCATGCACCAGATGGCGGCACTGGCGTGCATGTGATCCGGGATGGCGACGATGACGGCATCGATGTTGTTGGCTTCCTTGTCGAGCATCTTGCGGAAGTCTTTATACTTGGGCGCCTTGTCGAAGCGCTTGTACATGCCCTCGGCGCGGCGGTCGTCCACATCGCAAAGGGCAACGACGTTTTCGGTGGGCGCGGCGGCGGAAATGTTGGCTGCCGCCTGTCCGCCGGCGCCGATGGACGCCATGTTCAACTTTTCGTTGGGCGACTTGTAGCCGGCCGCTTTGAGAGATGGTGTACTGCCGAAGCCTCCCGCCGGTATAGCGCCGGCCAGAAGGCTGCCATAGAAGAAATAACGCCTGGTGATAGCCATTGTCGATTCTCCGGTGTTAAACGAGACAGCTCTTTACATAGGCGAGGCACTTCTTGGCCTCGGCGACGATGTCCGAACCTTCCGGAATGGGGTACTCCAATTCCAGGTTCGCCGGAATGGGGTACTTTTCCGTTTTGAGGAGTTGCAGCACGGGTTTGATGGGGGTGTCGCCCGTGCCCCAGACGGCGACGTTGGGGCCGTGGTCTTTCTTGCGATCCTTCACGTGCAGGTTGGTGATGCGGGCGTGGTGCTGCTTGATGAAGGCGACGGCGTCGTATCCGGCGGCGGTGAAGTGGCCGATGTCGAGGTTGATGCCGTTGTACTTGCCATAGGCCATCAGGGTGTCGTAGCTTTCCAGCGTGGCGGTCTGGTTGGGATCGTTGGTGGCGTCGTGGCCGTGATAGCCGACCAACAGCTTGTGCTTGTCGGCGACGGGCGCGATGCGCTTGGCCATGGTGAGGGTGGTGCTGGTGGTGATGCCTTTCACGCCGAGGCCCTTGGCCATGCTGAACCCGTACTCGATGTCTTCGTCCTTCATGGCGTCCTGCATGTTGTAGCAGAGCAGGGCGACATCGACGCCGGCATCGTTGAACTTTTTGCGGACGCCTTTCCAGGTATTGGCGTTGGCGGAAGCGCGCCACTGGGCGAGCTTCTCCATCGCCGCCTGGCGCTCGGCCTGCTGTTCGGGAGTGAGCGGCGCGCGGCCGCCTCCGGGTCCACGGCGGGCGCCGGCCTGTCCGGGTGCTCCACCGGGGGCCGGGGCCGGTGCTCCGGGTGCTGCCGGTGCGCGGCCGGCTCCGGGGCCGCGACCGAACATGGGCATGGCGGGAGCGCCGGCGAGAGCTTCACAGTGGTTGGACATCAACTCGGCCTCGCCCAGGCCGATTTCGACGTATGCCTTGATGATCGCTTCCGGATCGGGACTGGCGATCCGGTTGAAGCTGTAGGTGATGGCGCCGATCTGGACGCCCCCGAACTTCGAATCGATCATTTTCGCGCCAAACGCTCTCGACAGAGGCAGCGATGCCAGCGCGATCTTCCCCCAATCTCGTCTTGTGAGTTTCATTCTGGTCCTTTCAGCCCAACTTCCTGACCTGCCGTGGCCGGCTCTCCCCGGTAATCCCCGACGCGCTCTCTCGCCTGCCGGTACTTCCCCACACCCCGCCTGACCTTATGCGTGGCCGAAAAAAGGATGGGCAATTCTGAAAATACACCACAATCGGGTGCAAATGTTGGGGCGGGGTGAAGAAGTTCGCATGCCGGGCATTGCCGCGGGCGCGCCGCCGGGCGCGGCGGTCATTCCGACCGGGGGTGCAACGGCCCGATCAACCTGAGCGCGGGACGCGTGTTGTACAGGCGCTGGTACTCGCGGTGGGCCGGGTCGTCGGGATAGTGCTCGCCGGCCGGGTAGGGGTAACTGCTCATCCCGTGGAAGGGCAGCGGCGCCACGGTTTGCGAGTACGCCGTATTGGCGTCGGCGTCCTTGGCCCAGCCGTCCACCAGGAGCAGGAAGTCGCGCTTCCAGCCATCGGGGAGCGGCGGCAGCGCGCGGGAGTCGAAGCGCAGCGCGACCTCGTCGCCGGAGCCCATGATCAGCATGCGGTCGTCGGGCGCACGCAGCAGATCAGCGACGTCGCCGTAGCGCGTGTAATTGCCGGGCGTGGGATTCCACATGGAGGTGTCGCTCACGGACTGGTAATCGAAGCGCTCGGGCTGCTTGCGCTGGGGGTGAATCGTGACCTTGGAGAAGCCACGGAAGTGGAGGCCGGCGGAGAGCAGGGGCGCGGCGGTGAGGCGCGCCGCGGGCGGGGCAGCGCTCTCGAAGAGGTAGATTTCGTCCCAGTAAACACACAGGTTGGTGACGATGCGCACTTCGCGCGAAGCCGAGAGGAACTTGCCGGTCAGGTCCACCGCCATGGTCTTTGGCTTGCCGGAGGGCATGCCCATGTCTTCCACGACGGTCTTCCAGTTGCCCGCCGCATCCTTCACCTGCAGGTAGGGGAAGGTGAGGTCCTTGCGCTCCTGCATGGCGGAGAGGAAGGTGCTGCCATCGGCCCAGTCCACCCAACCGTTCAGCACCAGCACCGCGCGATTGGAAGGCGCGGCGCGGCCGAAGTCGAGATCGAGGTGGTGCGTCTCGGCCACTCCGGCCGAATCGCGGCGGAAGGCATCGGGATAGGTGGAGTCGCGGTGCAGGAGCGCGGGGAGCACGTCGCGGCCGCGAGTGTCGCGCGCCGCCACCGGATACACGCGGTGTTCGCCGCCATAGAGGCGGAACTCGGGGAACGGCGGCGACTTGAACTTCTCGTTGGTGACCACTTCGGTGGCCGCGGGATGATCCAGCGCCAGCAGGCTCACCTGGTCCAGGTAGGAGACCTCGTGCAATTCCTCGGTGATGCGCACCGGGTAGGCGCCGTCGCGCGGCCGGACCAGTTCGCCGGGGATGGAGACGTACTCGTCGTGGTCCACCGGGAAGTAGCGGCCGTCGCCGGAACTGGCGCCCAGCGGCGCCACGCCGAGCACGTCGGTGATGAAGTGGAAGCGCTCCCCGTCCCAGGTGAAGATCATGGGACAGGAGCCGGACATGCGCGGCGCCTCCGTAATGGGGGTGACGCGGCCGGGAGCTTGCGCCAGTTCGTTCTGGATCAGGCCGTTGGGCCAGGTGACGCGGACGGTATCGATTTCCTTCCGCGGGCCCAGCCGGAAGACGAGCGGCACGCCCTGGTAGAGCTGCTTGGAGTAGACCGGGCCGGCGCGCACCTCCACCTTGGCGCCGACCGCGGTCTTGAGGTTCTTCACCCCGGTTAGCCCGATTTCGATCCAGTTGCCGTACCCGGCGGAGGTATCGCGCTCGATCCGCAGATCGCCGTTGGCCGCGATGGAGGCGCGCGCCAGGCGGCCGTCGCCGTCGAAATCGGCGAAGGCGTGGGCGCCGGAATCGGGCGCCGGGGTGGAAGGCTCGAAGCCGGCGGGGCGGTTGAGGAGCAGCAGGGCTGGGGCGGCGGCCAGGTCGGTGCGTCCGTCGCGATTGAAGTCGGCGGCGGCAAGATGGGTGGCGCCGGCCGGAAGCCGCGGCAGGGGAACCGCTTCGTAGGTTCCTGCCAGGCGGTCGCGGTAGAGTACGCCGGGGCGGTCCTGGTAGGAGACCACCAGGTCGAAGCCCGGGGTATCGGGTTCGAGGTCGAAGCGGGTGGCGGAGAGGGCGCGGCCGGCCACGAACGGGAAGCGGCGGGTTTCGTCGCTGAAGCCGGCTGCGCCGTTGTTGCGCAGCAGCCTGGCATCGTCGCCGAGCAGGAACAGGTCCAGGTCGTAATCGTGATCGAAGTCGAGCCACACGGCCTCGCGGAAGGAGCCGGCGGCGAGGTCGGACTGCTTCTGGAATTTGCCGTTGACGTTGCGATAGAGGGCGGCTCCGTGGGTGGTGACGACGCACAGATCGGGCAGCCCGTCGTTATCGAAATCGCCGGGCGCGATGGAGACCACGTCGCGCAGCGCTTCCAGTCCGGAATCGGCGACGGGAACGCGGCCGTTGCGATAGAGCGCGACCCGGCCGGAGGACCAGGCCAGCAGGCTGGGCCGGACGCCGCCGTCGAGCACGATGGCAGCCACACCCGGCGACCCGCCGGTGAACCCGCCGGCGATGCGTTCGGCGCGGTAGACCGGTTCCGGCAGCGGGGGAGGCGCGGGCGCGTCGATCGGATCGTCGATCTCGGCGTACACATTCCACTCCATGTCTTCGGGTACGGCGGCGCCTTCCTGCTGTTTCTTGAGGTCGCGGAAGAGGTTCAATTCCGCCGCGGCATCCTGGGCGCGGTTGGCCTGCCGGTAGAGCCCGTAAAGCTGGAAGTGCGGAGCGGTGAGCAGCGGATCGAGCCGGCGCGCGGCTTCGAACTCCCGGGTGGCGTCTTCCAGGTGACCCTGCGCCTTCAGAATGGACCCGATCTGGTAGTGGGTGATGGGATCGCCGGGAACGAGCTTCTCCATACCGCGAAACTGTGTCAGTGCGCCGTCGAGGTCTCCCTGCCGCTTGAGCGTGACCGCAATGTTGAACCATGTGTAGGGCGAACTCGGGTCCTGGCTCTGCGCCTTGCGGAGTTCGGCGAGGCCGCTGTCCAGATCGCCCGCGCGCAGCAGGGAGAGGCCGTAATTGATGCGCTCGCGAACCGAATCCGGAGCCAGCGCCAGGGCTTTGCGGAACGG
>JAFDVU010000059.1 GCA_018268835.1 Acidobacteriota bacterium | reverse complement strand
TTGAGGATGACGGCCGTTTCGGTCATTTCCACCATGAAGGTGGAGCGGCCGCGCGCGAGGTTGTCGCTGGCGCCGATGCGGGTGAAGATGCGGTCGATCAAAGGCAGGCAGGCGGCTTCGGCGGGCACGAAGGAACCCATTTGCGCGAGGATGGCGACGAGCGCCGCCTGGCGCAGGTAGGTGCTCTTGCCGCCCATATTAGGGCCTGTGATGATGGCGATCAGGTCGGTGGTGTCGTTGAGGTAGAGGTCGTTGGGGATGAAGCGGCCCGACTCCTGCTCGGCGAGGCGTTCAATCACGGGATGGCGTCCGGCGAGGATGCGCATCTCGCCGGAATCGGAGAAGGTGGGGCGCTGGTAGCGGTTTTCGGCGGCGACCTGGGCGAGCGCGGCGGTCACGTCGAGCTCCGCGACGGCGGAGGCGGTGGCGCGGATGCGCTGCGCCTGCGCGGCGGCGCGGACCCGCACCTCGGCGAAGAGGACCTTCTCCAGATCCAGGATTTTGGCTTCGGCGTCCAGCACCTTGCGCTCGTAGTCCTTCAATTCCGGCGTGGTGAACCGCTCGGCGTTGGCCAGAGTCTGCTTGCGTTCATAGTCGGCGGGCGCGAGGTGCAGGTTGGCGCGGGTGATTTCGATGTAGTAGCCGAAGACGTTGTTGAAGCGTACCTTCAACGATTGGATGCCGGTGCGCTGGCGTTCGCGGGCTTCGATTTGCGCGATGTACTGCTTGCCGTTCTGGCTCAGGTCGCGCAGTTCGTCGAGTTCGGCGTGAAAGCCGGCGCGGATCGCGCCGCCGTCGGCGAGGTTGAGCGGCGGCTCGTCGGAGATGGCTTCGAGGATGAGGCCGGCGACGTCGGTGAGTTCGTCGAGCCCTTCGTGGAGGCGGCGCAGGCGCTCGGCCTGCTGGGTATCGAAGCAGCGCTTGAGGGCGGGGAGTTTTTCGAGCGAGCGGCCGAGGGCGAGGACATCGCGCGGTCCGGCGGAGCCGAGCGTGACCTTGGCGAGCAGGCGTTCGAGATCGAGGATGGCGGAAAGTTGCTTGCGCAGTTCGGCGCGGAGGATGGTCTGCTGGAGGAGTTCGCCAACGGCATCGAGCCGCTGCTCGATTTCGGCGCGATCCATGGAGGGACGCAGCAGGCGCTGGCGAAGCAGGCGTCCGCCCATCCCCGTGGAGGTCTGGTCGAGCACGCCGAGAACGGTGGGTTGCGCGGCGCCGCCGGCATCGGCGGCGAAGATGGGTTCGAGGAGTTCGAGGTTGCGGACGGTGACCGCGTCCAGCACCATGGAGCTGGCGCGATCGTAGAAGGTGGGGCGGTCGAGGTGATCGAGCGCGGCGCGCTGGGTATCGCGGAGGTAGTGCAGAATGGCGCCGGCGGCGGCGACCGCGGCGGAGCGGCCGGCCAGGCCGCAGCCATCGAGCGAGAGCAGCTTGAAGTGGTCGCGCAGGGTGCGGTCCGCGTAATCCGCGCTGAAGATCCACTCCTCGAGTTCGGTGCGGACGAAGCGCGGGTTGGGCCGCTCGTCGGCAGTGAGCAGGGGCAGGTCGCCGGGGAAGAGAACTTCCCGCGCGCCGAGGTGTTCGAGGGCGCCGCCGACTTCGGCGGGATCGAGTTCGGTGACGCGGAATTCGCCGGTGGAGACGTCGACGTGGGCGACGGCGGAACGGTTGCCGGCGCGGGCCACGGCCGCGAGGTAGTTGTTCTCGCGCGAGCGGACGAGGTTCGCGTCCATCGCGGTGCCGGGCGTGACGATGCGGGTGAGTTCCCGGCGGACGAGCTTCTTGGCGAGTTTGGGGTCTTCCACCTGGTCGCAGATGGCAACTCGGTAGCCCTTCTGGATCAGGCGCGAGATGTAGCCTTCGGCGGCATGAAAAGGGACGCCGCACATGGGAATGGCGGCGCCCTTCTCTTTGTTCCGGGCGGTGAGCGTGATCTCCAGTTCGCGCGCGGCAGTGACGGCGTCTTCGAAGAACAACTCGTAGAAGTCGCCGAGGCGGAACATGAGCAGGGCATTGGGCGCCTGCTCCTTGATGGAGTTGTACTGCCGCATCAGCGGCGTGGAGGCATCACTCACTAAGCGTAGATTCCCCGCAGTTTAATCGCTTCGGCAACGCGGTCCAGGGCGACCATGTAGGCGGCGATGCGGTTGTTCACCTTGTGCGTGTCGGCGTAGCCGACCACGGCGTCGAAGCTGGCGTCCATGATTTCCTGCAGCCGCTCATTGACCAGCGCCTCGTTCCAGAAGAAGCCCTGGCGATCCTGCACCCACTCGAAGTAGGATACCGTGACGCCGCCGGCGTTGGCCAGGATATCGGGAATCACGAAAACCTTTTTGTCGGCGAGGATCAGGTCGGCCAGCGGGGTGGTGGGGCCGTTGGCTCCTTCACAGAGGATCTTGCAGCGCAGGCGATCGGCGTTCTGGCTGGTGATGACGTTCTCGGTCGCGGCGGGAATCAGCACGTCGCAGGGCAGGAACATAGCTTCATGCTTATCCATGTCCTCTCCGCCGGAGAAGCCGGTGATGGAGCCGGTCTCCTTGCGGTGGCGCTCCAGCGCGGCGATATCGAGGCCGTTGGGGTTATAGACCGCGCCATCGTACTCGACGATGCACACGATCTTGAAGCCGGCTGCGCGCATCAGCTTGGAAGCCATACCGCCGACGTTGCCGAAGCCCTGAATAACGACCCGGGTGTCTTCGGGCGACTTGCCCATGAGTTCGAGGGCCTTCATGGTGACCATCATGCAGCCGCGGCCGGTAGCCTCGGGACGGCCGCGCGAGCCGCCGAGGGAGGTCGGCTTGCCGGTGACAACGGCGGTCACGGTGTGGCGCTGGTGCATGGAGTAGGTGTCCATGATCCAGGCCATGACCTTCTCATTGGTATTGACGTCCGGGGCGGGAACGTCGCGTTCGGGCCCGATAAAATCGATGATTTCGGCGGTGTAGCGCCGGGTGAGTTTTTCGAGTTCGGTTTCGGAGAGGATGTGCGGATCGCAGATCACGCCGCCCTTGCCGCCGCCGAACGGGATGTTGACGACGGCGCACTTCCACGTCATCCAGGACGCGAGCGCGCGGACTTCATCAAGCGTGACGTCGGGGGCGAAGCGGATGCCGCCCTTGGCGGGGCCGCGGGCGATCGAGTGCTGTACCCGGTAGCCGGTGAATACCTCAAGGCGTCCGTCATCCAACTGGACGGGGATGTGCACGGTAATCTCCCGGGCGGGCGAGCCCAGCACCTTACGCATGCCGTCATCGAGGCGAAGCCGGGTCGCGGCTTCTTCAAAGCGCGCGGCAGCGGCGAGCCATGGATTTTTTTCGTTCTCTAACGATATGGAAACTGGCGATGTCAACGTGGCCATTGTAGCCTCCGGTTCTTCCATACTGACAACTAACACGCTGCACTAGGATCCGACAACTTCGACGGCCTTGAGAATGACCGGGTCGCGCTGGGCTTCCACCTCGTCGCCTTTCTCGACGCCGAATGCCTGGTTGAAGATTTCGGTCTTCAGACGGTTGGTGACGAACTCGCTTTCGGCCAGCCATTCGGAAAGACCCGGCCGGATCTGGCGGTCGGAGAGGAAGAGGCGAAACTTATCCAGGAGGTCGGGAGTTACTTCGAAATCCTTATCCACCTGGTGTGTGTGCAGGTAGTCGGTGGCGAAATTGGTGAACGATCCGCTGGCGTCCAGCACGGCGCGGAGACGGTTCATTTCGGGTGGAAAAACGACGATATCGGGCTGAATGCCGCCGCCGCCCTTTACGAGGCGGCCCTTATCGGTGTGAAAGTCCGTCACCTGGTTGGGATGCGCGGTGGTGGCGGCGAGGCCGAAATCGTTGGCCAGCGGTTTCTGGATGGAGCGCCCGCTGGGCGTGTAGTAGAGTGCCGTGGTAAGCGCCAGACCGGTGCCTTCGCTGAGCGGGAAGACGCTCTGGACGAGGCCCTTGCCGAAGCTGGGGGTGCCGATGATGGTGGCGCGGTCGTGATCCTGCATGGCGCCGGAGACGATTTCGCTGGCGCTGGCGGTCTTCTCATTCACCAGGATGGCGAGTTTGAAGTGGTAGGGCGTAGCGATGCCGGGTACGAATTCGCTCTTTTCGGGCACGTGGCGCCCGCGCACCGTGAGGATCTTCGAGCCGGGCGGCAGGAACATGCCGGCGATACGGAGGGCGGCTTCGACCATTCCGCCGGGGTTGTTGCGCAGGTCGAGGACGAGGCCGGCGAGGCGGTCGCCGCCGAGTTTATCGATCGCTTCTTTAAGCTGGTCCGGGGTCTTTTGCTCGAAGCTGCCGATCCGGACGTAGCCGATTCCGGCGGAGAGGAAGAACGCGCGGTCCACGCTGGGCGATTGCATCTCCTCGGGGATGAGGGTGAAGCTGAGGAGTCCGGCGCGTCCGGGGCGGCGCACGTCGAGCCGCGCCGGACGCTGCCGCGCGGCCTCGAGCAGTTGCGGAAGCTGGTCCAGATCGAGTTGGGCGATGATGTAGCCGTTGATGGCGAGGATCTCGTCCCCGGGCGAGAGTCCCGCCTTGGCGGAAGGAGTGCCTGGGACGGTCTGGAGCACGATCACGCGCCCCGGGAGGATGGAGACCACGCTGCCGAAGCCCTTCTGTGTGGAGGTCTCCATGC
Organism: Acidobacteriota bacterium; assembly: GCA_018268835.1. Classification (GTDB taxonomy): domain Bacteria; phylum Acidobacteriota; class Terriglobia; order Bryobacterales; family Bryobacteraceae; genus Solibacter. The sequence continues at coordinate 31,517 of JAFDVU010000059.1, read as the reverse complement.
GCCTGAGCTGCTGGAACTGTTCGGGATCGAAGAAGGTGCTGTGGGGATCGAGCCGGCTGAGCAGGTGCGGAATCGCACCTCCGTAGAAGACCTGCTCGGTATTGACGGGATCAGCGGCGTTGGCGCTGGCGGCGGCGAAGGCCTCGATGAACGTCCGCATCTGCCCATCGAGATTGTCCTGGGCGGAGAGGGTGGCGGCGGCGAGGAGCAGCGTTAGGACGGCGCGAATCATTAATCGGGCCAGATGGAGGCGATATCTATCAGGACGTTCGGGAAGAGCCTGGGTTTCAGCGGATCGCCGGAGGCGAGGATGGCGCCGCGGGTGTAGCGGCCGTTTTCCAGCCACAGGGCGATATCCGGCACGCGGGATGTCAAAGGCTGCTTGCGGATTACCAGGCCAAAGTCACAACAGAGCAGCAGGCTCCGATCAGGATCCAACTGGCGATCCAGAGCGCGATTCAGGCGCTGCACGATCCGGGCGCGGCGGGATTTTGCTGGGGGCACAATACGGATTTCGCCGTTGACCACCTCTTCGACGGCATCTTCCACTTCGGGCAGGGCGAGCCACTCTTCGTAGGTCACGGTTCGGGTTTGCGGCAAGCTGGCCATGCGCTTCTATTTTATCCCGCGGGATGCGCGGCCGATGCTACCGGGCGTAGCGCGTTTCTTGTTTGCGGCGGTGGCGCGCCATGGCGAGTTCGATCAGCCGGTCCAGCAGGGCGGGGAACGGCAGCCCGCTGTGCTCCCACATCTTGGGATACATGCTGATGGAGGTGAAGCCGGGGATGGTGTTGATCTCGTTGATGTAGAGTCGCCCGCTGCCGTGTTCGAGGAAGAAATCCACGCGCGCCATGCCTTCGCACTCCACCGCGCGGTAGCACTCCACCGCGAGGCGGCGGAGTTCTTCGGTCTTGTCCGGAGGCATATCGGCCGGGACCTGCGTGCGCGCCCGGTCCAGCAGGTACTTGTCTTCGTAATCGTAGAAGTCGCGGCTGGGGAGGATCTCGCAGGGGAGGGAAGCGATGGGATCCTCGTTGCCCAGCACGGAACACTCGAGTTCGCGGCCCTCGATGGCGCGTTCGACGATCACCTTCCGGTCGTACTCGGCGGCGACGCGCACCGCTTCGGCGAGTCCGGCTTCATCGCGCGCTTTGGAAATGCCCACGCTCGAGCCGAGGTTCGCCGGTTTGACGAACACGGGGAAGCCGAGCGGGCGGGCCGTCTCCACGACACGGTCGCACCCTCGGTACACCGTCACATAGTCGACAACCGGCAACAGACGTTCCTTACAGACACGCTTCATCATCTCCTTGTCCATGGAGACGGCGCTGGCGAGCACTCCGGCGCCGATGTAGGGAAGGTCGGCCAATTCGAGCAGCCCCTGCACGGTGCCGTCCTCGCCGAAAGTGCCGTGCAGCACCGGGAAGACGACGTCGATTTCGGGATGCGCGCCGGGTTCGGGCACGATCGGGCGCGGGTTCCAGCGCCCCTGCGTATCGATGAAGTACTCGCTTGTCTGGTACTTCGCGGGATCGAGGCCGGCCAGGACGGATTTGGCCGAGCGGACCGACACTTCATGTTCACCGGTTCGGCCGCCATAGATGACGGCTACGCGTAGTTTCATAGGATTCGTTTTCCAAGCCCGGAGGTGATCAGTTCGACGGCGAAATCCGCGGTGCGGTTGCGCTCGTCGATCACGGGATTGACCTCCACCACTTCGAGCGAGACCATTCGCCGGGAATCGCAGATCATTTCCATTGCCAGATGCGCTTCGCGGTAGGTGGCGCCGCCGCGCACCGGTGTGCCGACGCCGGGCGCGTGCACCGGGTCGCAGAAGTCCATGTCGAGAGAGACGTGGATGCCGGCGGTGCCGGCGGCGGCGATCCGTATGGCTTCGTCCATCACGGCGCGCAGGCCACGCTCGTCGATATCGCGCATGGTGAAGGCGCGCAACCCGGAGTGGCGCACGTGCGCCTTTTCCGCGAAATCCACGTCGCGCAACCCGACGATCACGGTGTTCTCGGCAGAGACCTTGGGGTGGAATCCGCCGAGTTCGGCGAGCGGCGCGGGGCCGTCGCCGAGGATGCAGGCGAGCGGCATGCCGTGGATGTTGCCGCTGGGCGAGGATTCGGGAGTGTTCATGTCGGCGTGGGCGTCCAGCCAGATCAGGCCGATGCGTTCGCCGCGCTCACGGAACGTCCCGGCGACACCGGCGACGGTGCCCACCGCGACCGAGTGATCGCCGCCCAGCACAAGCGGCAGCACGCCGGCGGCGAGCGCGGTGCTCACACGTCCGGCGAGCGCGGTGCAAGCGGCGGCGATCGGCTCCAGGTATTTTGCGTTCGCCTCGCCGGCGGGAAGCGTCTCCTTTTGTTCGACGGGGATGTTCCCGTAGTCCTCGACTTCGTAGCCGAGCGCGGCTACGCGCGCGTTGAGGTTGGCGAAGCGCAACGCGGAGGGACCCATGTCCACGCCGCGGCGGTCCTGGCCGAGATCGAGGGGCGCTCCGATGATGGCAACGTGCGTGCGAGCCATGATCCTCTATTGTCGCGCACGGCAGCGGTGTCTAAGCTGGAGGAGGCGTCATGTTCAAGGTCTGGTGTGGTGTGGCGGTGCTGGTCTCGGCGCTGCACGCGCAGCCTGTGGAACTCGGGTTGCGATTGATCGATCCGCATGTGTATCGCGAGCGGGAACTGGTCCGGGTGGAGTTGACGGGAACGGGGCGGGGAACGCGGAGCGAGTGGCAGTTCCATGGGTTCGTGGTGGATCCCGCGCACGAGTGCGGCACGCAGGAAAAGCCGTGCTTCCCGCCGGTGATGGGGCTGTCGCCGGGTGAAATCGGCATCTCCGACCCGTCGGCCAGGCGCATCGTGGCGGTGAATCACTACGTGCCGCGGCTCACGCCGGGGCGGTATAAGGTGCGGATGCTGGCGCGGCGCATGGTGTACGAAACGAGCGCGCAGGGGACGACCGGCCGCTATGCGGAACCGGCCGAGTATCGCACCAGCGATGCCGTGGAGTTCGAAGTCGTGTCCTCGGACGCGAATTGGGTGCGGGCCACGATCGCGGCTTGCCAGGACGCGCTGCGCGGTTCGCAGCCGCGGACACCTGAGGAGAACCAGACGTGGATCGCGGCCGCGCAGCAACTGGCGTGGCTGGATACCGCGGCGTCGCGCGAGGCAGCGCTGGCCGTGCTGCCGAAGCAGGAATCGCTGATCCTGGTGGGGCTGGGGCAGACGCGCGCGCCGGCCGAACTGTGCGACCGGATGCAGGCGCGGATGGCGTTGCCGGACCAATCGGTCAGCACAGGGTACGTTTACGCGATGACTGAGGTGTGCGCGAAGGCGCACCTGCCTCCGGCGCCGGTGCCGGCGGGCGGTTCGCGGCCGGTGGAACTGCGCGCGGTGATCCGTACGGCTCCGCCGCCGGCGACCGCGGCGCGGCCCGATCCGCAAGTGAGCGCCTGGCTGGAGAAGCGTCGCGAGTATACGGAAGGTCTGTGGGACCGGGCGTCCGCCGCGCTGGCCGAATCGCTGCCGGCGAAGCAGGCGGAGCCCAGGTGGAGCGCGTTTGCCACGCTGCTGCAGCGCGTGGAACAGGTGCGGGTGAATCGCCCGCCGCGGTCCGATCCACAGTGGGTCCCGGCGCTGACCGCCGAGTTCGCGCGCACCTATCCGGCGGTGGAGGTTGCGCGCCAGCGATATCTGCTGGACATGTTCACCTCCACAATCCGCTCGCCCGAGGTGGCGCCGCTCCTGGAGAGCGTGCTCGATTCCTGGAAGCCCGGCGACTACTACGAGGCGGCGCAGTCGGCGATCCGGGGGCTGAATGCGATCGATCCGGCGCGGGCGCAGGCGCGTCTTCGCGCCGAACTGACGCGCCCGCAAACGTGGCTCGGTCGGGAGGAACTTGCGATGCTGCCGGCGAGCGCCGTGCCGCCGATGGACGACGCGCTGATTGCCGCGCTGGCCGCGGCGCAGCGTCCCGGCGGATGGAATCCGCAACTGCGGATGGCCGCGCTGGCGCGCTACGGCACGTGGCAGGCCCTGCCCAAAGTGCGGGCGATCTACGAATCGCAGGAAGATGGCTGCCAACCGGAACTGCTGGCGTACTTCGTGCGCTTCGACCCGGCGTATGCGGACCGCGTGTTCCACTCGCACCCGTGGGACATGCACGCGCCGCCTTCGCCGTGTACCGTGCAGATCTTCATGCGCACGGCGCCTCTGGCGATGAGTCCCGAACTCGAGAAGTACATGGCCGCGTACCTCATGCACTCCGATGTTTACGTGAAGACTACAGCGGCCCGGATGTTGGGCAGGTGCGGTTCGCCCGCCGCCCTGCCGGCGCTGTGGGACGCGCTGCGTTACTTCCGCGAGTGGTGGAAGGGAAAGAGCGCGGAGTTGGCGCAGAACGGCGAAGGCATCCACTTCGAAGTCGAGTTGCGCAACGCCATCGCGCGCGGCCGCGGCTGGGTGGCGCTGCCGAGCGATCTGCGGTTGATCCAGGCGGCGTGCTCGTCGGACTGGTGCCGTTCGGAGACGCGGTCGGACCTGATCGATTGGGATGGGCCGCCGCGGATCACGCTGTCACCGTCGCGCTCCGGCACGGGCAGCCGCGTGGCGCAGTACGGAGACCTGGCCGGCCTCGCGGATGTGGAGGGGAAGCTGGCGCAGTTCCCGCGCGGGACGCGGTTCACCTTTGACGGAACGGGCCGCGAAGCGGACGAGTTGCGCCGCTTCGCGGCCGCTCACGGGCTGCTTGTGACGGCTCGTTGAGTGAGAGCTTGGGGATTGCGTGGGCGCCGGTTCGATCCCAAGGTCGGCCGGAGGCCGACGGTACCTTTAAAACTCCGCGTTGCCGGGCGTGCGCGGGAACGGGATCACGTCGCGGATGTTCTTCATGCCGGTGAGGTACATCATCATCCGCTCGAAGCCCATGCCGAAGCCGGCGTGCTCGACTCCGCCGAAGCGGCGCAGGTCGAGGTACCACCAGTAACTTTCTTCTTTCATGCCGTGGTGGGCCATCTCGCGGATGCGCTGCTGGAGCACGTCGTGCCTCTCTTCGCGCTGGCTGCCCCCGATGATCTCGCCGATGCGCGGCAGCAGCACGTCCATGGCGGCGACGGTCTTGCCGTCATCGTTGGCGCGCATGTAGAACGCCTTGATCTCCTTGGGGTAGTTGGTGACGATCACCGGCTTCTTCAGAAGTTCTTCGGTGAGGTAGCGCTCATGCTCGCTCTGCAGATCGACGCCCCAGTAAGTGGGGAATTCGAACTGCTTGCCGGACTTTTCCAGCAGCGCGATGGCTTCGGTGTAGCTGATGCGCTCGAACTGGCTGGCGACTACCGCTTCGAGCGTGGGGATGAGCTGCGGGTCGTACCACTTGGCGAGGAATTCCAGGTCCGGGCGGCAAGTCTCCAGCACGTAAGAGATCTGGAATTTGAGGAACGCTTCGGCCAGATCCTGATCGCCGTGGATATCGCAGAAGGCCATCTCGGGCTCGATCATGTAGAACTCGGCGAGGTGGCGGGGCGTGTTTGAATTCTCCGCGCGGAAGGTCGGGCCGAACGTGTAGACGTTGGCGAACGCCATGGCGAAGATTTCGGCCTCCAACTGGCCGCTGACCGTGAGGTAGGTGCGCCGCCCGAAGAAATCCTGCGTGTAGTCGGGCGCGCCGGCGGCCGGGTCGAGCGTGGAGACGCCGAACATGCTGCCCGCGCCCTCGGCGTCGCTCGCAGAGATGATGGGCGTGTGCACGTAGAGGAATCCGCGGTCCTGGAAAAACTTGTGGATGGCGCTGGCAAGCGCGTTGCGTACCCGGAAGACGGCGCCGAACGTGTTCGAGCGCGTGCGCAGGTGGCCGATTTCGCGCAGCGTTTCGAGCGTGTGCTTCTTCTTCTGGAGGGGGTAGTGTTCGGGGTCGGCGCCGCCGTGCAGAGTCACGGTGACGGCTTTCAGTTCCACGGTCTGGCCCTTGCCGGGCGACGCCACGAGCTCTCCTTCGACGCTCAGGCAGGCGCCGGTGGTGATGCGGGCGATGGTCTCCGGCGGTACGACTCCCTGGTCGATCACGATCTGCAGATCCGTGGTCGAGGAGCCGTCGTTCAATTGCACGAAGTGGACGTTCTTGCTGTCGCGGCGGGTCTTCACCCATCCGCGCGCGGTAACGGTTTCGCCGGGGGAGCGCTTAAGCAGGCTCCGTACGTAACTATCGGGTTGGATCATTGTTGTTCGAGACGGTCGAAGGTTTCGAGCGCAAACTCCAACTGGTTGGCGGTGTCGGCGCGCTCCTTCAATTCCAACAGCAGGGGATACTGTCCGGGACGGCTGCGCAGCAGTTCCATCGTCTGCTTCCAATCGATGGTGCCTCCCTCCGACAGCGGGGCGAGGTGCTGGTCGTCCTTGCCGTTGTTATCGTGTACGTGTGTGGAGCGGATGCGCTCCTTCATCAGGTCGAACTGCCGGGCGATGCCGCGCGGGGTCATGTGCGCGTGGCCGGCATCGAAGCAGTAGTTCAGGCCGACGTGGGTCAATTCCTGGAATTGCAGCAGGCGCTCGGCGTTGGCGAGGTCGTTGGGTGTATTTTCGAGCAGCACCTCGACGCCCCGGGCGCGCGCGAACAGGTTGATCTGCTCGAGCGCGGAGAAGGCGGCGTCCACCTTGCGCAGGTCGAACTCCTCGCCGGCGACGCCGATGTGCTGCACCAGGTAGCGGAACGGAATACACTCGGCGATTTCGAGCGCGCGCTTGATCTCGTCCACCATGCGCAGGCGCTCGCCCTTCACCGGTTCGGTGATGGTGATCAGCGCGTGCGGGCCGGAGCGTCCCCAGTATTCGTCGCTGTACATGGGCGAGTGGAGCGAATGCATTTTGAGCTCGGAATCGCGGAACCAGTGGCCGAGCTCGGTGATCTGCGGCTTGTCCCGGTAGTCGAGGTGCTGGCGCGCGCAGAAGATCTCCACGGCGCCGATGCCGGCCTGCTGGATCTTCGTCAACAGCGCCGAGGTCAGCCGGTGATTGACGAAGAGATGGGTTGAAAGTACGTGGTCCATCCGAATTCAGTGTCCTTCCGCGGTGGCTTCGGTGCGCGGGTCCGGCGCGCCCTCCAGCCAGCCGTTGTCCCAACGGATGGCGGCTACCTCGCCCTGCGAAGCCACCCGGCGAATCCTGTAGCCGCGCTGTTCGAGCAGCGCGACCGTATCCGGAGAATAACCCGGTTCCATGCTCAGCACATCGGGTAGCCACTGGTGGTGGAAGCGTGGCCAGTTTACCGCATCCTGCACGTTCATGCCGAAATCGAGCACGTTGACGATCACCTCGAGCACGCTGTTGATGATGGTGGGGCCGCCCGGCGAGCCGAGCGCGAGCACGGGTTTGCCGTCGCGCAGCACGATGGTCGGAGTCATGGATGAGAGCGGCGTCTTGCCGGGCGCGATCGCGTTGGCCTCACCCTGGATGAGCCCGTACATGTTGGCTTCGCCGGGCTTGGGGGCGAAATCGTCCATCTCGTTGTTGAGCAGGAAGCCGAGGCCCGTGGCCGTAACTTTGCTGCCGTAGCCGCCGTTGAGCGTGTAGGTGACGGATACGACGTTGCCTTCGCCGTCGGCGACGGTGAAGTGGGTGGTCTCGTTGGACTCTTTGCCGTTGAAGGCAGCGGCCTTGATGGCGCTGCTTGGGGTGGCACTGACGGGGTCGATCGAAGCGCGGCGTTTCGCGATGTATTTCGGATCGAGCAGCGAGGTGAGCGGCACCTTGAAGAAGTCGGGATCGCCCAGGTTTTCGGAACGGTCCGCGAAATAGCGGCGCATGGCTTCGGCCATGTAGTGAACCGCGGTTGCGGAGCCCGCGCCGGACTTCTCGTATCCGGTGGTCTCCAGCATGCCGAGCATTTCGAGCACGCCCACGCCGCCCGAACTCGGTGGCGGCGCGGTCACGATGGTATATCCGCGATAGCTTCCGGTGAGCGGCTTTAACTCGCGCACGGTGTAGCGCCGCAGGTCCTCTTCGGTGATCAGGCCGCCGTGCCGGGCGACGTCTTCGGCCAGCAGTTGCGCGGTCTGGCCTTCATAGAAGCCCTTCGATCCCTGCTTTTCGACGCGCTCCAGCGTGCGTGCGAGATCGCCCTGCACCAGCACATCGCCGGGTTCATAGAATTTGCCGTCATTGAGAAAAATGCGTTTCGATTCGGGAAACTGCGCCAGGGCGCGGGCGGCGCGGAAGGATTGCGCCTGAGCGTAGGATACGGGGAAGCCGCTGGTCGCCAGTTCCACCGCGGGATGCACCAGCGCCGCCCACGGCTTGCGGCCGTACTTTTTGTTGGCGTACTCCAGGCCGCGGACGGTGCCCGGCACGCCCGCGGCGCGGTAGCCGAGCACGCTATCCTGCGTGGCTTTGCCGGTTGCCGGATCGATGTACATGTTGCGCGAGGCGGCCAGGGGCGCGCGCTCGCGGAAATCGAGGAAGGTAGTGCGGCCGTCGGCGAGCCGGATCAGCATGAAGCCGCCGCCGCCGATGTTGCCCGCGCTGGGATGCGTCACCGCAAGCGCGAACCCCACCGCGACCGCGGCGTCGATCGCGTTTCCTCCGGACTGGAGCACGGCCAGCCCCGCCGCCGTCGCGTGCTTCTCCCGGCTGACCACCATTCCGTGTCTGGCACGGACGGGTTGTGCCGCCCACGCGGAAATCGCGAGAAGAAGGAGTACCAGCGCGCGAGGCATAAACCTGATTCTACTACTCCGCCATTCGATCCTTATCGCGCAAAGCTGAGGCGAAAGCCGGTGGAGATCAGCAAATCGTTGCGCTGACGGCCTTCCGCCGGGTTGCTGATGTACCGGTCGCTCGCGGTGACGTGCCAGCCCAGCCATTTGCGCACGACCGTAACCATGCCAAGGTCGGAGTTGACGCGATACTGGCCTGTGTCGGAGAGGTTGTTGAACATGCGGAATGCCTGCGTAAGCGAGGTGGATCCGTTCAGCCTGTAGGCAAGGGTGTCGCCGAAGTTGGCTTCGGCCAGGTTGTGGCGCAGGGAGTCCAGGTAGTTTTCGCGGGCATAGTCGGCGCCGCCGTCGACGTCCAGGGTAAAGCCGTCGTGCTTCACCGCGTGGTAGCCGGCGCCGGTGCCCACCACGAAGCGGAGGTCGAGGTTCTGGAAGCGGTCATGCTCGTAATCGTTCATCGCGTTCAGGAAGAAGCGCGACCCGAAGTTGCGGTCGTAGCGCCATCCGCCGCGGACGGCGCTGGCGATGGTGCTGGTGAGGTTGTTGACGCGCGCGGTGCCGTAAATCTGGTTGAAGTAAACGCTGGTTTTGTCGGCGCGGGTGGCGCGGGCCGCGTTGAACGCCGTGGTCAGGGTATCGGTACGAGCGTTGCCGCGAGCCAGTGCGAGGCCGATGTCGAAGTACCCGTTCCACAGATCCAGCAGGCCGGGATGTTCCAGCCGCTCGAAGGCATGCTGCTCGGCGTCGTCGCGCACAGCGATGATCTGCGCAATGGGCGCGCTCCTGGTTTCACCGGGGATGGCGATCTCGAGCCGGTCCGCGGCCGTGGCGAGCTTTCCCTTCACGGTGTCGCCACCGGGCAGCTCAACGAAGAGTTCGGAATCGCTGGTGATGCTCTTGACGGCGCTCCATGGCATGGTGACCGGGCCCATGAGGTCGCTCTTGATGGTGAGCTTCGCGCCGTCCTTCTTCACGATCGTTCCGGTGACGATGTCGCCGTTGGTCAGCACAACGCGGTCCGCGGCTAACAGAGATAAGGACACAAATAGCGTCAGGGTGAAAAGCCGGATCATGATGGTCCTCGGTTAGCGAGCCTCGTCCGAGGCGAGATGGCACTTCTTGTACTTCTTGCCGCTGCCGCACCAGCACGGATCGTTGCGTCCCAGTTTGGGTCCGGAGCGCACGTGGGGTTCGTCTTCCTCGGCGGCTTCGAAGCCGGGACAGCAGATGTCGAAAACGGAGTGCTGATCGTCGTCGGGCCGGTACGGACCCTGTTCCGCGACGTGGTCTTTCAGGTCGGCCAGCTCGTCCCGCATGGCGCGCGGCACCTTCTTGCCGTGATCGCGCTCCATGGAGGCGGCGAGCGGGCTGCCGGCGCCTTCCATGAGATAGCCGGCCATGATCAGGCTCGCGGCCAGCGCGCCGTTCTCCTCGGCGCCGAAGTTGCCGACGTTCGCCGTGATGGCGCGGGTGATGGCGTCGCGCTCCGGCCCGGGGGGCAGTTGCGGCAGATGTTGGGCGGCGGCGGCGAGATCGTAGAGGTCCGCCCCTTCCACGCGGGCCGCCACGGCGGCCAGGGTTTCGCGGGGCAGGCGGCGCGCGAAGCGCTGCAGCGCCCAACTCGCCGCGTCGCGCAGGGTGGAATCCTCGATCGAGAGGCAGCTCGCGATGGTGCCGATGGCGAAGGCGTCGCCGCACTCGCCGAGCAGCACCAGGGCACGCGCCACCAGGGCATCGTCCACATCCTCCAGCAGGTCCTCGCCCCAGAGGTTGAGCACGCCCAGAAGCAGCGGCTGCATGTCGGCGGCGCGCGCGATGACGCGCTCGATCACGTCGCGGCCGACCTCTCCGGTGGATGCGGTCCACATCGCGTGCAGCAGGCGGTGCGGCTCCATCTCGCGGGTGACTTCCGCCGGTTCGTCGGCGGGGACGGCGGGGAGATCCTCGCCTTCCGCCTCCTGTTCGGCCTCGGGATCGAAGTGCAGCTTTTCCTTGCCGAGCGCGAGATACGCGGCGGCGCGGGATGCCTGCGCGGGATCGCGCGCGAGCAGGCGGCCGATCAGTCGGAAGGCCTCGTGGGAGAGCGGATCGGCGGGCAGCCAGCGCCAGGCGAGGCTCGCCGCGCCGGCGAAGTCGCCTTCCTCCTCGGCCAGGAGGGCTAGCAGGCGGAGGGCGCGCGGATCTTCGGGATCCGCGGCAAGGGCTTCGCGGTAGGCTTCGGGCTCGGTCAACTGCCCGGCGTTAATGCGCTCCTCGAGCGTGTCGCGCAGCTTGAGTACATCGTCGGTGAGGAAGATCATGTGCGAGGTTAATGCGCGGTGTATTGTTGCTGCGGCGGGTTCAGCGTGATGTTGATCGTCTTGTTCTCCTCGGTGATGTCGAAGACCTGTCCGAATGTCTGGTACGCCTTGGCGATGACCTGAATACGGATCTTCCCCTGCGGGATGGAGGGGATGCTCGCCTGGCCTTCCTGATTGGTGCGCAGTTCGTAGGTCTGTTTGACGGCCTTGCCGAGCTTGATGACGGAGTGGCCCTCGATGAAGTTGACGATGACGCTGGCCCGGTCCACCGGTTGGCCGTCGCGCGCCTTGACCACGAGGGTGATGCGGGTCATGGGCGGTCCGGCGGATGCCAGCGCGCAAACTGTGAGCGCGAGCACACAAAGGCGGAGGAGTGTGATGCCCCGATTACGCATACCTCAATTATAACGGCGGCGGCGCGCGAAAGCGCTCCCTAATCTAAAGCGCAAGCGCCTCCCTTGTGCCGGGGGTGTAGAATGAAAGTGTAGTACCTGCCCGTTTTGATCGAGTGGGGGCGTAACGGCTTCGACGGGATTGAATCGTGGTGGGGAGGCGTGCCGGGTTGCGAGCCCCCGTAAAACGATCGCGAACCATAACTGCCAACACGCAGTTTGCATACGCTGCTTAATTAATTAAGTAGCCGCTCCAGCCGCTGAGCCCGCGCGGCGGTGAGTGAGCGTCATCTTGCGGGATTGGCCAAAAGCTTCGGTCCGGAGCCGCAGGCTGAAACTCAATCGGGCTAGGCCGCCGCCGCTCTCGCCGGTTCTGAAGCGTCGGCCGAAGATTTTGAGCCGGCTACGCACGTAGGCTTCTCATTGCGAGCTTTTTCGGACCCGGGTTCAACTCCCGGCGCCTCCACCACTACTTCTGAAACGAATCCAGCAACAGTTCGAAATTCCGTTCGTTGGCGGCGATGGTTTTGGCCGGCCCGGTGAATTTCAGGAAGACATTTCCACCGGGATTTTCAATGATCGCGCCCAGGAGTCGGTAGCCTCCCCTGGCGGTTGCCGCCGGCGCCCCGGGTCCGCCCATACCGGTGTACGCTCCGGTCACGTCGATGGTGGTTACGGGCAACCCGTGAACCGTCCGCTTCCGGATGTTCGCGGCGGCGGGTTTTCCATCCGCCTGCGTGAGTTGGCCATTCCAACGGTCGATGTTGGCCTGCACGCTGCCGCCCTGGCCCACGCCGAAGAAGTAGACCACGCACTCCGCGCCAACCTGGTCTCCGGCAGCCGGCGGAATTTTGTAGGTGGCGGCGCGCATGGGTGCGGTCCCCTCGCTCTTCCATCCGGCGGGTGGCGTCCAGCGAAGGCCGCCGGCGGTTTGGGCCATCAGGGTGACTCCGATGACAGCAATCAGGCAGGTACGCATAACAACCAGTATAGGCGGGGCATCGGGGCAGCCGCGTTCGAATGGCCATGCCGGGGCGAATCCTGGGATAATTGTGCGTCGGCCGGCTCGCCGTGATGATACCGTTCAACGACCTCAACCGCACCCCCGCGCCGTTGCGCGCCGCTCTCGCCGCCGGGGTACAGCGCGTCCTCGACCGGGGATGGTTCATCCTCGGTCCCGAGTGCGACGCCTTCGAACATGAATTCGCCGCGTATTGCGGCGCGGCGCATTGCGTTTCCGTGGCCAACGGCACGGATGCGCTGGAGTTGGCGCTACGCGCGCTCGGCATTGGCCCGGGCGACGAGGTGGTGACCGCGGCCAACGCCGGCGGCTACTCCTCCACCGCGATTCGCCTTGCCGGCGCGCAACCGCGCTACGCGGAGATCGATCCGGCGACACGCAATCTCTCCGCCGCGCACCTGGCCGGGGCGATCACGCCGCGTACGCGCGCGGTGATCGCGACGCATCTCTACGGATGCATGGCGGACGTGGCGGCGCTGCTCGAAGTCACGCAACGCGCCGGGGTGCCGCTCATCGAAGACTGCGCGCAGGCGCACGGCGCGTCGATCGCCGGGCGCAAGGCGGGCACCTGGGGCGCGATGGGTTGCTTCAGCTTTTATCCGACCAAGAATCTGGGCGCGTGCGGCGACGGCGGCGCGGTGATCGCTTCCGATGCCGCTCTGGCGCGCCGCGTGATGTCGCTCCGGCAATACGGCTGGAGCCGCAAGTATCATTCCGCCGAGACCGGGCGCAACAGCCGCATGGACGAAATGCAGGCGGCGATCCTGCGCGCCAAACTGCCGCTGCTCGACGGGTGGAACCGGCGGCGCCGCGAGATCGCCGCCCGCTACAGCGCGGCGCTGGCCGGGTCCGCCGTGGATTGCCCGCGCGGGTTCGGCGACGAATACGTGGCGCACCTCTACGTGATCCGGGTCGCCCGGCGCGACGAGACACGGGAGGAGCTGAAAGCGTGCGGCATCGCCACCGACGTCCACTATCCCGTGCCGGATCATCTGCAGGAAGCGGCGTCGCGAGCCGGCGCCGTGCCGCCCGCGCTGCCCGAGACGGAGCGCGCGGCGGGCGAGGTCCTCACGCTCCCGTGCTATCCGGAGTTGCGCGAGGAGGAAATCGAATCCATCGCGGATGCGCTGCGCGCGCTGGCGGAAAGGAACCGGCCATGACCCCCGCGGGATACTTCCGGCACGAGGCCGCAATCGTGGAGAGCGCGAACGTCGGCCCCGGCACGCGGGTGTGGGCGTTTGTCCATATCCTGCCCGGCGCTGTGATCGGTGCCGACTGCAATCTCTGCGACCACGTCTTCATTGAGAACGACGTGCAGGTGGGAGATCGCGTCACCATCAAGTCCGGGGTGCAGTTGTGGGACGGGGTGACCCTGGAAGACGACGTCTTCGTAGGGCCGGACGTCACCTTTTCGAACGACCCCTTCCCGCGCAGCCGGCAGCGGCCGGCCCAGTTCGCGCGCACGCTGGTGAAGCGGGGCGCGTCGATCGGGGCCAACGCGACGATCCTGCCGGGGATCACGATCGGCGAACGCGCGATGGTGGGAGCGGGCGCGGTGGTCACGCGCAACGTGCCCCCGCTGGCGATCGTGACCGGCAACCCGGCGCGCATCACCGGGTACGAGGGTGCCTCGGCCGGCGAAGCGGACGCGCCCGCGATGGAAGCCGGACGTGCCACCGGCGCGTTTCCCACACGTGTGAAGGGCGTCACGCTGCACCGCCTGCCCGAGGTGGACGATTTGCGCGGCAACCTGAGCTACGGCGAAATCGGCCGCGAGGTGCCGTTCGAGGTCAAACGCTACTTCCTGGTGTATGGCGTCGCGAACAAGGAGATTCGGGGCGAACACGCGCACCGGCACTTGCATCAGTTCCTGATCTGCGTGCACGGGCGCTGCCATGTGGTGGCGGACGATGGAACCCACCGCCAGGAGTTCGCCCTGGATTCGCCCTCGGTGGGGCTGCACATCGAGCCCATGGTGTGGGCCACGCAGTACAAGTACACGCCGGACGGCGTACTGCTGGTGCTGGCTTCGGATTTCTACAACCCGGAGAGCTACATTCGCGAGTACGCGCGGTTCCTGGAACTGGTGAAGGCGGGCGGGGAATGAGCGGCTCGTCGCTGGTGATCCCGGTATACCGCAACGAGGCCAACCTGCCGCGTCTGCTGGCCGAACTGGAGCGGCTGAACCGGGAGGTGGGCGGCGAGTTCGAAGTGGTCTTCGTGGTGGACGGCAGTCCCGACCGCTGCCTGGAGATCCTGCGGGAACGCCTGCCCGCGGCGGGCTTCCGCAGCCAGTTGCTGGCGCTGAGCCGCAACTTCGGGAGCTTTGCCGCGATCGCCGCCGGGATGGAGCGGGCGCGCGGCGGCAACCTTGCGGTGATGGCGGCGGATCTGCAGGAGCCGATCGATCTGGCGCGGCGCTTCTTCGAAATCCTGGGCGAAGGGCGGGCGGAGATCGTTTTCGGCGTGCGCGGCAAGCGCTCCGATCCCTGGCTCAGCGAAGTGGCGTCGAACCTGTTCTGGCGCCTGTACCGCGCGTTTGTGATCCACGACATGCCGTCCGGCGGAGTGGACGTTTTCGCGTGTACGGCCGAGGTGCGCGACCACCTGCTGCGGCTGCAGGGCGTGGACACCAACCTGATCGCCCTATTGTTCTGGATCGGCTACCGGCGCGAGTACGTGGTCTACGAGCGGCAGAAGCGTCTGGAAGGCAAGAGCGCCTGGACGCTGCGCAAGAAGCTGCGCTACTCCTTCAACAGTGTGTTCAACTTCACCGACCTGCCGATACAGATCCTGCTCTGGTCGGGCGGCGTCTCGTTGGTGCTGGCGCTGGCGACGAGCGCGCTGGTGCTGGTGGCGAAACTGCGCGGCAATATCGCAGTGCCCGGCTACACGCCGATCGTGCTGGGCATTCTCTTTTTCGGCGCCCTGACGAGCCTGGGGTTCGGCATCGTCGGGCAATACCTGTGGCTGAGCCTGCAGGTGGGGCGCAGGCGGCCGAACTACATCGTACGTTCGGCGGAAGAGAACCAACCGCGGAAGTGACGCGCCGGCGGCCCCGCCGCCGGCGGTACGTTACGCCGCTGCCTCCGCCGCGTTGAACTTCACGCTGACCAGGCGGCTCACGCCGGGCTCCTGCATGGTGACGCCGTAAAGCGCCTGAGCGGCTTCCATGGTGCGCTTGGAGTGGGTGATGAGCACGAACTGGGTCTGCCCGCTCATCTCCGTGATCAATCGCATGAGGCGCGTGATGTTGCTCTCGTCGAGCGGCGCATCCACCTCGTCCATGATGCAAAAGGGGCTGGGCTGATACCGGAAGATGGCCATGAGCAGCGCGGTGGCGGCTAGCGCCTTCTCACCGCCGGAGAGCAGCAGCACATTCTGGAGCCGCTTCCCGGGGGGCGAGCAGACGATATCGATGCCGCTATCGGCGATGTTCTCCTGGTCGGTGAGCCGCATCTCGCCGGTACCTCCGCCAAACAGGGTGGTGAAGGCCAGCTTGAAGTTGGTGTTGATGGCTTCGAAGGCCTCGGCGAACTTCTGGCGCGATACCTGGTCGATCTCCTGGATGGCTTTCTCCGTGTCGCGGATGGAATCGATCAGGTCCTGCCGCTGCACACTCAGGAAGTCGTGGCGCTGTTGCGCCTCCTGATACTCCTCCATGGCCGCGGCGTTCACCGGGCCGAGGTTCTCGATGCGGGTGCGCACCTCGTTGGCGGCCTGCTCGGCTTCAGTGATGGCGTCGGGGTCGGGCATGGGCGCTTCGGCATCGGCCAGTTCCACCACCGGGCAATTCAGTTCCTTGCGGCTGGTCTCGTCGAGGAACTTGAGTTCGGCCTGCTTGCGCACCAGGTCCACTTCGATCTGCGTGCGCTTCTCGTGGGTTTCCTGAACGCCGGCACGGAGAATCTTCAACTCCTCGTCGGCGGCGCGCAGTTTTTCGCGCATGGCGGCTTCCTGCGCGGCCATCTCGTTGACCTGCGCTTCGAGCGTGGTGATCTGCTCGGCGAGTACGCCCGCCTTCCGGTCGAGTTCGATGTTATCGGCGAGCAGGCGCGCACGCACCTCGCCCAGGCGGGAGATTTCCGGCGCGATGGCGTTGCGCCGGTTGGTGGTTTCGCGGAACTGATGCTCCAGGCGGCCCATGGCGGAGCGCTCCCCGCGCTGCCGCTCTTCGAGGCCGGCGAGTTCCACTCGGACGGCCGAGTGGTCTTCGGCGATGGTGGCCGCCTGTCCTTCCAGTTTCTCCAGTTCGGCGCGCTCGCCTTCCAGCCTGGCTTCGGCTTCGGCGCGCAGGCGCTCCTTTTCCTCCACCGCGGCGCGGCTGCGCTCGCGCTGCTCCGCGCTCTTCTCCGAATCGCGGCGCAGGCGCTCCAGTTCGAGCCGCGCCACGCTCAGGCGCGAGTTGGCGCGCGCCAGATCGTCGCCCAGTTTGCGCATTTCGGCGTCCAGCGCCACGCGATCCTTTTCGCGTGACTGCTGCAGCGCGCGCAGGCGCTCGAGTTCGGCTTCGAAGCCGATGATCTCCTGCTGCAGCGCATCCAGCCGCGCGGTCATTTCGTCGAGCGCGCCCTGGCGCTGGCGCAGTTGCACGTTGAGTTCGCGCGCTTCGCGCTTCATCGCCAGCGGGCCGGCGCCCTTCTTATTGCCGCCGGTCACGGTGTGGCCGTGGTAGCAGACGCCGTCGGGCAGGAGGAAGTAGAGGTGCGGATAGCTCACCGCCAGGCGCTGCGCCGAGGCGCGATCCTCGGCCAGGAAGCAGAGGCTCACGCGCGGCATCAGGTCGATGGCGCGATCCTTGAAGCCGTTGGTGAGTTTGAGGGAATCGCTGAGGCGCGCGACGATCCCGGTCTCCGGTCCGATGGCGGGTTCCGGCAGGTGGCCGCGATGATTGCCGTTCGGTTCGGGGTGCACCAGGAAGGTGGCGCGTCCGTCGAGTTCGGCGCGGATAAAATCGAGCCCGCGCTCGGCCTGATCCCAGTTCCGCACCACCACGTATTCCAACTCTTCGTGCAGGAACTCTTCCGCCGGTTTTTCGAACTGCGCCTCCACTTCCACGTAGTCGGCGAGCACGCCGAGCGGCTTGAAATCCTCCGCTTTGCCGGTTTCGAGCGAGGCAAAGAGGCGCTTGACGCTCTCGGTGGTATAGGTACGGTGGGCCAGCACCTGCTCGAGCGATTCCTTGCGTGCGCGGATGCGGCTGACCTCATTCTTCACGCCGTCGATCTCGCGGCGCAGTTCGGCGCTGGTGCGGCGGCGGTCGGCCAGATCTTCCTCGGTGCGGCGGCGTTCGCCGGTGACGGCCTCGAGCTCCAACTGCCGCTGCGCGACGGTCTCGGAAAGCTGTTTGCGCGCGCCATCGAGCCGCTCGATTTCGCCGGCGGCGTGCTGCTCTTCGCGCGTGGCGCGGGCGGTTTCGCGGTCAATGCCGGCGAGGTATTCGTCAATCTGCGCGAGTTGGTTCTTGAGCGTTGACGCTTCGCCTAGCAGCCGCAGAATGACCTGGCGGCCGGCTTCGATGGCGCGCTCGCGCTCGCGGACCTTCTGCTGCAACCCCTCGCGCTGCTGGTTGATCTCGCTCATGCGCTCGCGCGCCTGTGCGATCTGCCCGTCGAGCGCGTCCAGGGTGGTCTTGTGCCCGGCGATCTCCTGATCGAGCGCGTCGAGGCGCAGCCCGAGTTCGTGCGAGTCCTTTTCGTTTTGCGCGATGCGTTGCTCGATGGCGCCGCTTTCCTTCACCTGCGATTCCAGGCGTCCCCGCGTCCGCTCGGCTTCCACCTGCCGCTCGCTCAACTGCTGGCGCGATTCGGTGAGACGGTACTCGAGTTCGTACGCGGCCATCTGTTCGCGCTCGTGGGCCTGTTCTTTTTCGGCGACCTGCTCGGTGAGGGACTTCAACTCCGTGGCCGCGGTTTCAAGCCGCCCCGAGGTCTCGGCGGCTTCGCGCTCCAGCAGCCGGTATTTGCCGGACAGCACCACCCGGAGGCGGGTTTCAAGCTCGCTCTTGAGTTCGCCGTAGCGCTTGGCTTTGGCCGCCTGCCGCTTGAGCGAATTCACCTGCCGGGTGACTTCCTCGAGAATGTCGTATACGCGCGCCAGGTTCTGCTTGGCGCCTTCCAGCTTGGCTTCGGCGAGGCGCTTGCGCGTCTTGAACCTGGTGATGCCGGCCGCTTCCTCAATGACCGAGCGGCGGTCCTGCGGCTTGGAGCTCAGAATCTGGCCGATGCGGCCCTGCTCGATGATCGCGTAGCTTTCCGGGCCGAGCCCGGTGCCCATGAAGAGATCCTGGATGTCGCGCAGGCGGGCGGCGCGTCCGTCGATCAGGTATTCGCTTTCGCCGGAGCGATAGAGGCGGCGCGTGATGGTTACTTCGGTGCTCTTGCGTGGCTGGCCTTCTTCCACCACGTGGGGCTTATCCGCGGCTTCCTTGTGGACATCCGGGTCCACCAGGGTCATGGTGACGTAGGCCATGCCGACCGGCTTGCGGTCGCGGGTTCCGGCAAAAATTACGTCTTCCATGCGCGTGCCGCGCAGGCTCTTGGCGGACTGTTCGCCCAGCACCCAACTGATGGCGTCGCTGATGTTGCTCTTACCGCATCCATTAGGACCGACGATCGCCGCAATGCCGGTTCCGTTGAAACGGAGTTCGGTGCGGTCGCAGAAGCTCTTAAAACCCTGTACTTCGACGCGTTTGAGTTTCAGCAAAGCTTTAACCTCGCTTGGCTCGGGGGAGTTGTAACTATACTAAACGCGGGCGACGGAAAAGTAAAGCACCTCTACCCCTTTCCTTAGTATACCGATTGCGGAAGCCACAATATCTAGGGGAGAGCATCCTTTTCTCCCAGCGACGGCCACTCCGGACGGCGCTTCTCCAGGAAAGCCCGGATGCCTTCGGCAAAATCGGCGCTGGCAAACACGTCTTCCCGGACCGATCGGGCCACTTCCCCGGCTTTTTCCCAGCTCATGCCGCGCGCCCGGTTCACGAAACCGAGCCCGCTGCGGATCGCCGTCGGGCTGGATTCGGCGAGGGCACGGGCGATTTCCGCGGCGCGAGCGGAGGGGTCTGCCGCGATTTCGTGGACGAGCCCCATCTCGCGGGCCTCGGCTGCCGGAAAGGTGCGGCCGGTGAGCGCCAGTTCGATGGTGCGCCGCTCGCCGAGGGCGGCGCCGACCGCGCGGAAGACCAGGAAGGGCCACAGCCCCAGCCGGATCTCGGTGAGGCCGAAGGTGGCGTCGGGCGCGGCCACTACGATATGGCAATTTGCCACTAGGCCCGTGCCGCCGCCCAGCGCGGCGCCGTGGACTCCGGCCACGATGGGGATCTCCAGGCGCATCGCCGCGGTAAAGAGCTGTTCGTGCAACGTATTGATCAGGAGGGAGTTCCGCCCCTCCTCGATTTCGCGCAGGTCCATTCCCGCGCAGAAGGAGCGGCCCTTGCCGGTGAGGAGGATGGCGCCGGTCTGGCGGTCGCGGTGGGCGGCGTCGAGCGAGTCCACCAGGTCGCGGCAGAGATCGGCGTTCAGAGCGTTGCGCTTGTCGGGACGGTTGAGGACGAGGTGGAGTACACGGCCCTCGCGAACGATTTCGAGGAGTGCGCTCATGCTGGATTTGCTGCGGGCGGAGAACGGCGTGGGCCGCACGGAGCTTGCGGCTGGTCCGATTATAGACCCGATCGGGCGCGGATGCACAGACTATCGCTGTATTTCCCGATACAGCTTGTCACTGCGCGTTCACGCCGCCTTCGCGGGGCGCGGTTCGCCCGTCCGCTCGAAATGGCACCGGCCGACGCACTTTTTCAGCGCGCAGGCGGTGCAGGTGACGGCCTTTCTGCCGGCTGGGTGAGGGGTCATGGGGCGCGTAATGACGTGGGACATGGACAGCCTCCTTTTGCTTTCTACAGTACCGCGCGTAGAAGCGGTTTAGGCGTGGTCATGCGGGGTGAGGATCATGCCCTTTTGCGGGTATGGTGCTCTGGGCCGGGCGAGCCCGGTTACCGATGTATGTCCAGATACACTTTGTACCAGTCGTGCGAGATGGCCTGTTGCGCCGCGGCCAGGGTCATGGCGCCGGAGCAGACCTGTTTGTGAAGGTAGTTCTCGACGACGTCTTTCTCGCGGGCGCCGGGGTGGGCATCGTAGGGCTCAGGCCAGAGGTTGCGCGGATCGTTCGGGTTACCGCCGAGTTCGAGGCTGATCAGGTGGTCCTCTTCGTAGTCGCGGGAGGAACCGGGCAGGCCGAGTTCCTCCATCTGCCGCTTCTTGAGGCGCGACGTGTACGAGGATGGCGGACGGATGCCGCGCGTGCTCCAGTCCGGATTGCAGATGTTGTCCGCGATGTTTTCCTGTGCGATGTCCGGATTGACGGCGCCGGGTGTGCGTTTAGGGTCCGGATAGATGGACGCCGGGCCGGCGCGGTCGGCCGGAGCGGGCGGCGTGGTCTGGGTGCGGTTGAGATAGAGGAACAGCGCGACGGCGGCGCAGAGCAGCAGCAGTACCAGCAGCGCCGGCGAGCGGCCGGGTCTTCGGCGTCGGGCCATGGGGCGTGGGGCTAGCGGGAGAAATCCCGCAGGGAGCGCACGGCGGCGTCGTCGAGTTTCTGGAGCAGGGCTACCAGCAGGTCCACGGTCTGGTCGAAGTCCCGCCGGTTCATGATGCCGTTGTGCGCGTGGGTGTAGCGTACGGGGACGAGCAGGCAGACGGTGGGCACGCCGCCGTTGCTCTTCTGGATTTCCGCGCTGTCGTCGCCGTAGCCGGTGACCAGGTCGAATTGCAGGGGCAGTTTGCGCGCCGCGGCGGTCTCGCGCACCAGCGTCACGAACTTGCGATTGGGCATTTCCGAGCTATTGTACAGGAACAGGCCGGGACCGCCGCCGAGATGTTCCTGCGATTCCTCGGGGTGGGCGTTGACGTCGCCGGTGACGCCGGCTTCGAGCGCGATGCCGATCTCCGGTTTGATCGTCTCCGCCGCGGTGTGAGCGCCGCGCAGTCCGACTTCTTCCTGGGTGGTGACGGCCCACAGGATCTGGTTCGGGTGGGGCAGGGAAGCCAGCCGGCGCATGGCTTCGATGATGACCGCGCAGCCCGCGCGGTCGTCCCATCCCTTGCCGAGATAGTTGCCGGTGCCGTTGAGGTTGGTGAACGGCGCGTCGGGGACTACCGGATCGCCGGGCTCGATTCCCATATTGCGCGCTTCGACTTCGGATGCGGCGCCCACGTCGAGGAACAGGCTGTCCCGCGGATAGACGCGGTTGCGCTCGTCGGCTGGTACGTAGTGGATGTCGCGGATACCGGTGACGGCGCGCACCGGACCCTTCGAACCGAGGATGATCCAGCGCTGATCGACGAGCGCCTGATCGAGCCAGCCGCCGAGCATCTGCATAGTAAGCAGGCCGCGCGGCGTGACGCGGCGGATGACGCCGCCGAGTTCGTCCATGTGGGCGTCCACCATGATGCGCGGACCGCCGGTGCCCTGCGCGGCGATGATGGAGCCGAGGCCGTCGAAGCGGATCGACGACGCGAACGGCTTCATCGCGTCCACCATGATCCGGCGCACCGGCTCTTCGAATCCCGGCGGACCGGGTGCGTCGGCGAGGCGGCGAAGCAGGTCGGCGGTGGCATCCTGAGCGAGGGATGCCGCCGCTGTGAGGAGCAAACAGAGGATGGATCGCGTCACAAAAACGAGGATAGCGCAGGGCCGCGCCGGGCCGGCCTGCACGGTACAGTAGGGGCATATGGAAACCATCGGGTTGATCGGAGTCGGGCTGCTGGGCTCGGCCATGGCGGACCGTCTGACGGCGGCCGGGTACACGGTGATGGGCTACGACATCGTGCCCGAGCGGCAGCGCGGCGCGAAATCGTCACAGCAGGTGGCGGATGCGTGCCGCACGATCTTCCTCAGCCTGCCGACTTCGGATGTGGTACGGCAGGTGATCTCCCAGATCCAGATCAAGCGCGGAACCGTGGTGATCGACACCACGACCGGCGAACCCAACGAAATGGCCGAGATGGGGATTAAGCTTGCCGCGCAGGGCGTGGAGTACCTGGATGCCACTGTGCTCGGGTCGAGCCGCGTGGTACGCAACGGCGGGGCAAGCGTGATGGCCGGGGGCAAGCGCGAAGTGTTCGATGCGGCGCTGCCGCTGTTCGCCACGTTCGCCAATCACACGTTCTACATCGGCTCCTACGGCGCCGGCGCGCGCATGAAGCTGGTGGCGAATCTCGCGCTGGGACTGAATCGCGCGGTGCTGGCCGAGGCACTGGGGTTCGCCGAGGCGTGCGAGATTTCGCCGGTGCTGGCGCTGGAGGTGCTCAAGTCCGGCGCGGCGTATTCGCGGGTG
This sequence comes from Acidobacteriota bacterium, assembly GCA_018268835.1. Lineage (GTDB taxonomy): Bacteria > Acidobacteriota > Terriglobia > Bryobacterales > Bryobacteraceae > Solibacter. Next base: position 8,752 of record JAFDVU010000059.1, on the reverse strand, counting down.
ATGGACGACAAAGGCGAGAAGATGCTGCACCACGATTTCACCCCGGAGGCGCGGCTATCGCAGCATCTCAAGGATGTGCGCCTGATTCTGGCCATGGCCGCGGAGAAGCACGCCAAAACGCCGCTCAGCGAGGTGCATCGCAGGCTGCTCGAGCAACTGGAGGCGGCCGGTTACGGGAACGTGGACAACAGCGCGATCATCATGGCGTACGAACGGAGGTAGCGCGGGCCTACCAGGCGGCAGGTGAATCGAGCCGGCCTGGAGGGCTGCGTTACTGGAACCTCACCGCGGTCGGCCGATTCGCATTCAACGCCACCACCTGCGTCCTGGCCCCGTAGCGCACCGTGACTCTGGCGGTGGCCGGCGAGAGCAGGGTGGCGGAGACGAGGGCTCCGTTCTTCCAGTTGATATCGACCGTGAAGTTGCCGCGCGCGCGCAGTCCGCGAATGCTGCCATCTGGCCAGGCTTTGGGCAGGGCGGGCAGCAGGTGGAGTTCGCCGGTCTGCGATTGCAGCAGCATCTCTGCGATGCCGGCGGTAGCGCCGAAGTTGCCGTCGATCTGGAAGGGCGGGTGGGTATCGAAGAGGTTGGAGTAGACGCCGCCGCCGCGACCGTAATCGATGCCGCCGGCCTTGCCCACCAGGTGCAGCAGGTTGTGCAACAGGCGGTAGGCGTGGTCGCCATCGAGCAGCCGCGCCCAGAAGTTGATGCGCCAGGCCATGGCCCATCCGGTGGAAAGATCGCCGCGCGCAAGCAGGGTGATGCGCGCCGCCTGCGCGAGGTCCGGCGTGGTCACGGGCGAGATCTGGCGCCCGGGGTGGAGCGCGAAGAGATGCGAGACGTGGCGATGCTCGTCGCGTATGTCGTCGCGGTCTTCCGGCCACTCCATGAGTTGGCCCCAGGCGCCGATCTTTGGCTTCAGCAAGCGCTCACGCAGTTGCGTGACGGTGGCGCGGAAATCGGCGTCGATATCGAGCGCCTGGGAGGCCTCGATGTAGTTGGTGAAGAGGTCGTAAACGATCTCCTGGTCGTATGTGACGCCGGGCTCTTCGGGACCGTGCTCGGGCGACCAGCCGTCGGGCGTGACCAGCGCGCCATCGGGCCGCGCGATCAGGTGGTCCTGCCAGAACTGCGCTACCTCCTTGAGCACGGGATAAGCGGTCTTGCGCAGAAAGTCCTTGTCGCGCGCGAAGGCGTAGTGTTCCCAGAAATGCTGCGCGTACCAGGCGGAGGCAGGCGGATTCCATTTGAAGCTGCCGGCGCCGAAAATGTTGTTTTCGGTCTGCACGGTCCAGCCGCGGACGCCGGGGTAGTGGGCGCGGGTGGCTTCGGCGCGAACGCCGCGCAGGCTGTTCACGTAGTCGAAGAAGGGCAGCGCGCACTCGCTCAGGTTGGCGACCTCGGCCGGCCAGTAGTTCATCTCGATATTGATATTGGAGTGATAATCGCTGCGCCAGGGCGGGTTGTTCGAGTTGTTCCAGAGACCTTGCAGGTTCGCGGGAAGGCTGCCGGGACGTGACGACGAGATCAGCAGATACCTCCCGTACTGGAAGAAGAGTGCTTCCAGCGCCGGGTCCGCCGCGCCCTGGTTGTAGGCGGCGAGGCGCTGGTCCGTGGGGGTGCGGAGGGTGGCCGGCGCGCCGCCCAAATCGAGCGAGACGCGGCGGAAGAGGCGCTCGTAATCGGTGAGGTGGGCGGTGCGGAGATCGGTAAAGGAGGTGGCGGCCGCCTCCCTGAGTTGAGCGGCGATGCGGGCGTGGGGCGGGCCGCCGCGCCAGGCGTGGGAGCGGTCGGGAAGGTAGTCCGTACCGGCGTCCACCAGCACGGTGAAGGCATCGGCACCGTCGATACGCAGGGTGCCGCCGGCGGCGCTGACGGTGCCGCCGGTAGCGAGCACGCGCACCTGGGTCTCGTACAGCAGGCCGTTATCGAACTTGCCCGCGACCGTGATGCCGTTGTCCGCGGCGGTGGGCTCGGCGTTGTGCGCGTCGGCGAGCCTCAGGGTGGCGGTGCAGGCGCCGGGCGTATCGGCGGTGTAGCGGAAGACCATCACCTGGCTCGGGGCGGAGGCGAAGTATTCCCGGGTGTAGGCGACGCCGCCGGCGGTGTAGGCGATGGTGTGGATGGCCCTGGAGATATCGAGCGCGCGGCGATAGCTGGTGGGCTCGGGGTGATCGAAATCGAGGTAGAGATCGGCCAGGTTCTGGTAGCGGCCGGTGTCCTTTTCGTCGCCCGTCCACAGTGAAATTTCGTTCAACTGGAGATGCTCGTGCCGGGCGCCGCCGAAGATCATGGCGCCCAGCCGGCCGTTGCCGATGGGCAGCGCCTGCGATTGCCAGTCCTCCGCCGGGCGAGTGTAGTGCAGGGTCAGCGGCTGCGCGAACGCAGCGGCGGCGAACGCGAGAACGGGGATCACGGCACGCATAGGCCTACTATAAGGCAGCAGCCTCCGGGTTTCACCGTGGGTTCATGTTGGACGCGGTATTCTGGGGTTCCACTCGCGATCGAACCATGCTCTTGCGGATCTTTCTGATTGGGGGATTACTGGTCTCCGCGGCCGTTGCGCAGATGGCGGGGATGCGTGGACAGGTGTCCGATGAGAGCGGGGCGGTAGTGCCGGGCGCGAAGGTCGTGCTGCGCGGCGCGGTGAACCGGACGGCGACGGCAGATGCCACCGGGACGTTCAACTTCACGGGCCTGCCTGCGGGCGACTATACGGTGCAGGCGTCATCGAGAGGGCTGGTGCAGGCGCAGCCGGCAAAAGTGACTCTCCAGGGTGCAACGCAGACGACCGTGAACCTGGTGCTGCGCGTCGCCGGACGTACGGACGCGGTCACCGTACAGGAGAACGGTGCGCCGGCGCTGACCACGGAAGGGAGCGGCAACGCCAGCGCGGTGGTGCTGAGCGGGCAGGATCTGGACGCGCTCTCCGACGATCCCGACGATCTCGCGGCGGACTTGCAGGCGCTGGCCGGACCCTCGGCGGGGCCGAACGGCGGCGCGATTTTCGTGGACGGCTTCAGCGGCGGGGAGTTGCCGCCAAAGGCATCGATTCGCGAAGTGCGGATCAATCAGAACCCGTTTTCGGCTGAATACGACAAGTTGGGGTATGGCCGCGTGGAGATCTTCACGAAGCCTGGTACGGACAAGTACCGCGGCAGTCTGCAGTGGAACACGGCGCACGACGCCTGGAATACGCGCAATCCCTATTCCGCGGAGAAGGCCCCGTTTCTGCTCAACGAGTTTGAGAATAACTTCGGCGGGCCGATGGGCAAACACGCCTCGTTCACCCTGGATCTGGTGCGCAACATGGTGGACAACGGCACGATCACCAACGGCGTGTGGGTGGATCCGGCGACGCTGTTGGTGCAGCCGTTCTCCGGATTCGTCACGGTGCCGGGCCGGTTCCTGAATGTGAGCCCGCGGGTGGATTACCAGTTGAATGAGAAGAACACGCTGATGTTCCGCTACGGGGTGACGCACTCCGATGTGGTCGATAACGGCATCGGTGGGTTCGACCGGACGGCGCGGGGCTACCACTCGCAGTTCACCAACCAGACGGCGCAGGTGGGAGACACGTTGGTGGTGGGGACTGTGATCAACGAGACCCGCTTTCAGTATTACCGGTCCGCCAGCCAGGCGATTGCGAACACGCTGACGCCGGAGGTGCAGGTGCTGGGCGCGTTCAACGACGGCGGAGCGACGCTGGGCCGCACCTTCGATACGCAGAACAATTACGAGTTTCAGAATTACACGTCGATGCTGCATAAGGCGCACTCGCTGCGCTTCGGGGTGCGGCTGCGTGCACAGACCGACGATAGCGCCGCGCCGCAGAATTTCAACGGCACGTTCACGTTCGGCGGCGGCAACGTCAGCAGCGTGGATCAGTACCGGCTGACGCTGCTTTACCAGGGGATGGGGTATGCCGCGCAGCAGATCCGGGCGCTGGGCGGCGGCGCGACGCAGTTCAGCATCACCACGGGGGCGCCGGAGACATCGGTTCGGCAGGTGGACGTGTCGCTGTTCGCGGGCGACGAGTGGCGTCTGCGTCCGAACCTCACGCTGGGGCTGGGCCTGCGTTACGAGGCGCAGACGAATATTCAGGATTCGCGCGACATCGCGCCGCGCGTGGCTATCGCGTGGGCACCGGGCGCAACGGCGAAGAATCCGCGGACGAAGACGGTGCTGCGCGCCGGCTTCGGCATGTTCTACGACCGGTTTCCGCTGAGCGCCACCCTGGACGCGTCGCGATTCAACGGCGTGGTGCAGCGGCAGTTCGTGGTGGACAACCCGGACTTCTTTCCGAACATCCCCACCCCGGCAATGCTGGCGGGCTATCAGGCGCGGCAGGTGATCGACCGCGTAAGTTCACGGCTGCGCGCGCCGTACCTGATGCAGACCGCGGTGACGGTGGAGCGGCAGTTGCCCGCGAACTCGACGCTCGCGGTGACGTTCACCAATTCGCGGGGCGTGCACATGTTGCGGTCGTTCCCGCTGACCGGGGCGAGTCCGGTTTTCCTGCGAGAGAGTTCCGGCGTGTACCGGCAGAACCAGATGATCGCCAACGTGAACACGAAGGTGATGGCGGGCCTTTCGCTCTTCGCGTTCTACGTGCTCAACCAGGCGCGTAGCAACACAGACGGGCTGGGCACGTTCCCGGCGAACCCGGCGAGTTCGGCGGGCGAGTACGGTCCGGCGATGACGGACGTGCGTAATCGCGTGACAGTGGGCGGGTCGATCACTCTCAAGGGGAATGTGCGGATCAGCCCATTCGTGGTGTTGCAGAGCGGCGCGCCGTTCAATATCACGACGGGCAGCGACCTCTACGGCACCTCGCTGTTCAACGCGCGCCCGGGACTGGCGACGGATCCAAACAGGCCGGGCGTGGTACAGACGGTGTACGGCCTGCTGGATCCGAATCCAGTGCCGGGCGAGGCGCTGGTGCCGCGCAACTACGGGCGCGGTCCGGGGCAGGAGACCGTGAACGTGCGGATCGTCAAGACGATCGGCCTGGGGAAAAGTCGCGAGAGCGGCGCTGGAGAGCAGCGCGCGAGCGCGGGCGGCGCTGCCGGAATCGCCGCGGCGACGACGGGCCGTGGTCTGGGCGGACTCATCGGGAATCCAACCACGAGCCACCGCTTCAACCTGGTGATCGGGCTTTCCATCCGCAATTTGCTGAATCACACCAATCCGGGTGCGATCATCGGCAACATCACGTCGCCGCTATTCGGCTTCGCCAACCAGGTGGCGGGCGGTCCGAACGGCGAGGGGTTTTACGAGAACGCCAATAACCGGCGGCTGGAATCGCAGATCAAGCTGACGTTTTAGCCCGGCGCAGCCCCGCCACTCCGTGCTCAAACGACCTCCTTGTGAAGCCAAACCGATCGGTAAGACACACGCCGCCGGCGATTCTCTCCGATAGGTTGCGGATGCCACAGACAGGCGGGGCAGGGCGGTATAGGCTGGCATTCGGAGGAGAAAACCATGGCGAATAAAGTTACTCCCATCCCGGCCGGCCACCATTCGGTGACGGCCTATCTCACACTGGACGATTGCTCGCGAGCGATCGACTTCTACAAGCGAGCGTTCGGCGCGCAGGAGATCATGCGAATGGATGGTCCGGCCGGGAAAATCGGTCACGCCGAGATCAAGATCGGCGACTCGGTCATCATGCTCGCGGATGAAATGCCCGGGGCCGGAAACCGGGCGCCCAAATCGCTCGGCGGTTCCACCGGTGGCATCTTCCTGTATGTCCACGACGTGGACTCGTCGTACAAACGCGCGGTAGACGCGGGCGCCAGGGCGGACACGCCGCCGGCCGACATGTTCTGGGGCGATCGCTTTGGCCGGCTGACCGATCCCTTCGGCCACACGTGGGCCTTGGCTACGCACAAGGAGGACGTGGCACCGGAGGAGATGCGGACGCGTATGCAGCAGGAGATGGCAAAGCAGGGCCGGCAGACGAGGTCGGCGGTTTAGAGGATCGCCTCTACGTTCAATCCGCGGGGCCCGTCCAGACGCTTCCGCCGAAAGTGGTGATGTAGAGCCTGCGCGGGTCGCGCGGATCGAGCAGAACCCGGTGGCCCCACTTGAAATCGAAGCCTGGGATGCGGGTCCAGGTGAGTCCACTGTCCGTGCTTTGCCACGCGTTGCCTTCGAAGCCGGCGGCGTAGAGTCGCCGGGGATCGCGCGGATGGATGGTCACGTCGTAGATGTGCTGGTCCCTGGCGAGCACGCTGCGCCATGTGGCAGCGGAATCGGTTGAGAGCCAGATGCCGCCGCCGGTGGCGCCGTCCGGCGTGTTGCGTCCCCACGCGGCGAGGTAGAGGCGATGCGGGTCGCGCGGGTCCGCAGCCAGTCCGTTGGGACCGTTGACCCCTTCGGGCAGGCGCAGGCGGGTCCAGTGCCCGGCCGCATCGGTGGAGCGGTAAAGCGCGCCGTCGCCCTCGTTGCCGATGGAGCCGTCTTCGCTGCGCCGCGCGACAATCAGGTAGAGCGCGCCGCGCGAATCGCGCACGATCCGCCAGGCCAGCGGCTGCGAGCCCTCGATGCCCGCGTTTTGGAGCGACCAGTGCTCGCCGGCATCGGTGGACTTGAAGACGCCGCGCCCGAAGCCGGCCACATAGAGCGCGCCGGCGGGGTCGCGCAGGATGTGGGTGGCGGCGGTCTCCGGCATCCCGTTGTTCTGCACGCGCCATGTGCGGCCGCCATCGTCGCTGCGGACCACGCCGCCGTTGAAACTGGAAGGCGCCCGGCGACGCCACATCTTCGGACGCGGCAGGTCATGGACTCCGCTCATCGCGGCCCATATGCGGCCGCGCACGGTGGGGTCGAACTCGACCCAGTAGGTGGTGTTGATCCAGGCGCGCGGCACGCCTTCGCGGGTGGCGCTGTACCAGCTTGCGCCGCCATCGCCGCTGCCCCACAGCCCGATGTCGGTATAGCTGATGAACATCCGGCGCGCGTCGAAGGGATCGAAGTGCACGCCGTAGCAGGTGGTGACGTCGATGCCGTTGGTGGTCCAGTGGCCGCTGGTTGCGTGCAGGGAGTAGGCGGAGAGCCAGGTGCGTCCGCCGTCGGTGGTGTGCATCACGCGGCCGGAATCGGTGGCGTAGGCGATGTGCGGGTCCCCCGGCGCGACGCCGATGCCGTAGGGCCGGCCGGCCCAGGCGGCGCCGAAGGTCTCGCTGAGCCAGGCGTCGCGCCCGTTGTAGGGCTGCAGTTCCCAGTGTTTTCCGCGATCGGCGGTGCGCGCGATGCTATAGCCGGCCCCTTCGAATACGGCGTACGCGCTGTCGGGATGATTCGCCGCGGCGGCCACGAGCGCGGGCTGCAGGCCGGCGGGAGTGTCCGAAACGCGCCACTTCACACCGCCTTCGGAGATCCAGATCCTCCCGCCGGAAATGGCGTAGAAGACGGGCGGTGCGGCGTCTACCGAGGTGAATGGTCCTGGCGAGGCGCCGCTGCTCCATCTTCCGCCGCGGCGGATGTAGATGGCGTCGGGTCCGGCGGCGTAGATGGCGCGGTCGCCCGCCGGGGACGTCGCGTCGATCCAGATTGCGGAAACGGGGGCGGTGAGGTCGGCGATGGCGTGCCACGTCCCGCCCGTATCCGAAGAGGACCACAGCGTCTTGCCCACGGCGGCGTAGAGCGACTTCGAATCCGCCGGATCGATGGCGAAGGCGGCGACGTCCGCGGGCGGGCCGGCGCGCACGTGTAGCGTCTCGGAGGCGTGATCGTCGCCGGCGGTGGTCTTCGCCAAATCGCCGGGGCGGGGAAGGATCATCTTCCAGGTCAAGCCGAGGTCGGCGCTGCGGTAGAGCGCGCCGGTGGACGCATAAAGCACCTTGGCAACGGCGGGATCGAAGGCGAAGAGCCGCACCGGGCTGCGCAGGCTGAAGAAGCGCCAGTGCGCGCCGCCGTCGGTGGTGACGTAGTTGCCGGTCATGTCGCAGGCCAGCACCACGGTCCAGGCATCGTGCGGACTCACGGTGGGGTGGAACATGGAGCCGCCACCGCCGGGTCCGATGATGTGCCAGCGCGGAGCGGGTGGAGCGGCCAGTGCGGCCGAGGCGATCGCGATCGCTGCCCAGGCTCTCACAGGCCCATGGTAACGCCTGCTGCCGCGCAAGTGGCGGCCCGAGGACATCCTACATTCGCGGTCGCACTTCGCGCCCGCGCGATGCCAGAATGGATGCATGGTGAAATCCTGGCTGATTCCGGCCTCCCTGTTCCTGGCCGCGCTGCCGGCCGTGGCGCAGCAACCCTATAAAGTCGCGATCATCGGACTCATTCATTCCCACGAGGGCACGTGGGTGCCACGCATGGCGCGAAACCCGCAGATCAAGCTCGTCGGCGTCGCCGAAACGATTCCGGAACTCGTCACGCAGGCGAAAGAACGGCAGGGCGTGAAGGACGTGCCCTTCTTCGACGACTACCGCAAGATGCTCGATGAAACCAAGCCGGACTTCGTCTGGGCCTTTGTCGAGAACAACCGCCACCTGGAGATTCTCAAGGAGTGCGCGCCGCGGCACATTCACGTGATCTTCGAAAAGCCGCTGGCATCCACCTTCAAAGACGCGCAGGCGATGGTGGAACTGGCGAAGAAATACAACGTGAAGGTGATGTGCAATTACCAGATGGCGTGGTGGCCCGCCAACCAGATCGCGCACGACGAAGTCGCCAAGGGCATCGTCGGCAAGCCGTGGCGGCTGCATGGCATCGTCGGGCACGGCGGTCCGGGATCCACCGG
>JAFDVU010000058.1 GCA_018268835.1 Acidobacteriota bacterium | reverse complement strand
CGGACCGGCGAATCGTTGCGCGCCACGATGCCCGCGGGCTGGAAGATCTCTTCCAGGCAGGAGACGATCTCCGCCCGGGCGGCATCCATTCCCTGATCCAGCGTTTGCAGGACGAGGTAGCCGGCGTAGCGGTCCACGATCAGCCCCGGGAGCAGATCGCCTTCGGCGTGCACCACGCGATAGGCGTCGGTATCGTGTACTACCCGGCGGCGATGTTCCTCGGCGGCCTTTAGCCGGCGCAAATAGAAATCGCGGCCGATCTCCTCGACCTGCCGCGAGAGCATGCGTAGCGCGATCTGGCTGGTGGAACTGTAGTGGGCGGTGCCGAGCGGGCGCCCGCGCGGGTCCGTGACTTTGACGGCGGCGCCGGGCTGGGCGCCGTCGCGATCGATCACGTCACTGGAGAAGACCCACGGATGCCCGCCCGCGACCCGGTCGGCCGCGCGGCGGTTGATCCGGATGATGGGGTGCGAAGCCGGTTCGCCGTTTGCCGGATCGAGCGCCGGCGGCTTGTCGGCGGGAGCGCCCTGCCGCCGTGTTAACGGCTTCATCGCATCGCCTGCAGGCGGGCGATCCGGTCCTCGGTCGAGGGGTGGGTGGAGAACAGGCGCATCAGCGTATCGCCGGTAAAGGGCTTGATGATGAACATGTGCGCGGTGGACGGGTTGGCGTCCATGGGGATGCGTTTGGACCAGCTTTCGAGCTTCATCAGTCCGTTGACCAGCGGGTAGGGCGAACCGACGTACTTGGCGCTGGCGGCGTCGGCGTCGTATTCGCGCGAGCGCGAAATCGCCATCTGAATCAGCAGCGCCGCGATCGGCGCCAGGATCATCATCGCGATTGCCGCGATCGGGCTGCCGCGGTCGTTGTCGTCCCGCGAGCCGCCGAACCAGAAGGCCATGCGCGCCACGAACGTGATGGTTCCGGCCAGCATGGCGGCGATCGAACTGATCAGGATGTCGCGGTGCAGCACGTGTCCGAGCTCGTGGGCCACCACGCCTTCGAGTTCGTTGTCGCTCATCACCGAGAGGATGCCCTCGGTGAACGCGACCGACGCGTGGCTCGGGTTGCGCCCCGTGGCAAAGGCGTTGGGCGAGGGATCCGGAATCAGCCAGAGCTTCGGCATGGGCAGGCCCATGCGCTGCGAGAGATGGCGCACCAGCGGACCAACCCGGTGGTAAACCTCGGGGTTCTCGGTTTCGCTCACCGGGCGCGCGTTGTAAGTCGCCAGCGCGATCTTATCGGCGAAGAAGTAACAGGCGAAGTTCATCGCGAACGAAAGCGCGAGCCCGTAATACAGGCCCTGGCGGCCCGCGATGGCTTCTCCCCCGACGAGGAGAAGCGCCGTCAGGCCGCCCAGCAGCAATACGGTTTTTACGGCGTTCATACCTGTACCTGTTCCGCGGGGACGAGCCGGGTGAAGCCAAGCTCGTTCCCGCTTCCGGCAACATCCACCTGAATGGTGTCGCCTTCGAGAAAATCGCCCTTGATCAGCCTGAGCGAGAGCGGGTCGGCGATCAGCCGCTGGATGGCGCGCTTCATCGGGCGGGCGCCGTACTGCGGGTCGTACCCCTCGTTGATGATCGCGTCCTTGGCGGCGGCGGTGACTTCGAGTTTCACCTTGCGCTCCTTGAGGCGTTTGGCAACGTTGGCGAGCTGGATTTCCACGATCTGCCCGAGATGCTCCCGGCTGAGCGAGTTGAACACGATGATGTCGTCGACCCGGTTGAGGAACTCGGGCCGGAACTGGCCGCGCAATGCCTCCATCAGGCGCTTGCGCGTGTCGTCGTTGCGGCTATCGCGGCCGTGCACACTGAAGCCGATGGAGTTCTTCTCCACCATGCCGGTGCCGATATTGCTGGTCATCACGACCACCGTGTTCTTGAAATTGACCGTGCGGCCCTGGCCGTCGGTGAGCCGTCCGTCGTCGAGAATCTGCAAGAGCGTGTGGAACACGTCCGGATGCGCCTTTTCGATTTCGTCGAACAGCACCACCGAGTACGGACGGCGGCGGATCTGCTCGGTCAACTGCCCACCTTCATCGTAACCGACGTAGCCCGGGGGCGAGCCGATCATGCGCGCGACGGCGTGCTTCTCCTGGTACTCGCTCATGTCCACCCGGACCATGGCCTTATCGTCGTCGAAGAGGTACTCGGCCAGCGCGCGCACCAGTTCCGTCTTGCCGACCCCGGTGGGTCCCAGGAAGATGAAGCTGCCGATCGGGCGCTGTGGGTCGCTCAGCCCGGCGCGGTTGCGCAGGATGGCGTTGCTCACCAGCCGCACGGCTTCGTCCTGGCCCACCACGCGGTCCTTGAGCCGCTCCGGCATCTGGACCAGCTTCTGGATCTCGCCCTCCATCATGCGGGTCACCGGAATGCCGGTCCACTTGGCCACGATGCGCGCGATATCGTCCTCGCCGATTTCCTCCTTGAGCAGGGCGTCTTCCTTGACGGCTTCGAGTTCCTGCTCGGCGGCCTGAATGTCCTTCTCGATCTGTGTGAGGCGGCCGTAGCGTAGTTGCGCGGCCTTTTCCCAGTCGCCGCCGCGGCTGGCCTTCTCTTCTTCCAGGCGCGCGGTGTCCTGCTCTTCCTTGAGCTGCCGGACACGCTGGATCGCGGTCTTCTCCCGGTTCCAGCGATCCTTGAGGGTGGCGCCCTCGGCGCGCAGGGTTTCGAGTTCGCTTTCCACGTGGCGCAGCCGTTCGTGGCTGCCGGGATCGCGCTCCTTGGTCAGCGCCTGCCGCTCGATTTCGAGATGCGAGATGCGGCGATCGAGATCGTCGATCTCGATCGGCATGGAGCCGATCTGCAGACGCAGCGCGCTGCCGGCTTCGTCGATCAGGTCGATCGCCTTATCGGGCAGGAAGCGGTCGCTGATGTAGCGGTGGCTGAGCACCGCGGCGGCGATGATGGCCGAGTCCTTGATGCGCACGCCGTGGTGGATCTCGAACTTCTCCTTGAGGCCGCGCAGGATGGCGATGGTGTCGTCCACGGTGGGCTCTCCGACCATCACGGTCTGGAAGCGGCGGGCCAGCGCGGCATCCTTTTCGACGTGCCTTTTGTATTCGTTGAGCGTGGTAGCGCCGATGCAGCGCAATTCACCCCGGGCGAGCGCGGGCTTCAGCAGGTTGGCGGCGTCGATGGCGCCCTCCGCCCCGCCGGCGCCCACCAGGGTGTGCAGTTCGTCGATGAAGCAGAGGATCTCGCCGTTGGAATCGATGATCTCCTTCACCACGGCCTTGAGACGGTCCTCGAACTCGCCGCGGAACTTCGTGCCTGCAATCATGCTGCCCAGATCGATGGCCACCAGGCGCTTGTTCTTGAGCTGGTCGGGAACGTCGCCGCGCACAATGCGCTGGGCCAGGCCCTCGACGATCGCGGTCTTACCCACCCCGGGCTCGCCGATCAATACCGGGTTGTTCTTGGTGCGACGGCTGAGCACCTGCATGACGCGGCGGATTTCGTCGTCGCGGCCGATCACCGGGTCGAGTTTGCCGGCACGGGCGCTTTCGGTGAGGTCGTGGGCGTAGCGCTCCAGGGCCTGGTACTTGGTTTCGGGATTCTGGTCTGTGACCCGCTGGTTGCCGCGCACGCTCACCAGCGCTTTCAGGATGGCGTCGTGGGTGGCGCCGGCGCGGTCGAGCAGGGCTCCGGCGGGGTCGCCGCGCTGCTCGGAAAGGCTGAGCAGCAGGTGTTCGGTGGAGACGAATTCGTCCTTGAAGCGGCCGGCTTCATCGAAGGCGCGCTCCAGGATGTGGTTCAACGCCGGCGCGAGGTACATGCCCTGCTGCACGCCGCCGGTCTTCGGCAGACTGGTCATCTGGCGGCGGGCTTCGCCGGCGATGGCGTCGGGATGGACGCCGGCTTTCTCCAGGATCGGACGGACGATGCCGTCGCGCTCCTCGACCAGGGCCAGCAACAGGTGCAGCGGGTGCATCATCTGGCTCTCCTGGCCTTCGGCAAGGGCCTGAGTCTGCTGTAGGGCCTCCTGCGCTTTCTGAGTCAGTTTGTCGAGACGAAACATTGGGTTTCCCTATTGACGAAAAAGGGCAGGTACTGCCACCTGCCCTGTCGCTCTTGCCGCCTGTCCGGCGGCTCCACCTAATTTGATGCTAACGCCGCGCGGAGAGAATCAACCGTGGATTTCGACTTTGATCTGGCGCGGCTTGGCCGCTTCCTTCTTGGGCAGCGTCACGGTCAGGACGCCGTTCTTGAACGAAGCGCCGATCTTTTCCGTATCGAACGTGTTCGGCACCGAGAAGCTGCGGGCGAAATTGCCGTAGCTGCGCTCCACGCGGTGGTAGCCCTTGGCGTTCTCCTTACGCTCGAACTTGCGCTCGCCGGTGATGGTCAGGGTCTGGTTTTCCACGCGGACGTCGAGGTCTTTCAGCTCCACATCCGGGAGGTCGGCCTTGAGGACCAGTTCGTTGTCGGTCTCATAGATATCGACGGCCGGAGCCCAGGGACGGTTGCTCTGGGGTTCGCTGAAGAAGCGGCTGAAAGCGTCCTCGAACTGACGCAGGCTGTTGGCCAGGGGATCGTAGTGGCTGAGAGACATGGTATTTAAATTCCTCCTGTAGTGTGAAATTTCTGAGGGCTGTTCCTCATCTGATGTAATCATAAAATATGAGTCTAAACTTGTCAACTAAAATTAGCGTGTAGTTATAAAATCTGAGGCTCTCGCTAGCAAGGATGGCGCGCATCACCATCCCGCCGCGCCGAAAACCTCCGTCCGCCGTGCGGACCGCCCGAGCCTCGCCGCCGGCGCACGGTCCTTTATATAGTCATCGCGCTGACAGGGGGGAGCCAGGGGCACCAGGCGGGTACGACATCTGCCGAATTGCCCCGGTCTCCGGCGCAACCTAAAGTATTGCTAAGGTTTGGGCTGCTTTTTCAGCCCGATGAGTGGTGCCGTTGGTAACGGGAAATGGCGGGGAAAGTCCGGGGGCCGGTGCGTTCGAAGCGGAGTCCCTCGGCCGGTTTAGTGCTGGCCGTATTTCTTCTCGCCGGCCTCGATCCGGACCGGCAGTTTGTTTTCCGCCGGGGGCAGGGGACAGGTGGCGTAGGGAGTGAAGGCGCAGGGTGGGTTGTAGGCCTTGTTGAAGTCCAACACCACGGTGCCGTCCTTGGGCAGTGCCGAGTACAGGAAGCGGCCGGCGCCGTAAGTCTCCCTGCCGCTGGTTTCGTCCTTGAAGATGTAGAACAACTCCTGCGCGTCGGGGGTCTCGAACACCGGACGCAGCCGGTACTCCTTGCCGCCCAGTTCGAAGACGGCCACCCCGGGGCTCTTGAGCGGCTCGGTCTGTCCCAGCACGTTGAGGATGGGGATGTCCTTCGCGTCGGGGATGAAACGGGCGGTCACGCGATAGGCCTCGCTGGCCGGGTAGCAGTCGATGCCATGGAAGTTGCGACGGTATTCGCTGTCCGGGTCCCGCTCGCGGATGCCGTAGCGCTCGCCGCGCTTGATGACGAACAGCTTGACGCGGCCGGCTTGCTCGAAGTCCATCGAGTCCGCCCACAATTCGCGCGCTTCGGAGCCGGTACCGACCGTGACCTTGCCGTCTTTCAGGGTGAACACGCCGGCATGCGCCGGGCCGTCCGGCAGGACGATCTCGTTGGCGGGATCCTTGCCGAACGTGTTGGCACCCTCGTGGAGCCAGAAGAGTCCGGAGACCGTGAGCCAGCCGCTCTCGGCCTTGAGGCGGTCCTCCCGCTGCCGCCGCCACTGAGCGATCTCGTCCTGGAAACTCGCCGCCATGGCCAGCGCGATGCCGGCCAAAGAGACGATCAGCATGCGCATCATCGCGGCGCGGCCTCTTCGACGGCGCTGACGAGCTGCTCCACCAATCCGGTAAGGGTATCGCTGGTGCGGCCTGCCTGTGTCCGCAATTGCTCGCACTGCTTTTCGAGCGCGCGCAGCTTATCGGCCAGATGCAGACACGCCAGCACGGCGATGCGGGTGGAATCGGCGTCGGGGGCGCGTCCGGCGATGGACAACATCAGATCGTTGACGCTGGCGGCCACCGCTTCGACTTCGCGCGGATCGCCCGCTGCGCGCAACGTATACGGACGGCTCAGGATGGTCACCCGAACCGTTTGTCTGTCATCCATGCGAGAATGCCCCCTCGCCTAAAAGTGAATTACGAACCGCTGAGCTGATCGATCTGACCCAGGAGCTTCTCGATGCGGCCACGCACCTGCTTACGTTCCGCCTGCAGGCTCTTGACCTCATCGGCGAGGCGCGCGGCTTCCGCCTTGGCCTCCGCCGCTTCCTCGACGGCAGTTTCTTTCTCCTGCCGCAACCGCACCACCAACTGCACGGCGCGCTGAATGCGTTCCTCCAGCGTGGCGAGCGAATCCTGTTCCAGATCGAGCGGGCTCATCCCTTATTCCTTCTCCAGGGCGGCGCGCGCGGACTCCTTCACGGCGAGCGCCGATTTGGCCAGTTCCGCCAGGTTGCGGAAGGCGGATTCGTCCTTGAGGGCGATTTCCGCCAGCACCTTGCGGTTCAGATCCATGCCCGCGGCCTTGAGGCCGTGCATGAACTTGCTGTAGCTGATGCCGGCGGCGCGGCAGGATGCGTTGATGCGCGCGATCCACAGCGCGCGATAATCCCGCTTCTTATTCTTGCGGCCGACGTAGGCGAACTTGAGACCGCGCTCGACGGCTTCCTGCGCCGCACGGTAGAGCTTGCTCTTGGTGAGGAAGTAACCGCTGGCCAGCGCCAGCGTCTTCTTGCGCGAAGCGCGGCGGTGAGTACCACGTTTTACTCTGGGCACGTTTTCTTCTCCTTGAATTCAGTTTCTATCTGTTTTCCGGCGGCTCGGGCACGTGCCACGCGCACCGTCCGCTCGGCGCTCCACATCTTCCAGGCCCTTCGGACTAGTAGGGGAGCATCCGCTTCAGAGTCGGCTGGTCGGCCGCGTCGGCGACCACGCTCTTGTGCAGTTTCTTCTTGCGTTTGTGCGGCTTGGAGGTCAGAATGTGACGGCCAAAGGCGTGGTTGCGAACCACTTTCCCCGTGCCCGTCTTCTTGAACCGTTTAGACGCACCTTTGTGAGTCTTGAGCTTAGGCATAAGAATTCCCTGGATCTGGATCGAACGGGAAAGACTAAATCAGTATACCATGGAAGATACCGCATGCGCCTTTGGCTGTGTCTCGCTACCCTGTCCGTGGTCGGTGGAACGCTCCACGCCCAGCCCGTCCTGCCGGTTGAGGACTCGGCGGAGGCTCCGATCCAGCGCGTGGAAAAACGCGCCCTCGGTGTTCTTCCCAACTATCGCACCGCCGATGCCGGCGAAGCCGCCTCGCCCATCACGGCGCGGCGCAAGATGTTTATCGCCTACAAGGACTCCACCGATTTCCCCGTCTTCCCGACCGCCGGGATCTTTGCCGCCATCTACCAGTGGTCCGGCCAGAACCCCTCCTTTGGCCAGGGCGCCAGGGGCTACGCGCTGCGCTACGCCACCGCCTACAGCGACCAGGTGATCGGCAACTTCATGATCGAAGGCGTGCTGCCCAGCCTGCTGCACGAAGATCCGCGCTACTTCCGCCGCGGCGCCGGACGCGGCGGCAAGGGTTCCCGGTTGCTGTACGCCATGAGCCGCGTCTTTGTCACCCGCACGGACTCCGGCCGCTCCTCGTTCAACTTCAGCGAATTCGGCGGCAACGTAGTGACCGCCGCCGCTGGCAACGCCTACTACCCCGGATCGCGCCGCCTGGGCGACAACGTCAAGCGCTTCTACATCAACATCGGCAGCGACGCGCTCGGCTTCGTGCTCAAGGAATTCTCCCCCGATATCATGCACGCCTTCCGCGGCCGCAAAAAGTAGGGGCCGCTGCTACGGCCCCGGCAAAAGTCGCTCCCTGACGGTCGCGGCTCCGTACCTGGCTGAAACTGCGGAGCCGCGCACGTTAGTAAGCGGTGTTTTGGCACTTGTGCCACGGGCTCCTACGGGTGGCGGTGCAGCACGCGTCTGGCGATGTCCGGCCAGAATTCGCGAAACACGTTGGTCATGGCGTCGCGGCCCATGGCGAATCCGTACTTGACCGCCAGCGAACCCGCGCTTCGGTCCGCCTGCGGGTAGTAGGCCGCGGACACGCCCTGTGAGATGCCGCGGCCCAGGATCTCGGCCGCATTGATGGTGTTGTGGCCGTGGTAGTCCGGGGTGATCAGAATCCGGCTGGCCGAGTACAGCGCGCGTTTCCAGAATCCGCCTTCCCCCAGCGCGTAGTAGCGCTCGTCCTCATGGAAAACCGTGGGCAGCGCGAAGATCACCAGGTAATTGCCGTCGGCCTTGTCGAGAAATCCGCGCCAGTAGTAGCGTCCATAGCCGGCCATGCCGCTGCGCAAAGCCGGATGCGCGTCCGTGCCCCAGGACATCAACGAAGTCACTCCGACGAAAACGAACGACGAGTAGTCGAAGGTGTTCTGGGTGGCGATGGTGAAGGCCTGTTTGGGCGTCGGCGGCGGCGGAATGGCGCCCGCGCTCACCGCCCGGTAATTCGGCATCAGTCCGAGAATGCGTTTCGGCTGCTCACCGGAGGCGGATGCGGATTTCACGCCTGTCGCCTGCGCGCCCTCGACGGATGGCGCCGGGTCCGCCGGCGGGTCCGGAGGCGGTGTCGGCGTACCCTGCGCAAAACACATGCCGGCGAATAGCGCTGCGGCCGCGAAACCCCTGACCAGTCCGTGCAAGACCATATATCCGCTTAGATGCACGGCCGAGGGCACGGGGTACAACCCGGCCGGACCTAGGGGCGTTCGGCGCGCAGTTTTTGCACCGTCTCGATCACTCTAGCCGCGGCGTAGTCCACTTCCTCTTCCGTGGTGAAGCGGCCCAGTCCGAAGCGCAGCGCGGACTGCTGCAATTCGCGCGGCACTCCGATGGCCTCGAGCACGTGGCTTCCCGCCGGACCGTGCGCGCCGCAGGCCGAGGCGGCGCTCAGCGCCAGGTCGGGCATCGCCACCATCAGGGCGTCGCCCTCCACGCCTTCGAAGCTCACGTTGAGGTTGCCGGGAAGGCGGTGCGCGAGCGACCCGTTGACGTGCATGCCCGCGATTCCTCTCCGCAGGGCGGCCAGCAGACGGTCGCGCAGCGCGGCGATGCGCGTGCTCTCTTCCGCCATGCATTCGGCGGCCAGCGCGCAGGCTTCGCCAAATCCGGCGATGCCGGGCACGTTGAGTGTCCCCGAACGCATCCCGCTCTCGTGGCCGCCGCCATCCATCTGCGCCACCAGGCGCGCGCGGCGTCGAACCACCAGCGCGCCCGCGCCCTTGGGTCCGTACATCTTGTGCGCGGTGACGCTCATCAGGTCGATTCCGTCGCGCTCCATGCTCAGCGGGATGCGGCCGAATGCCTGCACCGCGTCGGAATGGAAGAGCACGCCTTTTTCGCGGCAGATGGCGCCGATTTCCTCCATCGGCTGGATCACGCCGGTTTCATTGTTGGCATACATCACGCTAACCACGACCGTGTCCGGGCGGATGGCGTTGCGCAGGCTCTCCAGGTCCACCCGGCCGTCCTCACGCGGTGGCAGCACGGTGGCGGCGCATCCGCTCTGCTCCAGGCTACGGACGCTATCCAGCACGGCGCGGTGCTCGCTGGCCACGGTGACGATGTGCCCGCCTCCGCCGGCGGCGCCGATCGCGCCCTTGATCGCGAGGTTGTCGGATTCGGTGGCGCCGCTGGTGAAGACCACCTCCTTTGGTTCCACCCCGGCGAGCGCGGCGACCTGCCGGCGCGCCAACTCGACCGCCGCCAGCGCATCCCACCCGAAGCGGTGCGCGCTGGCGGCGTTGCCGAACGCTTCGCCGAAGTACGGGAGCATGCGCCGCAGTACGCGCTCATCCACCGGTGTGGTGGCGTGACAATCGAGATAAACCGGCTTTCGCATAGAGGAATGTCTCAAACTCCGATTGGGAAGGGCTCCAATCCCGAGTATAATTGTCCTTCGGTTCCTTGCCCGTTTCGGATGATTCGGCTCTTCAAGGTTTTTATCCCGGTCGGTACGCTCACGCTCCTGGTTTCCGAGATTGTGTTGGTGACCTCGGCCTTCGTGCTGGCCACCTACCTGAACCTGGATGTGGATCCGGCGGTCTTTCTGCTTTACGACGGCGGGGGCGTGCGCATCACCCTCGTCGTGCTGACTATTCTGATCGGGTTGCACTTCCACGACCTCTACTCGCAATACCGGGTGAAGAGCCGGATCGTACTGATCCAGCAATTGAGCCTGGTGATGGGGGTCGCGTTCCTGACCCAGGGAGTGATTGCCTACATCGATGCCAACTTGCGCGTGCCCATCCGCGTGATGCTGACCGGCAGCGCCATCGCCGTGGCGGCGATCTTCCTGTGGCGGATGTTTTTCAGCGCCTATGCGTTGCAGGTGGTCGGGTTGGACCGCATGCTGCTGGTCGGCGGCAGTCCGCTGCTTGAAGAGATCGGCCGTCACGTGGTCGAGCATCCCGAACTGGGTCTGGAGGTGTCCGGTTACGTGGACGACCGGCACGACACAGGCACGCTGCTGGCCGGCGCCAAAGTGCTGGGCCCGATGGAGTCGCTCCGCGAAGTGGTGCGCGCCACCCAGCCCGACCGCATCGTCGTCGGGATGTTCGAGCGCCGCAACCGCATGCCGGTGGGAGAACTGCTCGAACTGCGTTTCTCCGGCTACATCGTCGAGGAGGTGGCCAACACCTACGAGCGCGTCTGCGGGCGGGTGTGCGTGAAGGAAATCCGGCCCTCGCAACTGATCTTTTCCGGCGAACTCGGTCCGCGGCCGCAAAACCTGGTGTATCAGCGGCTGACCAACGCGGCCGCGGCTGTGATCGGGATTATCGTGGGGCTGCCGCTCATGTTGATCACCGCGCTGGCGGTGCGCCTCTCCTCGGCCGGACCGATTCTCTACCGGCAGGTCCGCGTGGGGCTGGACAACCAGCCGTTCACGCTCTACAAATTCCGCTCCATGCGCGCCGATGCCGAAAGCGGCACCGGCGCGGTGTGGGCTCAGAAGGATGATCCGCGCGTGACCCGCGTGGGCCGCATCATCCGCAAAATCCGCTTCGACGAACTGCCGCAGTTGTTCAACGTGCTCAAGGGCGAAATGTCGATTGTGGGACCGCGCCCCGAGCGGCCGGAGTTCGTGCGCGCGCTGAGCGAGAAGATCCCCTACTACCGCCAGCGGCATTGCGTGCGGCCTGGAATCACCGGCTGGGCGCAGATCAATTATAAGTACGGAGATACTCTGGAAGACACCATCACCAAGCTGGAGTACGATCTCTACTACATCAAGAACATGTCCATGTCGCTCGACAACTACATCATCTTTCACACTCTGAAAGCCATGCTGCTGTCGCGCGGAGCGCAGTAACCCTCATGGCCGGACCGAGCACCATTCCCGAAAGCGAGACGCTGGAACGCGAACAACTGGTGCCGCTCTACCGCGTGGTGCTGCTGGACGACAACGACCACACCTACGACTATGTGATCGAGATGCTGCAGAAGATCCTGGTTTTTTCACTCGATCAGGCATACCGCCATGCCGAAGAGGTGGATCGCACCGGGCGCACGGTGCTGATCACCTGCGAATTGCCGGAGGCCGAGTTCTGCCGCGACCAGGTTCACGCCTACGGACCCGACTGGCGGCTGCCGCGATCGAAGGGGTCCATGACCGCGGTGATCGAGCCGGCTTCGTAGCCTGGGCGGAAGCCTTTTCAGCTTGCATTCCGCCGCGGCCGGGCGTAGTCTGCCTGATAAGTGTAGGAGGCGGCCATGGGCATTCAGCTAAAGCCATTGTCGTGGGAGGCGATTCCCGCCGCGCTATCCAGGGCGGAGCGCTATCGCCTGCTGGGAGAACCACTGCAGGCGGAAAGCATTTGCCGGGACATCATTGCCGTGGACGCGGCGAATCAGCAGGCGCTGATTACGCTGCTGCTGGCGCTCACGGATCAGTTTGGCGAGGGGATCAGCATGCAGGAGACGGCGCAAGCGCTGGAAGCGCTGAGCGGCGCCTACGAGCGGGTCTACTACAACGCAATCGTCCACGAGCGCCGCGCGCTGGCACTGTTTCGCCGCGGCGACTTCCGCTCCGGCGCCGCCGTCCATAGCCTGATGCAGGAGGCGATGGCGCTCTACGAGCAGGCTGAAGCCCTGCGTCCGCCCGGCAACGACGATGCCGTGCTGCGCTGGAACGCCTGCGCCCGCTTTCTCAACCGCACCCCGTATCTCGCGCCCGACCGGCGCGCGGCCGAACCCGCGCTTTCCTCTGAGTAAGCGCGCCCGCGATTTACTCTTGCATCCCGAGCGCCCGCGGGAAGAGGATCTCGTTCTCCTTGCGGATGTGGGCGTAGACGTCGCTTTCCAACTCTTCGAGCGCCCGGTAGAGGGCCGCCACGCTCTCCCCGCAGCCCGCCGGAAGGGTGAAGCCCCCGGTGACGCGGCGCATCGCGCGCAGCGCCGAGTCGGCCGAATCGTGTTCCATCAGCATGACGCGGATCGGATTCTGCACGCCGCCGCAGTGCGACGTCGCTTCCCCGGCGCCGCAGGCCATGGCGCGCACCGCCGGGAAGAGGATCATCTCCTCCTTCCACAGGTGGCCGTTCATCTCATCCACGAAGGGCTGCCACAGGGATTCGAGCGCGGCCAGAGGCGCCGCCGGCGGGCCGCTCTCCCGCGTCCATGCCTCCGCCAAAAGGCTGGTGATGCGCGGCATCGCGCGCCGCAGGTATTCGTGATGCTCGCCGACGATGTGGCTGACCAGATCTTCCACCGGCGCCTGGGTCCAATCGATTGCTGCTGTAGTCATGGCTTGATTCTGCGCCGGGCCGGAGCCGTGGTCGGTGACCTGGGTCACGGCATCCGCCCAAGGCGGCAAAACGCCGCGCGCGGCGCTCGCGGCTCAGGCGCAACTTAACGGCCTGTAATGGGTTATATTGGTCTACCAACCGATGAAGTGTTTCCGGGCCCTGGGTTTGATTCTGTTCGGCGTTCTGCCTGCCTGCGGCGCCACGTTCGGCACGGTCGTGGCGCACGCGGAGCCGCTTGCCGACCTTGCGGTTGACGAGGCCCGGCGCCGCCTCTACGTGGTGAGCGCCGTCTCCCATCAGGTGGAGGTGTACTCCACCGTGGGCCTCACCGCGAATTCCAAGCCGCTGGCCGCCATTTCGACCGGCGCCACGCCGCTAGCCATCGCACTGGCCCGCAGCGGCAAATCGCTCTACGTGGCCTGCTACGACGCCTCCTCTCTGCTGATCATCGACCTCACCACCGGCACCTACTCCTCACGCAGCGTGGCCCTGCCGGCCAAACCCGAGGCGGTGGCGGTGGGCGCCGACGAGAAAGTCCTGATCAGCACCATCGGCACCGGCACCGGTGGGAGCGTACTGGTCACCTTCGACCCCGCCACTTCCACACTGGGCACCGTGGCGGTGGCGCCGCCGGCTCCCACGACGGCGCAGTTGCCGCCGCCCAACGGCGTCATGTACCTGGCATCGAAGGCGCGGCTGGTGGCTTCGGCGGATGGCAAAACCATCATCGGCGTCCACCTGCTGGCCAATAACACCCGCACCGTCTTCGTCTACGATACCCCCAGTGCCACGGTGCTGCGCAGCCGCAACGTGCCGGTAATCTCGCCCATCCTGGCCGTATCTCCCGACGGCAGCCGGTTCCTCTCCGGTCCGCTGCTGTTTGAGACCGCGACCCTGCTGGTACTGGCGCAGCAGAACGCCACCAACAGCCCCTACGTGATGACCGGCGCCAACTTCAATACCCAGACCACGCAGGGCGGCGCCGCCTTTCTGCCCGATGGCTCGCAGTTGCTCGCGGGCTACAACATCGTGCCCCAGATGGTGCCGGCGCTGCGCAGCAACGCGGCGCAACTGACTATCAACGCGCCCGACACCCTGCTCATTCAACTAGGCATCGTGCTGCCGGAAAACCTGGGCGGGAAGATGGCGATCACGTCGGACGCGGCCAACGCCTTCGCGATTTCGCAATCCGGCTTCATGGTGCTGCCGCTTTCGACGCTGCAGCGGCAGCCCATCGCGGTGCCGGATGCCAATGTCGCGCTGCTGGCCACGGATCAGTGCGGCGTGGCCGCGAGCCTCAACTCGGCTGTGATCCCGGTGCGCAATGCCGGCGGCGGGCGCCTCACCGTGACCGCGCAGGTGCTCACCTCCACCGCCACCAGCCCTACCGTGCGGGTCACGCCGCAGTCCTACGGGGCCAACGTGACGGCGCAGATCAGCGCCGCCGCCGGACGCACCCTGGGCACCGTGACGCCCGACCAGTTGCTGATCCAGGCCGCCGAAGCCGTCAACATCGTGCCCAACGTGAGGGTCTTCCAGAACAGCCGCAACACCGAGGCGCGCGGAACCATCGTCCCGGTGGACTGGGGCGGGACTTCCACCGGCCTCACCGATATGCTGACCGATGTGGCCCGCAATCGCCTCTATATCGCCAACCCGGCGCTGAACCGGATCGAGGTCTTCGACATGCAGGCGCGCCAGTTGCTGGCGCCCATTCCGGTGGGCCAGTTGCCGCGCTCGCTGGCCTTCGGCAGCGACGGCAACACGCTCTACGTGGCCAATTCGGGCGGCGAGAACATCAGCATCGTGGACCTCGACAAGGGCAAGGTCAGCGGCGCCGTGCGCTTCCCTCCGATCCCCTTCAACGCCTCGTTCAGCCTGATCACGCCCACCGCGATCGCCTCCAGCCAGCGCGGACCGCAGGTCATCATGAGCGACGGTACTTTGTGGAAGATCGTGGGCGATACGGTTCAGCCGCGCGCGCTCAACGTCAACATCTTCGGTACCGCGCGCTCGCTACCCGCGCCCTTCAGCATGGCTTCCTCGCCCGAAGGCGCCTACGTGCTGATCCTGGCCGGCAACGGTACGGCCGTGCTCTATAGCGCGGCGGTGGACGATTTCATCGCCGGGCGCACCGTGATCTCCTCGCCCATCTCCGGCTACTACGGCGCCATCGCGGCCGGGCCCAACGGGCAATACTTCCTGGTGGACGACCAGATCCTCAACGCGGCGCTGGTTCCGATAGGCTCCACATCGACCGGACCCATAGGGGGCGGGGGACTGCCCACGCCCGGCGGACCGGCCTCCTCGGGACGTCCCGTAGCGGCGGTGGTCGCCGCCGGGTCCCTTGCCTTCGCCAGGTTCTCGACGCCGGTGGTGGCGACCAGCGGGACCACGACCACGCTCTCCGATACCGGCCTGGTCGAACTCGTCGACGCCGCGACCCAGCGTACCTTGCTCAGCGCCAACACGATCGAAGGTCCGCCCGCGTTCGTGCGCACCGGCCAGCGCGTCAACGTGCAGGGGCGTGCCATGGCGCTGGACCCGGCAGGCACGGCGGCGTACGTGCTGACCGCGTCCGGCATCAGCGTGGTTCCGGTGAGTGCCGCGGTGAACACGGCCATTCCGCAGGTGAGTGCTGCGGGAGTGGTGAATGCGGCGAACTTTCAGGCGAACGTGGCGCCCGGCGGGCTGATCTCGATCATCGGGCGCAATCTGGCCACCACGGATACAGCTTCGAATACGCCCCTGCCGTCGATTCTGGGCGGATCCTGCGTTACCCTGAACAACACCCCGCTGCCGCTTTTGGCCACCGCCCCCAACCAGATCAACGCCCAACTGCCTCCCACCCTGGCCGCCGGACGCTATCCCCTGGTAGTGCGCTCCACCAGTGGAGGCGCCGCCTCGGCTTCGGTGACTGTCACGGTGGCCAAGTACGCCCCGGCGGTCTTCGTGGATGCGCAGGGTCCGCTGCTTTTCCACGCCGACGGCACCCGCGTGAATCGCGACCACCCCGGACACCGCGACGAAAAACTCGCCCTCTACGCCACCGGTCTCGGTGTCACCACCGGCGGCAAGGTGGCCGCCGGTTCGCCGGCGCCGGCGAACCCGCTTGCCGTCACCGCGCCGGTCAACGTCTACTTCGGCAATCCGCTGATCAAGGAGGCGGGGATCATTGTGGACTGGAGCGGGCTGCTGCCCGGATACATCGGGGTCTACCAGTTGCAGTTGCGGATTCCGGGTGCGCACATCAATGGCGACAGTCTGCCGGTAACCGTCAAGATCGGCGGCGTGAGTAGTCCTGCTACCGGAGCAAACGTCCCCACCGTTTGGGTGGAGTAGGGTAGTCTTCTGTCTATCTTCGCCCCATAGCTAGTACTGCTATAATGCTTGAGTTTTCCCGCCTGGCAGTGCGGCCTATGGCGCAGGGGGCGGCGCCTGTCATAAAGTGGAACAAGCTGGTTGTGTGAGGATCCCGATGCGTTTCAAAAGTTTGGCAGCAGTTGTGGTGATGTTGATCGTTGGCTTGACGGCGTGCAGCCGCGACCCCCAGGTAGTCAAGAAGCGCTACTTCGAGAGCGGCAACCGCTACTTTGAAAAGGGCCGATATAAAGAGGCGTCGATTCAATATCGCAACGCCCTGAAGCGCGATCAGCGCTACGGCGAGGCTCATTACAAGCTCGGGCTCACTGCTCTCAAGCTGAACGATTATGGGCTGGCGGTGAATTCCCTGCGCCGTGCGGTCGAACTGCTTCCCAAGGAGTCCCCGGAGCGTTGGGACGCGACCGTAAAACTCTGCGAAATCTATCTTGTGGCAGTGAGGAACAGTCCCGACAAGAGCCTGCTCGACGAGTTCGCGGCGTACACCAAGCAGATGCTGGACCGCGATCCGAACTCCTTCGACGGCCACCGTCTGATGGGCGACCTCCACTACTACCGCGCGACCGTGGCCTACCAGAGCAAGGACGCCGAGACGGGCAAGCAGGAGCTCGAAGCCGCCCTTGCCGAATACCACAAGGCCGACGCCGTCAAGCCGGACCAGCAGATTGTGCTCGCGCAACTGGCCCGCGCGCTGGCCGCTCGCGGCGATTTCCCCACCGCCGAACAGTACTACCGGCGCGTGATCGCCAAGGACAAGACCGTCCAGTACGCGTACACGGAGCTGTACCGCCTGTTCCTGTTCCAGTCGGTGCTGGCCGATCGGGCCAAGAATCCGGAACAGGCCCAGGCCTTCCGGGACAAGGGCGAGCAGGTCATCAAAGAAGCGTTTCAGAACAACCCCAAGCAGTATGCGTTCCTCACGATGCTGGCAGCGCACTATTATGACGAGCGCCGCACCGACGCGATGGTCTCCGTGCTGCAGCAGATCAAGTCGCACGCCAAGGACTTCGACCAGGCCTATGTGACGGTGGGCGACTTCTACCTGCGCATGGGCGACGGCGATTCGGCCATTCGCGAATACAAGGAAGGCATCAGCAAGGATCCGAAGAAGAAGAACACCTATAACAAGCGCATCATCGAGGTGCTGATGCGGCAGGGCAAGCGCGCCGAAGCCGCCGAAGTCAACAAGGCCATCCTCAAGGACGACCCCAACGATACTGACGCGCGCGGGTTGGCGGCTACGTTCCTGCTGGACAGCGGCGACGTGACCAGGGCACTCACCGAGTTGCAATCCGTGGTCACGCGCGATCCGAAAAACCCCGTAGCCCGCTTCAATCTGGGTCGCGCGCACCTGGCCCTGGGCGAGATCGAACAGGCGCGCCAGCAGTTCCAGAAGGCCATCGAACTGCGTCCCGACTACATCATCGCCCGGCTGGAACTGGCCAGGCTGCAGGTCACGCGCGGCGAATACGATGCCGCC
This sequence comes from Acidobacteriota bacterium, assembly GCA_018268835.1. Classification (GTDB taxonomy): domain Bacteria; phylum Acidobacteriota; class Terriglobia; order Bryobacterales; family Bryobacteraceae; genus Solibacter. The sequence continues at coordinate 19,463 of JAFDVU010000058.1, read as the reverse complement.
CTGAAGACTGCCGAAGCCGTGCTGGCCATCGACAGCGGCAATGTGAATGCCCGCCTGGTGGAATCCGCGGCGCTGATGGGGCAGAAGAAGTTCAACGACTCGCGGCAGATTCTGGACGCCATGATCAAGGGCGCGCCCAGTTCGCCGGATGTGCTGTTCCAGTTGGGCGTGGTCAACCTCGCCGAGGGCAAATACAAGGAGGCCGAGGACGCGTTCCGGCGCTCTTACCAGCTCAATCCCGCCAACTCCCGCGGGCTGATGGGCGTGGTGGAGACCAATATGGCGCAGAACAAGCCCGACGAAGCTCTGGCGCTGCTCCAGGCGGAAAGCGACAAGGCACCCAACCGCGTGGACCTGTTGGTGGCGCTGGCTAACACGGCGGTCCGCGCCGGTAAGTGGGATTTCGCCGTTCAGACCTACCAGCGCGCCCTGGGGCTGATGGGCAAGGACCCCAAGGCGCAGGGCGACATTTATCTCCGGATCGGTGAAACTTACCGTCGCAAGGGAGACCTCCCCAGCGCCGTGCAGGCGCTGCAGAAGGCTCGTGAGACGATGCCGCAGGATCCGCTCGTGCTCAGCACCCTGGCGCTCACGCTGGATGGCGCCGGACGCCGTGCCGAAGCCAGGCAGGTGTACGAAGCCACGCTGAAAATCCAGCCGGACAACGCCGTCGTGCTGAATAACCTGGCCTTCCTCCTGGCCGAAAACGGCGGCGACCTCGACGACGCCCTGACCAAGGCGACGCGCGCCAAGCAGTTGCTGCCCTCCCTCGCCGAAGTATCCGATACCCTCGGCTGGATCTATCTCAAGAAGAACCTGCCCGACCAGGCGATCGATATCTTCAAGGACCTGGTTGCCAAGCAGCCCGATCACTCGACTTACCGCTACCATCTCGCCATGGCTTACTCGCAGAAAGGCGATAAGAGCCGCGCCATCGAGCAATTGAAGGAAGCGCTCAAGGCCAATCCGCCGTCCGAGGAAAAGAAGAAGATTCAGGATCTGATCCAGCGCCTCGGATAGAACCCCGCCTGCCGCGCCCCGCATCGGGCTTGTGATAAGTTCGCTAAGGGAGGGGCTGCAACGCCCCGCCCGAGCCTGGGGTTTTGACTGTGCGCAAGGTCTCGGTCTACGGGTTTCGAGTTTTCCGCTCCCTGATTCTGGCGGGCCTGCTGCTGGCCGCCGCCGCGAATCTGCCTCATGTGAACGCGACCACCTCGGCGCTGCTCTTCGTGCTGGTGGTGCTGTGCTTCGCGCTGCTCTGGGGCAGGTTGGAATCCCTGGTCGCGGCGGTGGTTGCCGGCTTCGGGCTGGACTACTGGTTCCTGCCTCCCAAGGGTTCCCCCCTGCGCGAGACTCAGCACTGGATTTCCCTGCTGGCCTTCTGCGCCACGGCACTCGCCACGGTGGAACTGGTAGCGCGCGTCCGGCGCCATCAGGCCGAAGCCCTCCGGCGCCGGGACGAGTTGGATCGCATGCGCGAGATTGCCGGCGCCATTTCCGGGGCGGAATCCGCGGAGGACGTCGTCCGCCGCCTCGCCTCGGCGCTTCTCGCGATACCTGGCGTCGAAGCGGCCGCGGTCTACGAGAGGGCGACCGGCCGCACCCTGCGCTTCGGAGGCGGGAACGGGCGCATCGAGGACGCGCTACTGCGCGGCGTGGCGGGCGCCGGGCCTGTGCCGGCGGGGGGCGGTTCCGGCGTCGGCGCCGAACCCGTCGTCTCCGCCGGCGAAGCCTGGGGCAGCATCGGTCTCGCCTCCGCGTCCGCTTCCCCCGTCTTCCTCAAAGCCGTCGCGGAGAGGCTCGGCAACGCGGTCGCGAAGGTCCGCATTGCGGAAAGCGTGAAGGAGGTCGAAGACGCACGCCGCGAGGAGGAGCTGAAGTCCGCCATCTTGGACGCTCTCGCCCACGAGGTCCGGGGGCCGCTGGGGTCGATCAAAATCGCCGCGAGCACGCTGCTCTCCGACCACCCCGGAAATGAGCAACAGCGTCGCGAAATGCTCACAATCATCCGCGAGGAAGTGGACCGCATGGACCGCCGGATCGATGAGGCCGCCAGCGTGCGTTCGGCCGCTCCCGGCGAGGTCGCCGTGCAGCGCGCGCCGTGCGCGCCGGAGGAGATCGCCCGCGGGGCTCTGGAGGAGATGCGCACCACCATCGGCCGCCGGCCCGCCGGCCTGAACGTTTCCGCGTCCCTGCCGGAGGTGTACTGCGATGCCGCTACTGTACGCCACGTCATCAAACTCCTGCTGGACAACGCCCTCAAGTACTCTCCCGCCGGGTCGCCGATCGCGATTTCCCTGGCGCCCTGCGAGACCGGGAGCAAGGTTCTGGTCGCCGTATCCGATGCCGGTCCCGGTGTCGCGCGGGCCGAGCGCTGCCGGATCTTCGAGAAACAGTATCGCGGCGCTCGCCACCGCGACTCCGTCCCCGGGATGGGCATGGGGCTCTCCAGCGCCCGGCGCCTGGTCGAGTCCCAGGGAGGCGAAATCTGGGTGGATGACGCGCCCGGCGGCGGCGCCATGTTCTGTTTCACTTTGCCCGTTTGCCGCGACATCCTGTGATCCCGCGCCCACAATACTGTCCTCACGGGAGCAACGGGTCCGGCCTCTACTCCGTACCAATGATTGGTACTTGCCCGATGACAATCTCTCGAATCCTGGTTGTGGATGACGACCCTCAGGCACGGCGCGTCCTGCGCGCGGCCCTCGTCGCGCAGGGATTTGAAGTGCGGGACGCGCGCACCGGGGAGGAAGCGCTGGAGCGCATCCGCGAAGAGCCCCCGGACGTGATTCTGCTCGATCTGAAGATGCCGGGAATGGGCGGAGTCGAGGCCTGCCGGCAGATCGCTGAGTCCACTCCGGTGGCCATCATCGTGCTCTCGGCCCGCCAATCCGTGAGGGACCGGATCGAGGCCTTCGAGGCTGGTGCCGACCAGTACATCTCCAAGCCCTGCGAGATTCGGGAACTGGTGGCCCGTATCCGCGCCGCGAAGCGCCGATTCGACTCCCTGCGCTCCCCCGTGCTCGTTTTGGGCGACGTGGAAATCAACTTCGAGACTCACGAAGTGACGCGCCATGACGGCAGCAGGGTCCACCTGACCGCCAAGGAGTTCAAACTGCTCCACTACCTGGCCTCGCATCCGGACCAGGTGGTGTCCCATCGGCGGATTCTGCAGGGCGTATGGGGGCCGGACTACGGCGATGAAGTCGAGTATCTTCGCGTACTCATCAATCAACTGCGGAAAAAGATCGAGGCGGACCCCTCCAACCCGGTACATATCCTCACCGATCCTTCGGCCGGGTATCGCCTGACTCTCCGCGCGCGTTCCCGGACCGCGCGAATCGGCGAAACTCCGGACGCGCTGCCCGGCATTCCGGTCCTCGCATAAAAATAACCCTAACACCGTCCTTACGCCTCCCTTACAGGCATCCGGTAAGATCTACGGATGAACCGGCAAAGTGGGCAGCCGCCCACATACCGGCATACTCCCGTGGCCCGAATCCTCGTAGTCGACGACGACCCGCAGTACCGCCGGGTGGTGCGAATCGCACTCACCGCCCGCGGCTACGGAGTCAGCGAGGCCGCGGACGGCTTCCTCGCGCTGGAAGAAGTCCGCGCCGCCGCCTTCGACCTGGTTTTGTTGGACTGGCGCATGCCCGGCATGGACGGGGGAGAAACGTGCCGTGCCATTCGCTCTTCGCGCCCGGTGCCGGTCATCGTGGTTGCCGCGCCGGACCGGGAGGCCGAGGCGCTTGCCGCGGGCGCCGAAGCCTTCTTCCGTAAACCGGTCGATGCCGGTACCCTGCTGGCCCGCATCGGCGCGGTGCTGGGGCGTCCGTCATAAAGAAAACCATAAGGTTCTTCTTATCTTCCGTTAATGCCCGGTACTTAGACTGGAAGTGTAAAGCCTGTGAGTGGACTATCTTTGACGCGCCGCTTTGGAACTAAATCACACACTAACAGATAAGGGATGGGCACTATATGACCAGGGATGACGCAATTGTAGCCGTATATCAAACTCACGTCGATGCCGAACACGCGGTGCAGGAACTCCGCCGCGGAGGCTTCGATATGAAGAAGCTGTCCATCGTAGGTAAGGATTATCACACTGAAGAGAACGTGGTCGGTTACTACAATACCGGCGACCGCATGCGCTACTGGGGAAAACTTGGCGCCCTATGGGGCGGCGTCTGGGGTCTGCTGGCAGGCGCGGCGTTTTTTGCCGTGCCGGGCATCGGGCCGGTGCTGGTGGCCGGACCCCTCATCTCGTGGATCGTGGGCGCATTGGAGGGTGCGGCCGTCGTGGGCGGTCTCAGCGCCATCGGCGCCGGCCTCTACAGCATTGGCATCCCCAAGGACAGCATCCTGCGCTACGAGGTCGCGCTGAAGGCCAACCGGTTCCTTCTGGTCGGGCACGGCACTTCCTCGGAGATCGAAAGGGCACGCGAAATCGTCCGCAGGACTGTGCCGGTCGAGATGGACGTTCACGCCGCCGGGAAACTCCAGCCCGCCGGAGCCGGCGCCGTTTGAGGAGGGGCCGCAACTCGGCGTGTGGCAAAGCAAGAGAGGGGGATGATGATGAGCAGCAGACTTGCGATCGGATCATTGGTAGCGGCGCTCGGAATCGGCGGTCTCGCCGGTTCCTGGGCGACCGCGAAGTCGGGACGGTCCTTTCTCGGAACCGTCGAGCCCGTGGCCATGTATGTATCGGACCCCGGCGGCGCCGCCATCGGTCAGCAGGTGTCGTTCCTGAACGGCTTCGCCCCGGTCGCGAGGAAGGTGCTCCCCGCGGTGGTAAACATCGCATCCTCGAAGATCGTGCGTTCCTCCGGCCAGGGGCCTTCGTCGCCGTTTTTCTCGGATCCGTTCTTCCGCCAGTTCTTCGGCGGTCAGTTCTCCCCGCAGTCTCGCGTTCCCAGCGAGGAAAGGGAACACAGCCTCGGGTCCGGCGTCATCGTCAACGCCAACGGATACGTGCTGACCAACAACCACGTGGTTTCCGGAGCGGATGAGATCACGGTTTCGCTCGGCGACAAACGCGAGTTCAAGGGACACATCGTCGGCACCGACGCCAAGACCGACGTGGCGGTGGTCAAGATCGATGGCAAGAACCTCCCGTTCCTGACCCTTGGCGACTCTTCGAAGGTGCAGGTCGGCGACTTCGCGCTGGCCGTCGGCAACCCGTTCGGCATCGGCCGGACCCTGACCATGGGAATCATCAGCGCCACCGGACGCGGCGGCCTCGGCATTGAGGATTACGAGGACTTCCTGCAGACCGACGCCGCCATCAATCCCGGCAACTCCGGCGGCGCCCTGGTGAATGTGCGCGGCGAACTGGTCGGGATCAACACCGCGATCATCGCCGGCGGAGGGGGCGGCAATCAGGGAGTGGGCTTCGCCATTCCGGTCAACATGGCTCGTGCCGTGATGGACCAGATCATCGAACACGGCAAGGTGCTGCGCGGTTCCATCGGTGTGCTGATTCAGCCGGTGACCCCGGCGCTGGCGAAATCCTTCGGACTCACCGGCGAACCGCGCGGCGCGCTGGTCGCCAACGTCACCCCGGACAGTCCAGCGGACCGGGCCGGCCTGAAGCGTGGAGACATCATTCTGGCGCTGAACGGCGCTCCCATGGGCGATAGCCGGGACCTGAGCCTCAAGGTCTCCATGATGGCGCCAGGCACGCCGGTGAAGTTGACGGTATTTCGCGATGGCCGCGAGCAGGAGTACTCTCTGACCTTGGCCCAGTTGCCCGACGCGGCGGAAGCGCCGGGCGGGCCCGCCGCGAACCAGTCCGCCGGTCCGCGGCTGGGCATCTCGGTGGATCGGTTGACGCCGGATGTCGCAAGCCAACTCGGACTTTCCGCCCGCACCACCGGCGTGGTCGTGACCGGCGTTCAGCCCGCCGGTCCGGCCGAGGATGCGGGGTTGCGCCGCGGCGACGTCATTCAGGAGATCGACCATAAGGCCGTCGCCGGCGTCGAGCAGTTTCGAGACGCGGTCCGGCAGGCCGGCAATTCGCCCGTGCTGCTGCTGATCGATCGCGGCGGCGACCATATCTTCGTCGTGGTTACGCCGAAGTAAGAAAGCGTGTCTATGTCCGCCGGTCTCCAGGCCGGCGGCACCCAACACTCACAAAAGGAGAACTCGAAAATGAGCAACTTGAAGTTACTTGCACTTGCCTGCGCCGGGGTGCTCGGCGCCCTGCTGCCGTGCGCGCGCGCCGGCGAGTGGAACCAGAAGACGGTCTTCACGTTCAAGACCCCGGTCGAGATTCCGGGACGTGTCCTGGACCCTGGGACCTATGTGTTCAAGCTCGCGGATTCGATGACCGACCGCAACATCGTCGAGGTCTTCAATAAGAATGAAGATCACCTCTACGGGACGTTTCTGGCGGTCCCGGATTACCACCTGAAGCCGGCGGGCAGGCCCATCATCACCTTTGAAGAGCGGGCCGCGGGAGCCCCCGAAGCAGTACGCGCCTGGTTCTACCCCGGAGAGAATTACGGCCACGAATTCGTCTATCCCAAGGTCAAGGCCGTCCAGTTGGCCAAGGCCAACAACCAACCGGTCGCATCCATGCCGAATGAGCTTGCGGCCAATACCACCAAGGCCACCCGCGACATGACCGAGCCCACGGTCATGGCGATGAAGAATACGCATCTGAAGGCTCAGAAGCCCACCGAGGAGGAAGTCGAGGTCGCCGAAGTCTTCGTCCCTCCGCCGCCGGATGAAACGGTCAGCATGCCGAAGGAGCTGCCCAAAACCGCCAGTCCCTTACCCTTGATCGGACTGCTCGGCCTGCTGTCATTCGGAATCGCGGGGCTGCTCCGGTTCAGCGCCGCTGTCGCGAAGCCGGTGAAGTAGACCCGAACCCCGATGCGCATCGCGCTGCCGCTGGTCCTTCTCATCGCGTGCCCCGGGGGTGCGTTCCAGGGGGCGCCTCAGCCGGGAGGCGCCACCTTCTCCACGGATGTCGCCCTGGTCGTCCTGCACCCCACCGTCCGCGACCGCAAGGGCGGTTTTGTTACCGGTCTGCACCAGGAAAATTTCCGTGTGTTTGAAGACGGAGCCTCCCAGGCGATTCGACTCTTCCAGGACGAGGACACTCCGGTCGCCGTCGGCCTTGTCGTCGACAACAGCGGCAGCATGAGGCGGAAGAGGAAAGATGTCGCCGCGGCGGCGGTCGTCTTTGCCCGTTCCAGCAACCCGCGCGATGAGATGTTCATCGTCAATTTCAACGAGCATGTGTCCTTTGGGCTGCCCAATACGAAGCTCTTCTCGGCCAGTACCTCCGAACTGGAAATCGCGCTCAACGGGATTCCGGCCAGGGGCGAAACCGCTTTATACGACGCCATCGACGCCGGGCTCACCCATCTGAAAAAGGCGACCCTCGACAAAAAGGTGCTGATCGTGGTCAGCGACGGCGGCGACAACGCCAGCAGCCACACGCTCGCCCAGGTGATCGACGAAGCCGCCCGCTCCGACGCCATCGTCTACACGATCGGCCTGTTCGACGAATACGACGAAGACAAGAACCCGCGCGTGCTGCGAAAGTTGGCCCGCCTCACCGGAGGCGAAGCCTATCTGCCCAAGGAAACCGGCGAAGCAGTGCGCATCTGCCAACGCATCGCGGCCGACATTCGCCACCAGTACACCATCGGATATGTCCCTTCGAACCCGTCGTTCGATAACGCATACCGGCGCATCCGCGTAACCGCCACCGGGCCGCGCGGCCAAAAATATTCGGTGCGCGCGCGGGCCGGTTACATTGCATCCGCGGCGGCTCCGGAAGCCGGTGGGATCGCCCGGGAGAAGCCGCGATGAAGCCCGCAGAAGCGAACCGGACCGGGCGAATTCTCCGCTTCGCGCAGTATGCATTCGCCGCGCTCGGCGTGCTGGCACTGGGATACTGCGTGGCGGTCTACGTGAACGCCCGGCTTTTCCAGGCGAAGGCGGCGCGCAACTTCCAGCGGGCGGCTGCACGCGGCGCGTACCCATCCCCCGCGCCGGCGCCGCCTGTAGCCCCTCCACCGCCGCGCGAAGGCGCCGTCCTCGGACGCCTGCGCGTCCCGCGCCTCGGCCTCGCCGTCATGGTGGTGGAAGGGGCGGATGCCGGCGATCTGAAGCGTGCCGCCGGCCATATCCCCGGCACGGCGCTCCCCGGCGAATCGGGCAACATCGGGATCGCCGGCCACCGGGACACCTTCTTCCGCCCGCTGCGAAATATCCGGCCCGGCGACTCCATCACCCTGAGCACCCTTCACGGCGATTGCCACTACAAGGTCGTTTCCACCAGGGTCGTGTCTCCGGACGACGTCGCTGTCCTCTACCCGAACGGCAGCGACTGCCTCACTCTGGTCACCTGCTTCCCGTTCGACTACATCGGTTCGGCGCCCCGCAGATTCATCGTCCGCGCCGAGAAGACGGCTTGAATCGATCCCCCAGGGCACCACGCCGGTTGAGGATGTCTCACGGCCAACTCGCCGCCTACGCTTCCCGCCCCACCGCCATCACGAAATACTCCGCCCGCCCCGGACCCGGATTCTTCCACCCGTGCTCTTCCATCGAGTGGACGTACACCACGCTGCCCGCCGTGACGCGTGTCGTCTTACCCTGAATCGTCACGTCCAGCTGCCCCGTGCGCAGCATCATGATCTCTTCGTGCACGTGGTGATGCGCGGCGTGCGGCACCTGCCCCGGTCCCAGGCTCGTCATGTGCAGGTCGAGCTGAATTCCCGAATGGTTCAGGCCGTCGAAGACGGCGCGCGATTCGTTCTCGCCGTTCTTCTTCACCGGCAGGTCCTCGTATACGAAGCACCGCGAGGGCAGGTCGCTTCTCTTCTTCGCCGTCTGCGATTGGGCCGCCGCCAGCGCCGGCGCCAGCGCGACCAGGTCCCGTCTGGTGAGTTTCATGGCTGCTAGCTTACTCTGCTCCCGTCCATGCTCAGGTACGCCCGCCGGTTCTGGTGGAACGCCACGTTGGCCAGGTGCGGAGCGCTCACCGCGCTGGCTCCGACCTCGACCGGCGCGTTCGGCTCCTTGCGCGACCGGATGCAGTCCAGGAAATTCTGCACGTGCGGCTCGATCGGGATCGGCGCCTCCATCGTCTGCACCGGCTCGCGATTCGGCGGCCACGGCTCCTTCCAGATGCGGAACCCGGCCTGGTCGATAATCATCGTCCCCTGGTCGCCCTGGAACTGAATGCTCCAGTCGTTGTCGTAAGAGTTGCAGTAATTCAGCGTCCAGGTGGCCATGAACTTTTCGTACTCGTAGACCGCGCAGAAGTTGTCCGGCACCTCGCTGCCCGTGTTCTTCGCCGCCTGCCCGAAACAGACCGCGCTCCGCGCAAAACCGCCGTTGGTGAACCACTGCACGACGTCCATCAGGTGCGTACCCTGGTCGGTCATGTTGCCGCCCGAGTAGTCCCAGAAATAGCGCCAACTGCGGAACCGCATCGGCTCCAGGTCACGGTCGGGCGCGCTGCCCAGGAAGCGTTTCCAGTCCAGCTTGCCGGGCAGCGCCGAATTGTTGAGCGGCCGCGATACGTTCCAGTTCCACATCGGCTTCACCATCGTGATGCGGCCCAGGATTCCGGTGTCCACGATCTCCTTCGCCTTGATCACCGCCGGCGCGCTGCGCCGCTGCATCCCGATCTGTACGATCTGCCTGGTCGCGCGCACCCGCTTGATCATCTCCTGGCTCTGCTCGATCGAGTGCGACATCGGCTTCTCCAGGTACACGTCCTTCTTCGCGTCCAGCGCGGCGAAGAGCACCGGCGCGTGCTGATGGTCCGGAGTGGCCGCGACCACGGCGTCGATCCCCGGCTGCCCGAGCAACTCGTGATAGTCGATGTACTGCTTGGCGCCGGGCGCGATCCTGGCGGCGCTGGCCATGTTGACGTCGTACACCTCGGCGATGGCCGCGCACTCCGCGCCCAGTTTGAGAAACGTCTGTTGCAGGTAACGCCCGCGCCCGCCGGCTCCCACGAGTCCGAACGCGATTCGGTCGTTGGCGCCGAAGGCGCGCGCCGGGATGAACAGCGGCGCGGCGGCGAGGGTGGTTTCCAGAAATTGACGGCGGTCGGGTTTCATGCGGTCAACTTTATCCCGCCGCATCGTCCGATGCAAATCCCTCAGCCCCCGGCCGACTCGTTCGGCTCCGCGTCCGGAGCCGCCGCCGCGTACCCGCAGCCCGCCACGGCGAGGAATAAGGGCAGCACTTCGCCGTTGCCCAGGTTGTGCTCGTACCACCCCGCCGCCAGCACCGCGATCGTGACCGCCACCGCGGCGCGCGGCACCCAGTCGCGGGGACGGCGCCGCGCGGCGCCCGCCAGGTCGGCAGCCATCCGCCCCAGCAGCCACAACAGCGCCGCCAGCGCGGGGATCCCCCGTTCGGCGGCGAACTGCAGGTACGTGTTGTGCATATGGATGTAAGCCCCCGGCGGCAACGGGCGCGGCTCATCGGCCGGAATGTAGCTGAGGAATTGTGGCCGCACCTGCCCCGGCCCGACGCCGAACCACGGATGCGCCTTCATCATGGCCAGCGCCGTGTGCCGGCAGATCACGCGGAAGCGGTTGGAGTCCACGTCGCCCGCCGGGTGCCACGCCGAAATCAGGCGGCTGCCCAGGCCGGCCGGATTCACCGCCAGGATGAGCAGCGCCACCGCCGGCAGCGCAATCAGCCAGCGCCGGTCGCGATGCCACACCAGATAGGCGCCGCCCAGCGCCGCTCCCATCCACATCGAGCGCGTATAGCCCGCCGCCAGCGAGACCCCGATCAGCGCCGCGCAACCGACCAGCAGCGCGCGCCCGCGCCGCGCGCCTCCGAACAGCACCAGCGCGCCGATCGCCAGCAGCACGATCATCTCCTCGCCGCTCAGCGTCATCCAGTGGCTCATGAAGCCGGTGATGCGCTCCCCGGCGGTGTAGGTGAGGCGGAAATCCAGCCCGGCATCGCGCGCCGCGCGGTATTTGTGCGCGAACTGCACCAGGCTCCACGCGGCGGAGAGCGTGGTGGTCCCGGCCAGCCCCCACACCAGCGCCCGCATCTGCCCGCGCGTGCGCACCGTGCTGGCCGTGAGCGGCAGCATCAGAAACAGGTAGAACTTGCGCACGCCTTCCCACCCTTGCGCCACGTGGCCGCTCAGCAGGATGGAAAGCAGCGTCCACGCAAACAGCGCCGCCAGCGGCGCCTTCAGGGGAGGGAAGCGGAGGGCGCCGCGATCGCGCCGCCAGCGGATCGATAGCGCCAGCGCGGCCAGTCCCAGCGCGATGTTCATCGCGGTGATGGAACACGGCAGCGCGGCCACCGCCGCCCAGGTCAGGTAGAAAGGAACGTGCCGGGACTCGTAGCGCAACCTTCAGTATCGCAAGCCGGGCCTTTCAACTTTCTTCTCGTTCACCCGATAAGCCTCCTTGGGACCATTCGTGATCATCGCCGCCATCCGTCGCGCAGTGCTTCGCCTCGACCGCAACTGGACATCCGGCGTGCTTCTGGCCGCTGGTGCGCTCCTGTCGCTCGCCGGATTCAGCTACTCAAAGCACCACGAAGCCGCCAGCGTCCGGACGCACTTCCTCGCCGCGTCGGAGGACCGCGCCCGCGCAGTGTACCGGGAGACGGAGAGTTCGGCGCGCCTGCTGGAGATGATCACGCGTCTGGCCGCCTGCGGACGGACGGACGTGATTCAAACCTTGCTGGACGGCCACCGCGGAGACCGGCCGGGCAGGTTGGCCGCGTATTGGATTTCCTGGGACGGTACCAGCGGCCTGCCGGCGGCGATCCGCGGGGCGCGGCGATTCACGTCCGGTCCCGCCTTCCTCGGCGACACGGAACCGCCGTGGCTGGCCGACGCGGTTCGCCGCGCGGTTCGCGCCGGCCGCGCCGTCACCGAACCGGCTTCGGCGGGACCCGGCGAAGAACTGCTGGTCTTCGCCGGCCCGGTGTTCGATGCCGCGCGCCGCCCGCGGGGCGCGGTGCTGGTACTATCGCCGGTGGCGGACCTGGTCGAGTCCGGACTCAGACACATTCAGCCGCTGGGCATCGATTTCGTTCTCGAAGATTCCGGGTTGGGCGGACGGCGTCTCTACCGGCACCGTTCACGCTCCAACACGGCGTCGCTGACGCCGGATGGCCCGTTCACCGCCGCGATCCCGATCGTCTTCGCCGACCGCGTCTGGACGCTGCGCGCCTCTGCCGCTTCCGCCTTTCCAACCGATTCCAATGCCACGGCGCGATGGGCATTGCTGGCCGCGTGGCTGCTCACTTCGCTGTTGATCGCCGCCGTTGCCCGCGAGGTGTTGCAGCGTGCCGCGCGCGTCCGTGCCCTGGTCGCTTCGAAAGGGCGCCGCCTGAGCGAGGTCAACCGCCTGCTGCGCCTCGAAGCGCAGGTGCGCCGCGAGGCCGAACAGCGCCTGAACCTGGCGCTGGACGCCGCCGGCATGGGCATCTGGGACTGGAACATCCCCGCCGGCCGCACCACCGCCTCGCCGGAGATCTTCCGCATCTTCGGCCTGCCTCCGGCCGCCGAGTTCCCCGCCCGCGACGAGTGGTTCGCCCTCATCCATCCCGAGGACCGCGACCGCATGGTGCGCAACCTGGAGCGCGCAATGGAAAGCAAGCCGGCCTACGAAGCCGAATACCGCATCGTGCGGCCCGACGGCGCCACCCGCTGGCTGCTCAGCAAGGCGCGGCTGTTCCGCGACGACGCCGGCAAGCCCGTTCGCCTGCTGGGCGTCAACATCGATATCACCGGCATGCGCGAGGCGGAAACCGCCCTCACCGAAAATCAGGAGCGCACCCGCCGCATGTTCGCCCACGCCACGGTCGGCTCCGTGCTGACCGATCGCGAGGGGCGCTTCGCCGAGGTCAGCGATTTCGCCTGCCGGGTGACCGGCTACACGCGCGAACAACTCCTCTCCATGCGGATCATGGACCTGCTCCATCCCGACGACCACGAGCGCCACGCCCAGCGCGTCGCCGAGGTCCTCGGCGGCGCCGTAGGCGGCTACGTGGCCGAAGTGCGCCTGTTGCGCCGCGACGGTCAGGTGGTGTGGATGCGGGTCAGCGTCTCCCCGGCCATGCAGGACAGCCGCTGCGTCGGGATCATCGCCTTGTGGGAGGACGTCACCGCCCGCAAGCAGGCCGAGGAACGCCTCGCATTCAACTCGCTCAACGATCAACTCACCGGCCTGCCCAATCGCACCCTCTTCTGCGACCGCCTCCAGCAGGCACTGGCCGAAGCCCACCGCGCCGGCGAGACTGTGGGCGTCATCTATCTCGACATCGACGCCTTTCACGCCTTTAACGAAACCCACGGCCAGGCCGTGGGCGACGCCCTGCTTGAGGCGATCCCTCAACACTTTCGCCACTGTCTCCGCGGCAGCGATACCCTGGCGCGCGTGGGCGGCGACGAATTCGCCGTCGTCTTGCCCCACCTCCACCAGGCCGCCGACGCCGAGCAGGTGGCGCGCAAACTCCTGGATGCCATCGCCGCGCCCTGCCGCGCCGGCTCCGCCGAATTCCCGCTCACCGCCAGCGCCGGCATCAGCCTGTTCCCGCGTCACGCCGCCGATGCCCCCACCCTGCTGCAGCATGCCCACACCGCCATGAGCAGCGCCCGCCGCGGCGGACGCAGCCGCTGCCGCGTGTTCACTCCCGAACTCGGCCGCGCGCTGCGCGAACGCGTGCAATTGGAGGGCGAACTGCGCGGCGCCTCGGAGCGCGGCGAAATCGTGGTCCACTACCAGCCCGAGTACGACCTGCGCGATGGACGCCTCAGCGGCTTTGAGGCCCTGGCCCGCTGGAAGCATCCGCGGCACGGCATGGTGCCGCCCGACCGCTTCATCCCCGTGGCCGAGGAGAACGGCCTCATCGTGCCCATCGGGATGAGGGTGCTCGAAGAAGCGTGCCGTCACGCCGTCGCGTGGCAGAGACCCGGCTGCCCGCCGCTGCAGGTGGCCGTCAACGTCTCCAGCGTGCAGTTCTTCCGTGACGATTTTGTCGACCGCGTCCTGGAAACCATGGAACGAACCGGCCTGGCTCCGGACCTGCTCCAGCTCGAACTAACCGAGAGCGTCGTGCTGGCCGGTTTCGACGGACCCGCCGCCAAGATGGCGCGCCTCCGCGACTGCGGCGTCAGCCTCGTAGTGGACGATTTCGGCACCGGCTATTCCTCGCTCAGCTATCTCACCCGCCTCCCCTTCCAGGGAATGAAGATCGACCGCAGCTTCGTGCGCAACCTGCATGAGGCCGCCGAATCGCGCGCCATGATTCAGTCGCTGGTCGCGCTGGCGCATAACCTCAACCTCACCGTCGTCGTCGAAGGCGTCGAACGGCCCGAGGAACTCGCCGCCGTGCGCACCCTCGGCTGCGACACCGTGCAGGGGTACCTGCTCGGCAGACCCAGCGCGGATCCCACGCGCCACCTCGAAGGCGAGCGTCGCCTGCTGCTTCCCGCCGAATCGCTCGCCTACTCCTGAAATCGCACTCGTACCCGTGTATGCTCTAGTGGTGGCCACGAAGTCCCAGCGCAACCTCGCCGTGGATGCCTACCGCGGTTTCGTCATGCTGCTCATGATGGCGGAGGTCGTGCAACTCTCCAGGGTCGCCCGCGCCCTCCCTGGCAATCCCTTCTGGGCCTTCCTTGCCTGGAATCAAACCCACACCGAGTGGGCCGGCTGCTCGCTGCACGATACCATTCAGCCCGGCTTCTCCTTCCTCGTCGGCGTCGCGCTGCCCTACTCGATCGCCTCCCGCATGGCCCGCGGCGGCACCTTCCGCTCCCTCTTCTTCCACGCGCTGTGGCGCTCGCTGTTGCTCTGCGCGCTCGGAATTTTCCTCCGCTCCACCAACGCCCCTCAAACCTACTTCACCTTCGAAGACACGCTCACGCAGATCGGCCTCGGTTATCCGCTCCTGTTCGTGCTCGCCTTCCGTCCGCCCAAGTGGCAGTGGACCGCGTTCGGCCTCCTGCTCTTCGGCTACTGGCTCGCCTGGGCGCTCTATCCGGCGCACGAACCCGGCTTCTTCAGCGGGTTCCTCGCGCACTGGAACAAAGGCGACAACTTCGGCAACGCGTTCGACCAGTGGTTCCTCAATCTCTTCCCCCGCGTCACTCCCTTCGTGGCCAATTCCGGCGGATACCTCACCCTCAGCTTCATCCCCACCCTGGGCACGATGATCCTGGGGCTCGCCGCCGGACAGTGGCTGCGTGCCGCCGCACCGGCCATTCCCATGCGCCGCCTGCTGCTGGCCGGTGCCATCGCGGTCGCCGCCGGTGTGCTGCTGCACTTCGCCGGCATCTGCCCCATTGTCAAGCGCATCTGGACCCCAGCGTGGACCCTGTTCAGCGGCGGGCTGTGCTTCTTCTACCTGGCCATTTTCTGCTGGCTGACCGAGGTCAAGCAGTGGCGCCGGTGGGCCTTCCCGCTGGTGGTGATCGGCATGAACTCCATTGCGGCCTACCTGATCGCGCACCTGTGGGAACGCTTCATCCTGGATAGCTTCCGCATCCACCTGGGCGCCCACTTCTTCGCCTTCTTCGGCACCGCGGTCGAACCCTTCGTGCGCGGCTCGGCCGTGCTGGCCGTCTTTTGGCTGGTCCTCTACTGGATGTACCGCCGCCAGTTGTTCCTGAAAATCTGAGCGGTCGCCCCGGACTGTTGCTTTGCGGACATTGTCCTCCGCGCGCCCCGCGTCCGGCCGCAACCCGGCGATACCCGCCATGCGTCCATTCAAGTGTGCCCGTGCGAAGCATCTCCCAGGCAGCAACTGTATTCCCAGATACCGCTTTGAAGCTCCCGTCACGTACTCTTAACGGGGCGATAACAAATTTCGATCACACGCGGCCGCGGAAAGCACTATCCTGGTTATGGAACAGGCCTCCGTCGCCCTTCTCATTTCCCCCCAAAGAGAGAGATTAATTATGGCGAACGTTCTTCTTCTCGGCCTGGACTGCGCCTTGGCCGAAGATCTCAGCCGCGTGCTGCGGCATCTTGGACATACTGTAACCGTCTCGGCAAGGCGTGAGTCCTCCCCCGGCGCCGCCAACGCCGACCTGATCTTTACCGATTCAAATGAGCTGGACACAGCGCTTTCGCTAAATCCGCGCCTCCCCGTGATTGTCACCAGCCGCTTGCCGGAAGTGACCTCATGGCTCAACGCCCTGGAAGCCGGCGCCGCCGATTATTGCGGCGCGCCCTTCGAAGCCACGCAGGTGCGCTGGGTGCTCGATACCGCGCTCGCCGCCTGAAACGCCGCGATCCGCGCATGGATCCGCTGCCGTCCATCCTTTATAATGGGAGTTCCTAATCCCCCTTCATACAGGAGAACCATGGCAGCAAAACGCATCGGCATTCTTACCGGCGGCGGCGACGTCCCCGGCCTCAATTCCGTCATCAAAACGGTGGTCTACCGCGGCAGTGAGATCGGCGCCGAAGTCATCGGCCTGCGCCGCGGCTGGGAAGCTCTCACTCACGTCGACCTCAACGATCCGGCGAGCCGCGCCCGCTACGTGCTGCCGCTGAACCGCGAGAATACGCGGACCATTGACCGCACCGGCGGCACCTACCTGCATAGTTCGCGTACCAATCCCTCGAAGATGAAGAAGCTGCCTCCGGTCCTGGCGGGGCAGACCTTTCCCTCCACGCAGGTCACCAAGAAGGGCGAGACCAGCACCGTCTTCGATGTCAGCCCCGCTGTCCTTAAGAACATCGAGACCCTCGGCCTCGATTACCTGATCGCCATCGGCGGCGACGATACGTTGAGCTACGCCGCGGCCCTCGACCGGCAGGGGATGAAGGTCATCGCCGTGCCGAAGACCATGGACAACGACGTGCGCAACACCGAGTACTGCATCGGCTTCTCCACCGCGATCACGCGCGCGATGGACGCCATCGACCGGCAGCGCACCACCGTCGGATCCCACGAGCGCATCGGCCTCTTCCGCGTCTTCGGCCGCGACGCCGGCTACACCGCGCTCTACACCGCCTACGTCACCTCCACGCGCTGCTGCATCCCCGAGTACAAGGTGAAGCTCGACAAACTGATCGAACTGCTGATCACCGATAAGAAGCACAACCCCAGCAATTACTCGATCGCCATCCTCAGCGAAGGCGCCGAGTGGGAAGGCTACACCGTCAAGGAGTACGGCGAGCCCGATGCCTTCGGCCACCGCAAAAAGATGAGCGTCGCCGAAGACCTCAGCAGCGAGATCAAGAAGGCCACCGGCGAAGAAACCATCGTCAGCGACCTGACCTACGACCTGCGCTCGGGCAGCCCCGACTTCGTCGACAAGATGGTGGCCGCGACCTTTGCCGGCATGGCGCTCGATGCCATCGAAGAAGGCCAGCACGGCCTCATGACCGCCATCAACGAAGGCTGCTACCGCCTCGTCGAGATCCCCGATCCCAAGCTGGGACCGCGCAAAGTGGACCTCGCGACCATGTACAACACCGAGCGCTACCGTCCGACCTACGACCACAAGCTCGGCTTCCCCATCTTCCTCACCCGCGCGTGAATCTGAAGCACCTGTTTTCGAAGAAGGAGGGCGCGCGGCTCACCCCCGAACTGCGCGCCCGCATTCAGGCTTCGTTCGACCATGCCGCCGCGGACGAAGAGCATTTCCCCTCCACCATCGATCCCCGCATCTACCACGTCAAGCTGATCCGCGAACACCTCGGCGAATTGCGCGGGCGGCGCGTGCTCGACGTCGGCTGCGGCAAGGGGCGCTTCGCGCGCATCTTCCGCGAGCAGGAGCCGGAGGCCGAAATCTGGGGCCTCGATATTTCCGAAGAGATGCTGCGCCACGTCCCGGAAGGCATCCGCACCCGCGCCGGGTCCATGACCGAACTGCCCTTCGAAGACGCCTTCTTCGACGGCGCCTACGCCACCGAATCGCTCGAGCACGCCGTGGAGATCGATCGCGCGATCTCCGAAATCTGCCGCGTGGTCAAGCCCGGCGGCCGAATCGCCATCATCGATAAGAACGCCGAACAGTGGGGCCGCCTGGAAACTCCCGAATGGGAGAAGTGGTTCACCCGCCGCGAACTCGAACGCCTACTCCAGCGCCACTGCAGCGAAGTCACCAGCCGCTTCATCTCTTATTGGGAAGACGTCGAGCCGGACGGCCTCTTCCTCGCCTGGCTCGCGGTGAAGTAACCGGCGCCGCTGGCGATCTTGTCCCCGGCAAGGTGTACAATGCCCTCTCAGCCATGTTCACCGCCACCCGCGACCTGATCCTGCCCGGCACCACCACCGGCAGTTTCCCCCGTCCCCGCTGGTACGACATCAGCATGTGGGGACGTCCTCTCGATACCTGCATGCTCGACGTCCGCTTCCGCGAAAAGTTCCAGGACGCCATGACCGTGCTCATCGGCGACCAGGAGCGCGCCGGACTCGACATCCTCACCCACGGCGACCTCCACGTGGACGAGGACCTCGCCGGACGCGCCTGGCACCATTACCCCATCCAGCGCTGGGCCGGATTCGCGGGCGACCACCTGCAGCCCGAGGAGACCACCGCCCCCTGGCTGCACTATCCGCCCGGCACGCTCCTCAACGAGATCTACACCGGATGGCGCTGGCCGCGCGTCGTCGATAAAATCGAGCACCGCCCGCTCGACTATCCCAAGATCTGGCGCCTCGCGCAGGCCCGCACCCCCAGACCGCTCAAGTTCGGTACCTGCTGCTCGCAGGTGATGGCCCTGTTCCTCGACATCCACACGCCCAGGTACAAGGACAAGCGCGAAGTGATCTGGGATATGGCCGTGGCCATGAACCAGGAACTGCTCGCCCTGCGCGCCGCCGGCTGCCGCTGCATTCAGATCGAAGAGCCCACCTTCCACTTCATGGCCAACACCTACGGCAAGGATCACGACGAAGTGAAGTTCATGATCGACGCCTTCAGCCGCGAAGTGGCCGGCCTCGACGATGTCGAGATCTGGATCCACACCTGCTGGGGCAATCCCAACATGCAGCGCGTCATGGAGGACACCAGCTACGCCAACTCGATCGAGATCTACCTGGAGCGCTGCCGCGGCGACGTGTGGACCCTCGAAATGAAGGACCGCAATCAGCAGGACCTCGACCTCTTCGCGCCCTTCCGCAACGACCTGAAGAAGAAGATCGCGATCGGCGCCGTGAGCCATCGCGTCCTGCAGGCGGACCGTGCCGAAGACGTGGCCGCGGAGATCCGCAAGGCGCTCCGGTACATCCCCGCCGAACAGTTGATCGTCTCCAGCGACTGCGGCTTCGGCCGCCAGGGCTGCAACCGCGAGATCGCCTTCTACAAGGCCAGCGCCATCGCCCAGGGCTGCAACCTGGTCCGCAAGGAACTCGGCCTCCCCGAGCGCTACATTCCCGCCGCCGACCCGCAACTCCAAATCGACGTCATCCCAGGAAGGCAACCGTAGCGCAGGCCTCCTATCTTGAAAATCCGTCCGAACCGAGAGACCGGGGCAAGG
>JAFDVU010000057.1 GCA_018268835.1 Acidobacteriota bacterium | reverse complement strand
TAAGCGGTGTCTTGGCGCTTGCTGAGCCCGCGGAGCCGCGCACGTTAGTAAGCGGCGCGTTGGCGCTTGCTGAACCCGCGGAGCCGCGCACGTTAGTAAGCGGCGCGTTGGCGCTTGCTGAACCCGCGAAGCCGCGCACGTTAGTGAGCGGCGCGTTGGCGCTTGCTGAGCCCGCGGAGCCGCGCACGCTAGTGAGCGGCGCGTTGGCGCTTGCTGAACGCGCGGAGCCGCGCACGTTAGACGGCTGCCGGCGGTCAATCGAAGATCACGGTCTTCTTCTCGTAGCAGAGGATGCGCTGCTCCAGGTGCCACATCACGGCGCGCGAGAGCACCATGCGCTCCAGGTCGCGGCCCTTGACGATGAGATCCTCCACCTGGTCGCGATGCGAGATGCGCACCACGTCCTGCTCGATGATCGGGCCGGCGTCGAGCTCTTCGGTGACGTAATGGCTGGTGGCGCCGATGAGTTTCACGCCGCGCTGGAAGGCCGCGTGGTAGGGCCGCGCGCCGACGAACGCCGGTAGAAAGCTGTGGTGCACGTTGATGATGCGCCGCGGGTACCGGCGTACGAAATCGGGCGAGAGGATCTGCATGTAGCGCGCCAGCACGATCAGTTCGATGCCGTGTTCGCCGAGCAGCGCCACCTGTTCGGCCTCGGCCTCCGAGCGGGCCGCCGCTGTCACCGGCACGAGCCGGAACTCGACGCCGTGGAAGCGCGCCAGCGCCCCGGCGTCGGGATGGTTGCTCACGATCAGCGGGATTTCGCAGTTGAGCTCGCCGATCTGGCGGCGGTGCAGCAGGTCCACCAGGCAGTGCAGGTACTGCGAGACGAACAGCGCGACGCGCGGGCGGCGAGCCATTTCCTCGATGCGCCAGCGCATGCACAGTTCCCCGGCGAGCGGCGCGAACTCGGCGCGAAAGGCATCCAGCCCGAAGGCCTCCAGATCCCATTCCACCCGCATGAAGAAGAGACCGGCCTCCTGGTCGCGATGCTGATCCGCGTGCAGGATGTTGGCCCCGTGCCGGTAGAGCAGGCCGGAAACGGCCGCGACGAGCCCCTTGCGGTCCGGACAATCGATCAACAGCACGGCCGTGTTGCGCATACGAACCCTCAGGGTAGCAGGGGGTTACCCCGGAGGGCGGCGCGTCGCCGCACGCCGGCGCTACATCACCCCGGCCAACTCCTTGCGAATCCGCTCCGGCACCTGCGCGTATTCGGCGGACACGGCGTTGCGCGCGGCCAGCGCTTCATAAATTTTCAGCGCCTCGTTGAGCCGCTCGAGCGCGCGTTCGCGCTGTCCCAGCCGCGCCGCCAGGCGTCCCAGGTTTTCGTAGGCTTCGGAGAGTGAGTACTGGTGCTCCACGCGCAGCGGATCGCGCTCCACCAGGCCGGAGGCGATGCGCAACTGCTCGTCGAAGTGCGGCTCGGCCTCGCGAGCGCGTCCCATGGCCAGCAGCACCACCCCCATGGCGGCGTGGCTGTTGCCGAGATTCACGATCGAGCGCACATCGTGCGGATCCAGCGCGCGCAGTTGCTCGCGGATGGGCAGCACCTGGCGGAACGCGTCCAGGGCGCCCTCGCGTTCGTTCAAGGAGAGCAGGATACTGCCCAGGCGCTGCATGGCGAAGGTCCAGCCCAGCCGCCGGCGGATGTCCCGCGGGTGCCGCCCGGCGACCTCATTGAACAGCGCCACCGCCTGTAGCGAATTGGCCCTGGCCTCCTGGAACTGCCGGACCTGTTCCTGCAAGCCCGCCAGCCGATGATACGCTGTGGCCAGTTCGCTCAGGTAGACCTCCTCGCCGGGCTGCCGCCGGTGGAGTTCCTGAAACTCGGCGAGCGCGCGCATGCGCTGTTCGCGCGAATGCTCCCACTCGCCCAGGTTGGAATACGCGCCCGCCGTGTTCTGGTAGGTGGCCGCCAGGTCAGCGCGCATCCTCAGGTCGCCGGGATCGGCGTCCAGCCGCGCCTGAAGCAGGCGCTCGGCGTTCAGGCACGCATCCAGGGACTCGCGGAAGTGACCGCTGCTCTGTTGCACCTGGCAGATGCCGTTGTAGATCGCGGCCAGGTCGCCCTGCATGCCGCGATCGCCGGGGCGGCGGGAGGCCAGCCCCTTCATGATGTCGAGCGCCTTGGTATAGCTCGCGAGCGCCTCGGCCGTGCGTCCCAGGTTGGGACGGGTGGGCAGACCGAGCACGTCGCCGATGCGCTGATAGGCGGCGGCGCGTTCACGCTGCAACCCGTCATCGCCGCCGGATTCGCGAGCCAACCCGTCCAGGTAGCGCTGCGCGCGCTTCACCAGGAGTTCGCGCGCCTGGGTGGATCCCGGAAGGTTGGCGATGGCGTCGTGCAGTTCGAACAGGACCGAGTTGGCCAGTCCCCGGACCTCCTGAAAGCGGCGCTCGGCGCGGGCGCGTTCCTGGTTGGCGCGGCCCGCCTCCCACGACGTCGCTACGATGCCGCCCAGCAGCGAGAGCACCAGCAGGGCGGCCGCCGTCACAGGGGTGCGATGGCGCCGGATGAACTTGCCGGTACGGTAGCGGATGGTATCCGGACGGGCGGTCACCGGCTGGGTGGCCAGGTGGCGGCGGAGATCGCCGGCGAACTGCTCCACGGAGGTGTAGCGGCGTTCGGGCTCCTTGCGCAGCGCCATCATGAGGATGTTGTCCAGGTCGCCGGTCAGGCGGCGCTGCAGGCGGTCGGGCCGCGTGCCGCGTGCGTGGCTTACGGCTTCGGGCGCGGCACCGGGTTCGGGCAGCGTCACCACCGTGCTGGGCTTACGCGGCGGGCGGTTGCGTATCTGATCCCACAACTCGTGGACGGAGGAGGCTTCCGGGCTGTAGGGCCGGTGGCCGGTCAGCAGGCGATAGAGCAGGACGCCGAGCGCGTACACGTCGCTCGCGGTAGTGATCCTGCCCCCGCTCAACTGCTCCGGACTCGCGTACTCCGGGGTCATGGCCTGCATGGTGGTGAGGGTGAGGGTGAGGGTGTGGCCCAGGGCCCGGGAATCCTGGTCCAGCAGCTTGGCGATTCCGAAATCGAGCAGTTTCACGGCGCCCCCTTCGGTGACCATGATGTTCTGCGGCTTGAGGTCGCGGTGGATCACCAGGTTCTGGTGCGCGTAGTGCACGGCCGAGCACACGGTGAGAAACAGGCGGATGCGCTCCTCCACGTCCAGGCGGCGCGCATCGCAGTGTTCGTCGATCGGGGTGCCCGGGATGAAGTCCATCACGAAGTAGGGCCGCCCGTCGGGGGTGGTGCCGCCGTCGAGCAGTTTGGCGATGCATGGGTGATCCAGGTGCGCCAGGATCTGCCGCTCGGTATCGAAGTGACGCAGAGCGTAATCGCCGACCAGGCCGCGGCGGATCACCTTCATGGCCACGATCTTGCGGTAGAGATCGTCCACCCGTACGGCCTGGTACACCGAGCCCATGCCGCCCTCGGCGATGAGTTGTACGATGCGGTACGGCCCCACCTGCGCGCCCACCCCGAGGGCGTCGGCCGCGCCGGCGAACTTCGGGGTTACGGCGGATTCTTCGATGAACGCGCCGGCCGCCTCGTGCGAGGCCAAAAGCGAATCCACCTCGGCGCGTAGTTCGCCGGCGCCGGCGCACGCCCGGTCGAGGAATCCGGCGCGCCGCGCCGGCGGCAATTCCAGCGCTTCGTGCAGGATCTGCTTGACCCGCTGCCATTCTTCGCCGGTCATGCGGTTTCAGGAGCGTGGCGCGTCATTTCGCGGAACAGCCAGGCGCGCGCCGTCTGCCATTCGCGCTTGATGCTGGCCGGGGACAGCGACATGACTTCGGCGGTTTCTTCGATGGAGAGTCCGGCGAAGAAGCGCAGTTCGACGATGCGGCTTTGGCGCTCGTCGAGCGTCCCGAGTTTGTCGAGCGCGTCGTTGAGTCCCAGCAGGTCCACGCCGGCGACCGGCGCCTGGGGCACGGCCATGGCGTCGTCCAGCGCCAGCTTCACGGCGCCGCTGCCGCGCTTTTCGGCGTGCTGGGAGCGCGCGTAGTCCACCAGGATGCGGCGGATCATCTGGGCCGCGATGGCGAAGAAGTGCGCGCGATTCTTCCACTGCACGTCCCGCTGGTTGACCATGCGCAGGAAGGCCTCGTGCACCAGGGCGGTGCTTTGCAGGGTGTGGTTGCTGCGCTCACGGCGCAGATAGGCCGAAGCCAGCCGCCGTAATTCGCCGTACACCAGCGGCAGCAGTTGTTCCAGCGCGGCCTGGTCGCCGCGGCTCCACTGGGCCAGAAGTTGGGTGACGTCGGGAGCGGATGGGGAAGCCATGCCTTGGAGCCTGGGGATCATTATCGCCCGGCCGCTTTTTCGCGAGCCAGATATCTTTCGGATTGCGCGTTCACCAGGCAGAGGGACACCGAAGATGACACGCAAGAGCCTTTTCCGAATCGCCGCCCTGTTTGCCGGCGCCGCCGCGTTGCTCGCGGAGGATGGCGCCCCGGGGTTCTACCGGGCGATCCGCAACAACGATCTCGCCGCGCTCGAGGTGCTGGCGCGGCGCGAAAACGTCAACCAAAAGGATGCGCGGGGGACCACGCCCCTGCACCACGCCGCGGCCTACGGCAGCAGCGAGGCGGTCGGCATGCTGCTGGCCGCGGGCGCCGACGCCAACGCGCGCAACGCCTTCGACGCCACCCCGCTGATGTGGGCCGCGACCGACTTCGACAAGGTCCGGCGGCTGGTGGCCGGCGGCGCCGACGTGAACGCCCGTTCGAAAATGGGCCGCACAGCCGTGTGGCTGGCGGCGGCCAACGACGGCTCCTCCGCCATCGTGCGTTTCCTGCTGGACCACGGCGCCAGACTGGACGGCAGCGAAATCCTCGCCGCCACGGCGGCCGACGATAGCGCGACCATCCGCCTGCTGCTCGAGCGGGGCGCGGACGTCAATGCGAAAGACCCGGTGGGGATGACGCCGCTGATGAACGCGGCCGCCAACGGGAACACGAAGATCGCGGAACTGCTGATCGCGCGGGGCGCCAAAGTCAACGCCGTCAGCGCGGCTGAGATCAACGGCAGCGTGAAGGCCGGCAAGATCGCGCTCGGCTCGTTCACCCCGCTGTTGCTGGCCAGTGTTTACGGGCCCGCCGATCTGGTGCGCGTGCTGCTGGACGCCGGCGCCGGCATCGACGCCCGCGACGTGCGCGGCATGACCCCGCTGATGAACGCGGTAGCCACCGACCACGCCGATGCGCGCATCGCGCGGCTGCTGCTGGACCGCGGCGCGGACGTGAAGGCCAGGGACAGCCGCGGGCTCAGCGCCGCCGACTGGGCGGCGATGCAGAACAATCCGGCGATCCTGAGGGAACTCGGACTGAATCGCCGGCCGGCCTACACGTCGCGCGCCGTGATCCCGGCCGCGCAGGCGGCCACGGGTACCGCGCGCTCCGCCGCGGCTCGCTCGATCGACCTATTACAGCGCGCCTCGGGCAGCTTCTTCGAAGGCGGCGGCTGCGGCTCCTGCCACTCGGCCAACCTTCTGTCGATCGCGGTCAACGCCGCCGCGGCCAACGGCATCGCGGTCAACGAGGCGGCGAAGCAGGCGGAGATCAAGGGCGCGATGCTCGCGCTGGGCGGCTTCGAGCAGCCGCTGTTGCAGCGCGGCGATCCGCCGGCGGTGGAGATCCTCACCTACGCGATGCTGCAGGTGGCCAGCGAGCATACGCCCGCGGGACCGGCGACCGACGCGATCGTGCACAACCTGATGGCGCAGCAGCGGCAGGCGGGCAACTGGCACGTGGGCGGCATCGCGCGGCCGCCGATGATGGACGGCGACATCAGCCGCACCGCCACCGCCATCCGGGCGCTGGCGCTCTACGCGCCGGCGGGCCGCAAGGCCGAAGCCGGGCGCCGCATCGAGCGCGCGGCCGGCTGGCTGGCCGCCGCGCCGGTCAGGACCACGGAGGACCTGTGCATGCAGTTGCTCGGCCTGGCCTGGTCCGGCAGCCCGCGCCACTCGCGGGTGGACGGACTGCGGAAGCTGGTAAGCCTGCAGCGCGCGGACGGCGGCTGGGGACAGACGCCCGACCTGCCGGCGGACGCCTACGCCACCGGCATGGCGCTGTACACCCTGCACGAACTCGGCGTGCCGGCGGAGGATCCGGCTTACCGGCGCGGTGTTCAGTATCTGCTGGCCGGCCAGGCGGCCGACGGGAGCTGGCGTGTGAAGAGCCGCACACCGAAGTTCCAGCCGTACTTCGACACGGTGTTCCCCTACGGCCACGACCAGTGGATCTCCGCGGCGGCCACGGCTTGGGCCGCCACGGCGTTGAGCTACGCCGGCGGCGTCGAGCAGGTGGCGCGCCGGTAGCCCGGCCACGGTTCGATTCCGCACCATGTGAAAAGCCCCGCCGCGCGGCGCACGCTCCGCCGCCGGCGGGGCTTTCGCGTATCTGGACATGACAACATTACGCACCGGACTTTTCGTCATCCTGGCCGCCGCCACGGCGGCGGCGGCACCTGAATACCTGCCCCTGCAGGCGGGCAACGAGTGGACCTATCGCGACGCCGCCAGCGGCGCCGTGTTCCAGATCCGCGTCGGCCTGCCGGTCATGCACCAGGGCAACGCGTACCACAAGGTCACCGGCTACGCGGCGTCGGCTGTATTCCTGCGC
This sequence comes from Acidobacteriota bacterium, assembly GCA_018268835.1. Taxonomy (GTDB): domain Bacteria; phylum Acidobacteriota; class Terriglobia; order Bryobacterales; family Bryobacteraceae; genus Solibacter. The sequence continues at coordinate 30,547 of JAFDVU010000057.1, read as the reverse complement.
GCCGAGGGCGCCAACCTGTACGGCTTCGACGAAGAGGCCGACCGCGAATTCCTGTTCTCCTCCTTCGAACCCGTGGAAGGCGCCTGGCTCGACACTACGATCGGCGGCTGCCCGCAGGGGTACCAGCCGCAGGCGCGCAACGTTCCCTACGGCGCGGCGCACGCATGGTTCCCCCAGGCGCTCGACGTCCGCTACCGGAGCTACTCCTGCGCGGACACCGGGATCGAGCGCGAACTCTACGTGGCCAACGTGGGACTGGTGCGGCGCAGCGTGAGCACCATCGCCGGGCCGGCGACCTACGACCTGATCCACGCGCGCGCCGGCGCCCTGACGTACATGGGCGAACCGGCCGCGTCGTTCCACGTGGTGCTGGACCGTACGGTGGTGGAGGCGGGTGCGGGAGCGGAGCAGCGCCTGCGCGTGACGCTGCGGCTCAGCCTGTACCACGCGGTGGCGCAGAAGCTGGAGTTCGCTTCGGCGCAGCGTTACGACATCCAAGTGCGGAATGCAAACGGCGAGATCGTCTACCGCTGGTCGGACGACGCCGTTTACGCGCAGGCCATCGAGGAGCGGATCGTGGCCGGCGAAGCCGTTTTCGCGCAGGAGATTCCGCTGCGCCTGCGCGGAGGGGAGCCGCTGCCGCCGGGGATGTACACGGTCGAAGCCTGGCTGAACACTCCGGCGCGCGAATTCGCCGGCGCCGCCGGGATCGAGGTGCGCGCGGCAAGCCAGGCGGGCGCGGGCCAGCCCGCAGCAAAAGTCGCTCCCTTACGGTGGCGGCTCCGCAACTAGTTGAAACTGAGCCCGACCCGCCGCGGCTTCCGCTTTCCCGGGGGAAAATCGCCGGAACCGGCCGCGCGGTAAGCCTGCGGCGGACCGGCCGGTTCTACCGGATCACGCCCTTGCGGATGGCGTAGAGGATCAGCTCGGCCTGGTTGTGCAGGTTGAGTTTCTGCCAGATGTTGGCGCGGTGGGTTTCCACGGTGTGCAGGCTCAGGTTGAGCAGCGTGGCCACATCCTTGTTGCCGCGGCCTTCGGCGAGGAGTTGGAGCACCTCGCGCTCGCGCGTGGTGAGCAGTTCGTAGCTGTCTTCGAGGTGGCGGTCCTGCATCTGGCGCAGGTAATCCTCGACCAGCATCTTGCTGATCGCCGGACTGAAGAAGGCCTTACCCTCGCTGACGGCTACCACGGCGTTGATGAGGTCCTGCTCGGCGGAATCCTTCAGCAGGTAGCCGCGGGCGCCGGATTTGAGCGCTTTGAGCACGTAGCTCTCGTCGGAGTGCATGCTGAGGAAGACCACCGCGGCGGTGGGCACCTTGGAAGCGATCTGGCGCGCGGCTTCGATGCCGTTCAACCCGGGCATGGCGATATCCATCACGACCACGTCGGGCGTGGTTTTTTCGGCGAGAGCCACGGCAGCGCGGCCGTCGGCGGCGTCGGCCACGACGTCGAAACCGGGCTGCCCCTCGAGCAGGAGGCGCAGGCCCTTGCGGACGACCGTGTGGTCGTCGGCCAATAAAATCCGTATCGTCTTCATACCAGTGGAAGCACCACCTTGAGCACCGTGCCATGCGACGGCGCCGATTCGATCGCGAACATTCCGCCCAAGTGCTTGACGCGTTCCTGCATGCCCAACAGTCCCATGCCCTTCTGGCGCGCCGGCAGAAACCCCTTGCCGTCGTCCTCAATGGCGAGTTTCAGCGATTCGCGCACCTGCTCGACCGTGATCCTGACGCTGTGCGCGGCGGCGTGCTGCACACAGTTGTGCAGGGCCTCCTGCACGATGCGGTAGACGCAGGTCTTGTGTTCCTCGGGCAGCTCTTCGGAGACTTCGGCGGCCTCCACCTGAACGCGGAGGCCGCTGTGCTTGGAGACCTCGCGGGCCTGCCATTCGAGAGCCGGCACGAGCCCGAGATCGTCCAGCATGGAAGGGCGCAGCAACAGGGACATATTGCGCACGACGCGGATGGCGCCTTCCACCTGCTCCTTGATCTCGTCGGCTTTGGCCGCGGTGCCGGAACTGTTCTCGCGGATCAGTTTGCTGAGATTGGCGAGTTCCAGCCGGACCCCGCTCAGCGCCTGCCCGACCTCGTCGTGCAGTTCGCGGGCGATGGCGCGGCGTTCTTCCTCCTGGGCCGCCACCAGCCGCGCCGAGAGCTGCTCGAGGGCGGCGCGCGATTCCGCGGTGCCGCGTTCCAGGCGGAGGATCTTCCGCACGGAAAACGCGGCCAGCAGGAGGCCGAGTCCGATGGTGAGGGCGATGACCCACAGGAGGCGGCGGCGGAACTGGGCGAAGACCTCGTTGACGCGCGTACGGCCTTCGCGCATCTGGGCCTCGTTCATGGCGCCGATCTGGTCGGCGATGCCGAGCATGGCCATGCGGCGCGGGAAGACTTCGTCGCGGAGGAAGTCGTAGCCATCGCTGCGGCGCTGCTCGGGGGTCCACTGGAATACCGGTTCGAGGACTTTCCAGTAGGCGTCCAGTTCCCTGGTTAGCCCCTCGAGCGCGCGCAGTTCGCGGGCATGCAGCAGGTTGCGGTAGGAGGCCACGGCGGCGTCGGTATCGTTGCGGGTTTCGAGCAGGCTGTAGCGGTGTCCCTCGGCCTTGCCGGCTTCGGGCTCGAGCAGGTAATCGCGCACATAGGTGCCGGAGATGTAGACGTCGCCGCGGATGCGTTCGAGCAGGCGGGTGCGCGCCACGAAGTCCTCGCGCACGCTGTCGTTGGAATTGCGAATCTGTTCGAGGGCCTGCAAGCCGTCGAGGCCGGCGAAGCCGGTGAGCAGGAGCAGGCCGCCGAAGCCGGCCAGCAACACCACGCGGCTCGTTCTGGATCCGGGATCCACCATAGGAAGATTTCTCACTCTATTATGCCTGCCGAATGCGACACAGCGGGCAGCCGCACGCCCGGAGGGGCGGGGGCTTTGCTACAATCGCGACATTCAAGGACTCATGGGCTCATCGGACGCACTCGGCTCGGCTGGGGAAGAACGCAGGCTGGCGGCACTGGAGCGGATGGGGATACTGAACGGTCCGGACGATGCCGCGCTGGACCGGATCACGGAGCTCGCGGCGCGCCTGTTCGACGCACCGGCGGCGTCGCTGGCGCTGGTATATCGCGACCGGACGTGCTACAAATCGCGCTTCGGGATGACGCTCTCCTGGGTGGCGCGAGAGGGCAGTTTCAGCGACGTGGCCATCGGCTCGGCGGGCGCGCTGGTGGTGCCGGACGCCGATGCCGAACCGCGCTTCACGTCACGGCCGACGCTGACGGGCGGAGCGCGGGTCCGTTTTTTCGCGGGAGCGCCGCTGATCACGCCGGAAGGATTCCGCCTGGGAACGCTGGCGGTAATGGACACGCAGCCGCGGGCGGGGTTGAGTGCGGAGGGCCAGGCAACACTGGCCGACCTGGCGGCCATCGCGATGCGAGAAATCACCTCGCACGCGGCGGGCGAGGCGAGGTTCCGCGCTCTGATGGAATCGGCTTCGCAGGGCATTCTGGCGGTGAATCGCGCGGGCGAGATCGAACTGGTCAACCGCAAGGCGGAGGAACTGTTCGGCTATTCGCGGGAGGAGATGCTCGGACAGCCGCTGGAAATGCTGCTGCCCGAGAGCCTGCGCGATGCCCACGTGGGGCACCGCGACGGGTATTTCGCGCGGCCCCACCCGCGGCCCATGGGGATCGGAATGGAGTTGTCCGGACGGCGCAAGAACGGCCAGGAGTTTCCGGTGGAGATCAGCCTCAATTCCGTGCAGGTGGGCGGCCGCCAACTGGCCATCAGCTTCATTACCGACATCAGCGCGCGCGTCCAGATGGAACAGCAGTTGCGCCAGTCGCAGAAGATGGAGGCGATCGGGCAGTTGGCCGGCGGAGTGGCGCACGACTTCAACAACCTGCTGACGGTGATCCAGGGCTACGCGTCGATGAGCCTGGAGGGTCTGGCGCCGGACGACACGCTGCGCGAGCCGCTGGAGGAGATCGAACGCGCGGCCGTGAGCGCGGCGGGACTGACCCGCCAGTTGCTGGCGTTCAGCCGCAGGCAGGTGGTGCGGCCCGGCGTTCTGGACGTCAACGCCGTGATCGCGCGGGCGGAGAAAATGCTGCGCCGGGTGATCCGCGAAGACATCGAGCTTTCGTTTCAGTGCGACGCGGACCTGGGCCGGGTACGGGCCGATCCGGGGGCGATCGAGCAGGTGCTGATGAACCTGGTGGTGAACGCGCGCGACGCCATGCCGGAGGGCGGGGGGCTGGTCATCGAGACCGGCAACCTGTTCCTGGACGAGCAGTACGCGCAGACGCACCTGGCGGTGAAGACCGGGCCGTACGCGATGCTGGCGGTGAGCGACACCGGCACCGGCATGACGCCGGAGGTGCAGGCGCGGATCTTCGAGCCGTTCTACACCACCAAGGAACCCGGGGTGGGAACCGGGCTCGGGCTGGCCACGGTGTACGCCATCGTGCGGCAGATGCAGGGGACCATCTGGGTATACAGCGAGCCGGGGCGGGGGTCGACGTTCAAGATCCTGCTGCCGGTGGTGCAGGGCGCCGGGATTGAAGACGCGCCGCGCGCGGAGGAAGCGGTGCACGCCGGCGGAGGCGAGACTGTCCTGCTGGTGGAGGACGAGGAGGGGGTGCGGCGCTTCGTACGCACCATGCTGGAGCGGCACGGATACCGGGTGCTGGACGCGAGCAGTCCGCGGGAGGCGCTGGCCCTGGCCGGCGACGCGGGTGAGCGGATCGACGCGCTGCTCACCGACGTGGTGATGCCGGGCATGAACGGGCCGGAGTTGGCCCGGCAACTGGGCGCGGTGCGCCCGGGGTTGAAGGTGCTGTTCATGTCCGGATACACGGACCGGGCCATCCGGCTGCACGACCAGTTGGCCGAAGGGGATCCGTACCTGCAGAAGCCGTTCACTCCGCAAATGCTGGCGTCGAGGCTGCGCGAATTGATCGGGACGTCTAAGGGAAACGGGAAGTAGCCGTTAGGTAAGAATCCAGCGTCATTAGCGTCGCCCCTCCGCCTTTTCCAACCGATAACCATTTCAGAGAAACACCTCGTGAACCACCGGAAACTCATCCCGGCGGCGCTGCTGTTGCTGGCCGCGCCTGTGCTCCTCGGGCAGCCGATCCGCCTGAAAGCGGGGGCCGTTGCGCGCGTGCCGGGACGGATCCGGGCGGGGCACGTGATCGTGCAGTTTCCGGGTTATCCGGACGCGGCGGTGCGCGAGGACCTGGTGCGGCGGGGCTTGCGGGTGCTTGAATACGTGCCGGACAACGCGCTGATGGTGGCGGCGGGGCCGAGGGCGGATCTGAGCGGGCTGAACGTGGCCTGGGCGGGGGCGTTGGAGGCGGAGGATAAGATCAGCCCGTTGCTGGCGGGGCAGGTATCGGGAGCGGTGCTGGCGGTGTTCCATGCCGACGTGGAGATGCCGCGGGCGCGGCAGGTGGCGCGGTCGCTGGGTTTCGACGCGATCGAGAATCCGGGGCTGCTGCCGCGCCAACTGGTGCTGAGCGGGCCGCTGGCGCGGCTGAAGGAGCTGGCGGAATTCGACGAAGTGGCGTACCTGATGCCGGCGTCGGCGGACCTGGCGGCGGGGGTGCGGGTGGCGGGCTGCGCGGGCGCGGTGACGGAGGCGGGCCCGGTGGGCGAGTACGCGCTGGTGGGAACGGGTTGGCCAAAGGACGCGGCGGGCAAGGTGGCGCTGGGGTATTTCATCCGCAACCTGACGGAAAAGATGGATGCGGCCACGGCGCGGGGAGAGATCGAGAGCGCGCTGCGCGAGTGGACGAAGTATTCCAACGTGACCATGGCGCCGGGGACGCAAGGGGCGGCGCGCACCATCGATATTCTGTTTGCCAGCGGGGCGCACGGAGACGGGTACCGGTTCGACGGACCGGGCGGAACGCTGGCGCACACGTTTTATCCGGCGCCGCCGAACCAGGAAACGATCGCCGGGGACATGCACCTGGACGCGGACGAGGGGTGGCATGCGGGATCGAGCGTGGACTTGTTCAGCGTGGCGCTGCACGAAGCCGGGCACGCGCTCGGGCTGGGCCACACGGACCGTCCGGGAACGGCGATGTATCCGTACTACCGGCAGGTGGGCGGGCTGAGCAGCGACGACATCGCCGGCATACAGGCGTTGTACGGCGCGCCGGCCACGACGCCCACGCCGCCGACGCAGCCGACACAGCCCACGCCGCCGACGCAGCCCACGCAGCCGACGCAGCCCACGCCGCCGACACAGCCGACACAGCCGACGCCGGACTCGACGCCGCCTGCGCTACAGATCACATCGCCGGGGCTCAGCATCGTATCGACGACGGCGGAGGCGATCACAATCGGGGGGGCGGCTTCGGACAACGTCGCGGTGCTGAGCGTAAAGTGGGCGGTTTCCACGGGCGGATCGGGAACGGCGTCCGGGACGACTTCGTGGAGCGCGACGGTACCGCTGCTGGTGGGCACCAACGTGATCACGGTGCGGGCCTACGATGCGGCGGGCAATTCCGCGTGGCGCTCGCTGACGGCGGTTCGAAGGTGAACGGGGGGGACGACGGCGCTCGTTTGAGGAGGCTGCCCCGACTTTTCACCCTAGTACTATGCGGAACCGGCGTCTTTTGCCGATATAAGCGCTAGAACCATGAGTCGGACTAATGCAAAGCCGCCCGCCGCCGCAGGGACCGCACGGCCGGCCAAGGCGTCGCGGCCGGCTGAAGATGCCTACCCGGGAAGTTCCGGCGAGGGAGTGCTCTTCTCGCTTGGCAAGGTAGTGGAACAGCGTGATGGAATCACCGCCGGCCACTGCGAGCGGCTGGCGCTGACCGCCGCAGCGCTGGGAGTGGCCATGGGGCTGGACGAAGCCAGCCTGCTGACGCTGTATCTGGGTGGATTTCTGCACGATATCGGCAAAGTGGGGATTCCGGATGCGATTCTGTTCAAAGCCGGGCCTTTGACCGAGGAAGAATGGGACGCCATGCGCACGCATCCGGCGCGCGGCGAATCGATTTGCCGGCCGCTCAAGAGCTTTCGCGCGGTTCTGCCGCTGATCCGCAGCCACCACGAGCGCATGGACGGCACCGGGTATCCCGACCACCTGCGCGGGGAGGAGATCCCCCTGCTGGCACGGGTGCTGCAGACGGTGGACATTTACGACGCGCTCACCAACACGCGTCCTTACAAGGAGCCCTGCACGCGGCAGCGCGCGCTGGAGATCCTGGAGGAGGAGGCGGCATGCGGCTGGCGGGACCCGGAGATCACATCGCGCTTCGTGGGGCTCAACCGCCGGGTGTTGGAGAAGATCCGCACCTACAGCCGTCCGGCGGCGGCGACTTCGATGCGGCGGAGCCTGAACAACCTGCAGCAGCTTCTGGCCTCGTGAAAGCGGCGGCGGAGACCGCGCTCCCGGCGGTTAGAATAACGGATTGGAGACACTGCACATCGCGGGCGCGTTCGGGGCGGCATTTCTCGCCGGTGCGATCAACTCCGTGGCCGGCGGCGGAACGCTGGTGTCGTTCCCGACGCTGATCTGGCTGGGGCTGAACCCGGTGACGGCGAATGCCACGAGCACGGTCGCAATCTGGCCGGGCACGGTGGGCAGCGCCTGGGGCTACCGGCGCGAACTGCGGCAAGCGGAGCCGCGTTTCCGAGTGCTGATCGTGCCCAGCCTGATCGGCGGCATCACCGGGGCGCTGCTGCTGAAATGGACGCCGCCGGCGATCTTCGAGGAACTGGTGCCGTACCTGATCCTGTTCGCCACGCTGCTGTTCATGGCGCAGGAGCCGGTGCAGCGGTATCTGAAGACGGCCGATGCGGCGCGGCACCGTTCCGCGAAATGGATGGTAGGCGCGCTGTTATTCCAGCTTGCGGTGGGCATCTACGGCGGCTACTTCGGGGCGGGCATCGGCATCCTGATGCTGGCGGCACTGAGCATCCTGGGGCTCAACGACATCCACGAAATGAACAGCCTGAAAGTGATCTTCGGGGGGAGCATCAACGGCATCGCCGCCGCTTACTTCATCTGGGCGCGCATGGTGTACTGGCCGGATGTGCTGGTGATGGCGGTGGCGGCGATCCTGGGCGGGCTGGGCGGCGCGGGCACGGCGCGGAAGATCGGGCGCACGGCGGTGCGACGCATCGTCATCGGGGTGGGGCTCTTCATGGCGATTTCGCTGTTCGTCAAGAAATAGGCGAATCCGAGCCAACATTTCCCATTCCTTGCGCGTATATGGGGGTATGGGTCGGATCCGGTTTGCCTTCCGCAGCCTGGCGCGCGCGCCGCTGCTGAGCCTGGTGGTGGTGTTATCGCTCGCACTGGGGATCGGGGCCAATACGGCCATCTTTTCGCTGCTCGACCAGGTGGTGCTGAGCAGCCTGCCGGTGGAGCACCCCGAGCAACTGGCGCTGGTCACGGCGCCGGGCGAGTTCAAGGGTGGGCGCAGTTCCACCGACAGCTCGGGCGACATGGACTACATCTTCAGCTACAAGGTCTTCCGCCGGCTCGAGAAGGTGCGCGCGGGGAACGCCGGCCTGGCCGCGTTCCGCAGCCTGGGCGCCAATATCGCGTTCGGGAAGCAGACCACGCCGGGCTCGGTCGAGGTGGTCTCCGGGAAGTATTTCGCGGTATTGGGGGTGAAGCCGCTGCTGGGCCGCACGCTGACTCCGGAGGACGACGCGGAAGGCGCGGGCAACGCCGCGGCCATGGTCAGCTACGGCTACTGGATGGACAAGCTGGGCGGGGAAATCTCCGTGCTGAACCAGGCGATCCGCATCAACGGCCACGCCTTCACGGTGGTCGGCGTGACCCCGAAGGGCTTCACCGGGACGACGCTGGGGGATGAGCCCGACACCTACGTGCCGCTGGTATTCAACCCACTGCTGACCCCGAACCTGGATCATACGAAGCGCTGGGACGATTACTGGTTGTACCTGCTGGCGCGGATACCGGCGGGGACGACGCGGGCGCAGGCCGCCGCCGCACTCAACGCGACCTACGCGGGACTGGTGGAAGAGCAGGCCAAGACGGAGCCGTGGCGTCAGGCGAAGAAGCGCGAGCGGTTCCTGCAAAGCCGGCTCAGCCTGAAGGAAGGCAGCCACGGCAACAGCGGATTCCGCGACAGCGCCAAGACGCCGGTGCTGATTCTGATGACGGCGACCGCGCTGGTGCTGTTGATCGCGATGGCGAACGCGGCGAACCTGCTGCTGGCGCGCAGCGCGCAGCGGCGGCGGGAGATGGCCATCCGCGCGGCGCTGGGGGCATCGCGCGGCGAGTTGATCGGGCTGATGCTGGGGGAAGCGCTGCTGCTGGCCGCGGGCGGCGCCATCGCCGGGCTCGCGATGGGGCGCGTCACGCTGGCGGTGCTGGTGCACGGGATGATCGGCGGCGGCGAATCCATTCACTTCCTCACGCCGGAGATGAACTGGACGGTGTTGGGCTTCGGCGTTGCGCTGGCGGCGCTCACCGGGCTGCTGTTCGGCCTGTACCCGGCGTGGGAGGCGGCGCACGCCTCGACGGCGGCGACGCTCAAGGACGAGTCGGGCCAATCCTCCGGCACGAAGGCTTCGGCGCGCGTACGCAAGGTGCTGGTGGCGGCGCAGGTGACGGTATCGCTGGTGCTGCTGATCCCCACGGGACTGTTCCTCAAGAGCCTGGTCAACCTGATGCACGTGGACCTGGGGATGAAGACCGAAAACATAATCGGGTTCAGCGTTTCGCCATCGTTGAACGGGTACAGCAACGAGCAGACGCGCGCGCTGTTCGACCGCATGGAGACGGACCTGGCGGCGATTCCCGGGGTGCGCGGCGTGGCGGCGGCGATGGTGCCGCTGATCGCGAGCAGCAACTGGGGCAACAGCGTGCGGGTCGAGGGTCGTCCGCAGCGCGAGCAGGACCACTCCATGTTCAACGAGATCGGCCCGAGCTATTTCGGCAAGATGGGAATTCCGCTGATCGCCGGACGCGAGTTCACGCTCAGCGACAACCTCACCGGGCCCAAGGTGGCGATCGTCAACCAGCAGTTCGTGAAGAAGATCCTGGACGGGCGCAACCCGATCGGGCTGCGCTTCGGCTCGGACAAGCTCGAGATCCAGATTGTCGGGGTAGTGAAGGACAGCCACTATTCGGGGGTGAAGCAGGAGCCGCCGGCCTTGTACTACATCCCCTGGCGGCAGGATCCGGAGGTCAACTCGCTGTGCTTCTACGTGCGCTCGCAACTGCCCGCGGCGCAGATGGCGCCGGCGATCCGGCGGGTAGTGGCGGCGATCGACCGCGATCTTCCGGCCGAGAACCTGCGCACACTCGACGAGCAGATTCTGCGCAACATCCGCAACGACCGCATCGTGCTGCAACTGGCGGCGGCGTTCGCGATCCTGGCCACGCTGCTGGCGATGCTGGGGCTGTACGGCGTGATGGCCAACAGCGTGACGCGCCGCACGCGCGAGATCGGGATCCGCATGGCGTTGGGCGCGGCTCCGGCGCGCATCCGGACGATGGTGATGCGCGAGATGGCGTGGATCCTGGCGGCGGGGATCGCCCTCGGCGTGCCCGCGGCGCTGGCGCTGGCCAAGGTGACGGAGTCGCAGTTGTTCGGCGTGAAATCGCGGGACTTCGCGGTGACTGCGGGAGCGGTGGCGGCGCTGGCGGTCACCGCCGCGGTAGCCGGCTTCCTCCCGGCGCGGAAAGCCTCGCGGATCGATCCGACCAAGGCGCTGCGGTACGAGTAGGAGCGCTCCCGGCTACGCCTGCGATTCGGCCGGGCGCAGGTGCAGGGCTTCGAGCAGGCCCTTCCACTTGCGCAGGATCAGTTCGGCGAGATTGAGCGCGAGGGCGAGCGCCAGCAATCCGGGCCACAGATCCATCACGGTGGCGACGCTGCGGCCGGAGGCCTGGAAGACGTCGCGCGGCGGCGGGTTGAACCTGCCTCCGGTGGCCGAGGCGATCTGGCGGAGCAGGGTTTCGTTGTTGCCGTACTCCTGCATTTCGTCCTCCTGGCGGTAGAAGCCGACCTCGGGGAAGGCGCGCGATTCGGCCAGCGGGCGGACGCGGAAGAGGCCCTGCGCGGCGCCGATCCGGACCTGTCCGCGGTAGTGTCCGGCCGCCACCTTGGCCACGGCCAGCGGGCGCTGGAAGCCGTTGGGCCCGATGACGAAAATATCGGGGGCGGCTTTGGGTTCGGCGACGTCGCGGGCGAGGCGGTAGTCGATCACGAGTTCGTCGCTGGCGCGGTCGAAATCGGTGGCTGTCTCGCTGGCCACGGCGTGGGGCAGCAGGTCGCGGAAGATATTGGCCCACAGCTTGTCGAAGCCGGGCCAGGTCACCCAGTTGGCGGCCCAGCGGTTCTTGGCGTCGCTGGCGAAGACGGCAGCGCGGCCGAGGCCGTACTGCCAGCGCACCAGCAGGGGGTCCTCGCGGTCGGCCATCAGGATCGTGTCCGAGGTGGGCCGCGCCTGGAAGCGCACGTACCCCTTCAACTGCGGGGCGGATTCGATGCCCACGCCCTCCAGGATCTCGGCCGGCTTGGCCACCTGCACCTGAAGCGCCTTCTCCACGGCGGTCATGCCGGTGTGCTCCTCCACGTCGCGCAGCAGGATCTGTTCGAGGCCCGAGGGATCATTGAGGAAGTAGCTTTTGCCCTCGGCGTTCTGCGCGACCTTTTCGAGGAAGGCGCGATTCACGTCCTGCCCCAGCCCGACGGTGGAGATGGTGACCTTGTTCGCCTTGGCCTCCCGGGTGAGGTTCATGCTGTCGCCTTCCTCGGAGATGCCGTCGGTGAGCAGCACGATGTGCTTGTAGGTGGCCTGATTGGGGAGGATCTTGGTGTAGGCCTCGGTGAGGGCGGGCGCGATTTGCGTGCCGCCATCGGGGGTGATGCCGGAGATCAGCTTCTTGATCGTCGCGCGATCCTCGGCGCGGCGGATGGGCACGGCCCATTGGAACGAGTTATCGAAGATGAGCACGCCGACCGAGTCGATGGGCCGGAGGTTGTCCACCACGCCGATGGCGGCCAGGCGGGCGAGTTCGATTTTGCGGCCTTCCATGGAGGACGACTTGTCGATGATCAGCACCACGGCGGTGCCTTCGGGGGAGCGGGGCGGCGCGAGTTTCGCGGGCAGCGTGCGTTCGAGCGCGTCCTCGGGTTTGCCCTTCTTATCCACGTAGACGTTGCGATCGCCGGCGATCCAGATGAGGCCGCCGCCCTGCTTGACGTAATCCTCCAGCGCGGCCTTGGCGGGCAGGGGGATGGACTCCATGTTCCAGTTGTTGATCAGCACGAGCTGGTACTCGTCGAGTTTGAGCGGCACGCCATCGGGCGCCCGGCGCACCTCGAACTGGTTGGCCTGGAGCGCGCGGAGAATGTGCTCCTCGCTCGCTGGAGGATCGTGCGAAACCAGCAGCACGCGCGGGCTGCGCAGGGTGACGGAATCCTCGAAGCGCGCGTCGCCGAGGCCCGCGGCGGCGATCCTGCCGGCCATAGCGATGGCGCCGACGGCGTTCACGCTGGCCTGCAGACGCAGGCGATTCAGCCCCTGCTGGAGCTGAACCTGGCTGCCCCCGATGGTCTTGCCTTCGGCGGTAAGCTCGACTTTGGCATCGGCGGCGCGCGGAGCTTCCACCGCGACATCGATGGGGAAGCGCTCGCCGCTGAAGACCTGCCCGGGGATGGTCACCGATTCGAGCAAGAGGCCTGGCCGGGCGCGTCCGGCGAGCTGCACGGTATCGATGGGGATGCCGAGTTGCTGCGCCTGCCAGATGGCGCGCGCCACGCTGCCCAGGTTTTCGTTGCCGTCGGAGAGGAGCAGGATGCGGGGCACGAGTCCGGCGGGCAGCGAGGCGGCACCGTCGCGGATGGCGTACTCGAGGTCCGTGCCTCGTCCGGCCTCTCCCGCCGTGTGGGCCAGGCGCAGGCCCTTTCGATCCTGCTCGGCGGGAGTGAGCGCGCGGGTGGAGCGCGCGAAGGGAATGATGCGGGTCCAGTTGCGGCCGCGCGCGCGCTGCAACTCGGCAGCCACCGCGCTCTCGCGCGCGAGGTCCTGCGCGGAGACGCTGGCGGAGGTATCGGCCAGCAGAGCCACCGCCACCTTGCTCTGGTACACGGTGAGGCGCGGAGCGGCGAGGGCGCATGCAATGCACACGAGCGAGGCGGTTTTCAGAACCAGCGCGTGCAGGCGGGCCGACCGGCGCCACTCCCACGCGCACCAGCCGAGAGGGACCAGCGCCAGCAGCAAAAGCAGGGGATGCTCGAAGCTCATCGCCCGGCCTCCACCTTTTCGGCGGCGCCGCGCATCACCAGATGCCGGCGCGCGGCGGCGCCGCGCCGGAAGCGTCCGTAGAGGAACCACTCGAGCACGAGTCCGGCGGCGCCGGCGAGGGCGAGCCACGGCCACAGGTCGCGGGAACTATCGAGGACGCCGGCGAAGCGCGGCACGCCGGAGTGCACGTCCGGGGGCGGCGTCCACTTGGTGTCCCAGAGTTCGGGCAGGGTGAGCGAATACAGGTATTCGCGATCGCCGGCCACGACTCTGACGCCGCCGGGCGCGGCGGAAAAGAAATTCAGGGTGCGGTCGCGCAGGGTGAAGGGCACGGGTGAGCCGTCGCGGGCGGTGACCTTGACGGCGCCGGGAGTGACGCCCTCGTCGAGCACGAGTTTCACGGCGCCCACGCTGGCGCCGGAGATTTCGCTGCGGCGGAAGGTCTCGGGCGCCATCCAGCGTAGGAGGTTGGCGAACAACAAGGGCGTGGCCAGTTCGTAGCGCATGGCCGAAAGCGCGGGATGAAATCCGAGCACGGCGATTTTGGGGGAGCCGGCGCGGGTGACGATGACGGGGCCGGCATCGACCTCGGCGACGCGCCCATCGTCCGAGCCGGCTTCGAAGACGCTGGCCTGGTCCAGCTTGAAATCGTGGGTGTGCAGACCGGCGGCGGCGGGGGAGTCCGAATCCCAGCGTGCGAACGGCACACCTTCGACGCGGGTGCGCACGGGCACGGGCGAGCCCAGGGCGGGGGGATCGATCCAGATGGAGTCCGTGGCGGGGCGCTGCGGGGGGATGAAGCGGTCGAGGATGATCAGGCCCCGGTCGCCGGGGCGGTACTCCTCGGGGCGGCGGTACTCCGCCGTGACGCGGGGCGTGGCGGCGAGGGCGGGCTTGAGCAGGTCGGGTTGCGTGGAGTAGACCACGACGTGGAGCGAGGGCTGGGCGGGCAGTTCCAGTTCGGCGTGGTCGTCGCCTGGGAAGACGTCGTGTGGGGAAAGGGTAACGCCGAGCACGCCGGCGGCGGAGGTTTTGAACGTGAAGCCGGCATCCTGCTCCGTGCCCGGCGCGAGGGTCATGGGCTGGGCGCCGGCGGCCACGCGTCCGACTCGTCCGGGCGGTCCGAAATCCAGCGCGACGGTGACGGAATGCGGGCGGGCGCCGTAATTGCGGACCGAGACGTAGATTTCCCAGGCGTCGGAATCGCCGCCGGAGCGGCGCAGCCCGACGCGGCGCAGGCCCACGTTCTCCACGTTGTCCGGGATGGCGATGAAGCGCAGGTTGCGGGGCAGCGTGGTGGCGGCGCCGGGATCGCGGGCGGCGGTGCGTCCGGGGCCGATGAAGGCGATCTCGCCGGCGCGGCGGCCGTCCTGCCCCTGGATGTGGCGGGCGAAAACGAGCGCCCGGTCGAGATCGAGCGCGGTGGCCCCCGGCTGCGAGGCGTCGATGGCGGCCAGCACTTTCTTACGGTCGGGTTCGAAGGCGGTCGCGGGAGTGGCCACGGCGTCGGCGCGGAGGAGCATGACGCGGTCGCGCGCGGGCAGTGCGCGCAGATACTGGCGGGCGCGTTCGCGGGCTACGTCCATCAGGGTGCGGTTGCCGCTGCGCGCGGCCATCCAGGACGAGGTATCGAGCACGATCACGTGATCGCGTCCGGCGGCCAGGGGGGTGCCCAGGCGCAACTGCGCGATGGCCAGGATGAGCAGACCCATGGAGACGAGTTGCAGGAGCAGCGACCAGGGCTGTTGGATACGGCGCCGGCGCGCCGCCGCGGCGGGCTGCTCCGCCGCCACCCAGAAGCGGAGGGTGGAAACCACCAGCTTGCGGCGGGAGCGGTCCAGCAGGTAGAGCGCGACCGAAATCGCGGAGACGGCGCCGAATACGGCCACGAACTGGAGGAACGAGAGGTTCAGGAAATACACGGGGCCCTCCGGCTCACGCGATCCCCCTCATGCGCACGAGGTCGCTGAAGATCACGTCTTCGAGCGGCTGTGCGGTGGAGATAGCCGCGTAGCGGCCGCCGCTGCGCACGGCCAGCGTCTGAATCACGGCGCAGTACTCGTCGAAGGCGGCGCGATAGCGGTCCCGCGCGGCGGCGTCGAAATCGAGCTTCAGGGCGGCGCCGGTTTCGGCGTCGCGCAGTTCGAGTTCGCCAGTCCAGGGCGGGTCGCGGTCTTCGGCGGCGAAGACCTGCAGGAGCATCAGCTCGTGGCCGAAATCGCAGAGGTATTGCAGGGCGCGGCCGCACTCGTTATCGTCCAGAAAATCGGAAATGACGATCACCAGGCCGCGCTGCTGGAAGCGTCCGATGAAGTCGCGCACCATGGCTTCGTAATCCGTGGGGCCGACGGCTTCGAGCGCGGTCAGGCCTTCGGCCACGCCGCGGAAGCGGTGGCGTCCGCCGGCGGCGAGGATGCGGTGGTGGAGGCGTCCGCCGAAGCCGTGGACCTCGATCGAATCCAGCCGCACGAGGCCGATGTAGCAGAGGGCGCCGGCGAGGCGGCGCGCGTAATCGAACTTCACGCCGCCGTAGGCGCCCATGCTGGCGCTGGTGTCCAGGAGCAGGCGGACTGGGACGCGCGGCTCCACCTGGAACATTTTCAGGAAGAGCTTCTCCAGCCGGAGGTAGGCGCGCCAGTTCACGGCGCGCAGGTCGTCGCCCTGGTGGAAATTGCGGTGGTCGAGAAACTCCTGGCCCGGACCGGGGAAGCGCGAGCGGTTGTGCCCACCGACCAGTCCGGCGAAGGACTTCTGCCAGTGAATGGTCAGCCGTTCGAGTTTCTCGAGAAACTCGCGGTCCAGCAGTGGGGCGGTTGCCATGGCGTTCCTACACAGCGGATGCGTGCGCGGAGGTTTCCTTGAGGACGGTCTGCAGCACGGTTTCCGGCGTCTGCCCGTCGGCGTGAGCGTCGAAGTTGAGAATGATGCGGTGGCGCAGGACGCCGGGCGCGACGTGGGTAATGTCCTCCACCGAGAGGTGGGCGCGCCCGTTCATGAGCGCGCGCACGCGCCCGCACTCGACCAGCGCCTGGGCGCCGCGCGGAGAGCTGCCGTAGCGGATATAGCGCCGCGCGAGCTCGTGCGCCTCCGGCTGGTCGGACTGCGTGGCCATGACCAGACGGATGGCGTAATCCTGGACGTGGGGCGCGACCAGGACCTGGCGGCAGACGGCGCGCACTTCGAGGATGGACGCGCGATCGAGCACCGGCACGGGCAACTGCTCTTCGCGGGTGATGGTGCGCTCCACGATCCGGCTCAACTCATCGCGGCTGGGATAGGTCACCAGAATCTTCATGAGGAAGCGGTCGAGCTGCGCTTCGGGCAGCGGATAGGTGCCCTCCATCTCGATCGGATTCTGGGTGGCCATCACCAGGAAGGGGGCTTCGAGCTCGTGGGTCGTGGTGCCGCTGGTGACGGTGCGTTCCTGCATGGCCTCGAGCAGGGCGGACTGCGTCTTGGGGGTGGCGCGGTTGATCTCGTCGGCCAGTACCAGGTTGGCGAAAATGGGCCCCTGCTGGAAGCGCAGTACCTTGTTGCCGCGCTCGTCGCTCTCCATAATCATGCTGCCCACGATGTCGGCGGGCATGAGGTCGGGCGTAAACTGGATGCGCGAGTACCTGAGGTGCAGTGTGCGCGCCAGGGTGCGCAGCAGGGTGGTCTTGCCGAGTCCGGGCACGCCCTCCAGCAGGACGTGGCCGCCGGAGAGCAGGCAGATGAGCACTCCTTCGACGACATCGTCCTGACCGACGATGACTTTGGCGATCTCCCGGCGAACGGAGTTGAGGCGGTCCACTGCCAGTTCAAGAGCGGCTTGCGATCCCACGTTTTTCATTGTAGAGCAGGAGACGTACTGGACAGAAAAAGGGTAACGCCGCGGGGCAAGATAACGGACAACGCGGGCGGATTACGCGATTTCTTCGGGTTGCTGAGCGGTCTGATGGGCCACGGCGCCAAGGGCCGTCGCCATTTCCACAATCGCCTTGCGGGACAGCTTGGGCGCGAAAAATCGAGTGACACGGTACCAGCCGCGCATCAGACGATAGTCCAGCATCAGGATGCGGTTTTCGATGGAAGCCAGTTCGAGGTCGGCGGCGTGCTTGAGCAGGTAGCTGAGCATGTGGTAATCCCGCTCCAGCGCACGTTCCAGAACATCGAGGTGGGGTTCGGTGGCAGCGCGTTCCAGTACCATTCCGATGTTGAAGCGATCATCCTGCGCGGGCACATCGGCGCGGGGGCCGGCGTTACGCAACAAAAGCAGGCAACTGTAGCGAAACCAGTACGCCAGTAGGACCGCCGAAACCGCGAGGATGAGTATGCTTGCGATCATTTCAACAATCTGGCCTAAAAGTTAAGTGAGGTACTAGGCCGACCAGAACGAGTCTACCACTCCGGGGGGCATGGGTGCAAGCCCTTTTATGACGGGGACCTTCCGCTATTCCCGACACAGTAAAGGCAAACGCCATCCCCTCATTTAGGGGCATCGGTAGAAGGGTCGAGGCGGGGGTTGCTCCGCTCCTCGCCGCGCGGCAGCCAGAGGTACCATATCCTTCCGATACGTAGGACCCGGGTACGATAACCCGGGGCGGAGACGCGGAGCCGGTGAGGTTCGGCGAGGGTGAGCAGGTCGTAGCGGCCCTCGATATCGGCGTCGGCGCGGAACAGCGGGGGCCGCCCGGCGGGGTCGTCTTCCACGCTTGCCCAGGGGATGGGTTCGCCAGTGCGGGCGTCACGGATGACGCCTGTGACGCGCCAGGTGGGGGCGGCGGCGCCGGCGGCGCGCATGGCGCCGAACCGTACCGCGGCGCCGGACCAGCGGAAGGCGAAGAAGACGGCGCCGAACACGACAAAGAAGATGGCCGCGATGCGCAGGGCGTGCCGCACCAGGAGGTGGCGCAGTTCGGGATCATCGTAGGGGGACTCCGGGAAGTCGTCCTCGCCACGGCCGCGGTATCTGCGCCAGAGGCCCTTCAGGGCGTCGATCATGGGGCGTTCCCCATGATACGAGATCAGATCGCGGGCAGAGACTTGGTAAGGTCGCGGCCCGGATATTCGTAATCCTGGAGACGCCCGCTCAGGTAGTTTTCGTACGCGGCGAGATCGAAGTGGCCGTGACCGCTGAGGCAGAACAGGATGGTGCGCGGGCGCCCCTCTTCGCGGGCGGCCAGCGCTTCATCCACCGCGGCGCGGATGGCGTGGGAGGATTCGGGCGCGGGCAGGATGCCCTCGGTGCGCGCGAACTCGATCGCCGCCTCGAAGACCGGCAACTGCGAATAGGATTTGGCTTCGATGTGGCCGAGTTTCAGGAGGTGGCTGAGCAGGGGCGAGGCGCCGTGGTAGCGCAAACCTCCGGCGTGAATGCCGGGCGGCACGAAATCGTGCCCCAGGGTGTACATCTTGATGAGGGGCGTGAGTTTCGCGGTGTCGCCGTAATCGTAGGCCATGACGCCGCGGGTGAGGCTGGGGCAGGCCGACGGTTCCACGGCCAGGATGCGCGGTCCCTTGCCGGCGAAGCGGTCGAGCACGTAGGGCAGGGCGAGGCCGCCGAAGTTGCTGCCGCCGCCGAAGCAGCCGATGACCACGTCGGGGCTTTCGCCGGCGAGGTCCATCTGCAACCTGGCTTCCTGTCCGATGACGGTCTGGTGCAGCATGACGTGATTGAGCACGCTGCCCAGCGAGTAGTTGGTGTCGGGATGGGTGGCGGCGTCTTCGACGGCCTCGCTGATCGCGATTCCCAGGCTGCCGGGGGAATCCGGCGATTCGGCCAGCACGCCGCGGCCGGCGTGGGTGTGCTCGCTGGGGCTGGCGAACACCTGCGCGCCCCAGGTGTGCATCATCATGCGGCGATAGGGCTTCTGGTCGTAACTCACCCGCACCATGTAGACCGTGCACTCCAGGCCGAAGAACTTGCAGGCGAGGGAAAGCGCGCTGCCCCACTGTCCAGCCCCGGTCTCCGTGGCCAGGCGCTTCATTCCGGCGCGCTTGTTGTAGTAGGCCTGGGGCACGGCGGTGTTGGGCTTATGACTGCCCGCGGGACTGGTGCCCTCGTACTTGTAATAGATGTGCGCGGGGGTATCGAGCGCCCGCTCCAGGCGGCGCGCGCGATAGAGCGGCGTGGCGCGCCAGAGGCGGTAAATGTCCATGACCTCGCCCGGGATATCGACCAGCGGATGCGGCGAGAATTCCTGCTCGATCAGTTCCATGGGAAAGATCGGCAGCAGGTCCTGCGGGGTCAGCGGCTGGTGCGTACCGGGATGCAGCGGGGGATCGAGCGGTTCCGGAAGCGCCGGCAACACGTTGACCCACGCAGTTGGGATCTGACGATCCTCGAGGAGAAACTTGGAGGCCTCGGACATGGAAGGCCCATTGTAACCCCGAGGTGGCGTCAGCCGACGATAATCACGGTGATCTGCCCGGGGCCGTGGACGCCGCGCACGAGGATCTGCTCGATGTCGGCGGTGCGGCTCGGTCCGGTGATGAGGACCATGGAACTGGTCTGGTCCGCGGGTTTGGGCAGCAGGGTGAACAACTCGTCCAACCCGGTGAGGATGCGTTCGCGCGGAACCACCGCGACGTGCAGGATGGGCAGAAGGGAGACGAGGCGCGCTTCGGCGGGGCTGGAGATCATCACCAGGGTGCCGGTATCGGCCAGGGCGTAATCCGCGCTGGTGATCCCGACCTCCGCGGCGGCGGCGGCCGTACGCATGTCGTCCGTCTCGCGGATTCCCGTGCGCACGCCCGGCAGGGACGCGATTCCGCACTCGGCGAGATAGGGCGAGTTGGAGGCGACGGTGGGCCGTCCCGCGACGATGCCGGCGACGAGAGCGCGCGCGTCTTCGGCCGTGGCCACGCGGTGGGTGGCGCCGGCGAGGGCTTCGATGCGCATCCGCAGGGACGCGATGCGCGCCTCCATGTCCACTTCGGGAATGCGCAGCCGCACCGGCGGGGCTTCCGACGGCGGCTGTCCGGCGCTGCGGCCGAGCGCGGTGCGGACGCGGTGCAGAATATTTTCGCGCGACCCTTGCGGCATCACCGGCGCCTCCACATTTCGCGGAAACTCTTAGACGGGGGAGGAGGCAGGTCGCGCTGGCTCAGCCAAGCGCGCACCGGCGCCAGGTTCATCGGCGGCGGCACGCTCCTGATCCACCCGCCGTTGCCCGAGGGCGCCATCGAGGAAGCCACGCGCCCGAGAAATTCGTAAATGCGCGGATGCGTCACCACCCACGCGAACGCCTTGAAGGCCAACTTCTCCAGCCGGTTCTGCTTCTCACGCGTCTCCGTTTTCTTGACGTCGCTGCGCAGGTCCAGCAGGACCTTGGGGATATCGATCTTGACCGGACAGACTTCGCCGCACGCGCCGCACAGGCTGGACGCGAAGGGCAGACCCGGCTCGTGCGATACGCCCATGAACTGCGGCGTGATGATGGCGCCGATGGGTCCCGAGTAGACCCACGGGAAGCTGTGGCCGCCGATCTTGCGGTACACCGGGCACGTATTCAGGCAGGCGCCGCAGCGGATGCAGTAGAGCGACTGCCGCTTGGCTTTGTCGGGCAGGAGCTTGGTGCGCCCGTTGTCCACCAGCACCACGTAGAACTCTTCCGGACCATCCACCTCGCCGGGGCGGCGCGGCCCGCTCAGGAACGACGCGTACACGCTCAGCAACTGCCCGGTGGCGCTGCGCGCCAGCAGTTTCAGGAACGTGGCCACATCCTGCGCGCGCGGGATGACCTTTTCGATCCCCGCCACGGCGATGTGGATCTTCGGCGCCGTGGTGGTGAGGCGCGCGTTGCCCTCGTTTTCGATGATCACCACCGCGCCCGAGTCCGCCACCAGGAAATTTGCTCCGCTGATGCCGATGTCGGCTTCGAGGAACTTCTGGCGCAGCACGGCGCGGGCGATGGCGGTCTGCTTCTCCACCACGGTTTCGCGCGGCACATGCAGGTTTTTTTCGAAGATGTCGGCGACGTCGTAGCGGGTCTTGTGCAGCGCCGGCGCCACGATGTGATACGGCTTCTCGTGCGCCAGTTGCAGGATGTACTCGCCCAGGTCGGTCTCCACCGATTCCAGCCCGTGATGCTCCAGCCGTTCGTTGAGGTCCACCTCTTCGGTGGTCATCGACTTGGATTTGACGATCAGGCGGGAGCCCTTTTCCCTGGCGAGCGAGAGCACGAAATCGGAGACCTCGGTGGCGTCCTTGCAGTACACCACCTTGCCACCGTGCGCGGTCACGTTGCGCTCGAACTCTTCGAGGTAGTAATCCAGGTTCTCGATGGCATGCTTCTTGAGCGCGTTGGCCTGGGTGCGCAGTTCCTGATAATCGGGCAGCGCCTCGGACGCCACCACCTCGATGCGCCGCTCTTTCAGGCGCCCGGTGGCGGTGTAGATGGCCAGTTGCAGGTTGGCATCTTCGAGCGTCTGATGAATTTTCTGATCGAATTCGCCACTCATACTGTTACCGGGAGGCCAGCACTTCGGCCAGATGCATGGTACGGATGCCGGACCCCGCGCGCGAAAGCGCTCCCTGAATCTGCATCAGGCAACTGGGGTCGAGCGAGACTACGGTGTTCGCGCCGGTCTTGACGATGGCTTCGATCTTGGTGCGCGCCATGGCGCCGGAAAGTTCGGCGAACTTCACGCTGAACGTGCCGCCGAAGCCGCAGCACTCTTCCGCCGGAACCATCTCGCGCAGTTCCAGCCCGCGGACTTTGGCCAGCAGGCGCCGCGGCGCGCTCCTGATGCCGAGTTCGCGGAGGGCGTGGCAGCCGTCGTGGAAGGTCACCACCTCCTCGAAGCGCGCGCCCACGTCCTCCACACCGGCGACTTCCGTCAGGAAGCTGGAGAACTCCCACACCCGCTTTTCGAGGGCGTGGACTCTGGCGAGCGTCTCCGGCTCCTTGTGAAACAGTTCGGCGAAGTGGTGGGTCACCATCGACGTGCAGGAACCCGACGGCGCCACGATCTGCTCGCAGGCTTCGAAGACCTTGAGGAAGTGGCGCGCCGCGGCGCGTGCTTCCTCGCGATAGCCGCTGTTGAACGCAGGCTGGCCGCAGCAGGTCTGGTCCTCGGGAAAGTCGATCTCATAGCCGAGGCGTTCCAGCACTCCGGCCATTGCCATGCCGACCTTGGGAAAAAGCTGGTCGACCATGCAGGTCACGAACAGCGAAACCCGTTTGCCCATGCAGACCTGAATTGTATCATTCGGGAACCCGCGACCCCACCGTGGAGTCCAAGTCTCGGGAGGTGAGTGCGTGCTCGAAGTCCGCGGTCTCACCAAGCGCTATGCCGGCGTGCTCGCTGTAGATCACGTCTCCTTTCAACTCGCACCCGGCGAAATATTGGGCTACGTCGGTCCCAACGGTGCGGGCAAATCCACCACGGTCAAAATGATTATCGGACTGCTCGACCCCAGCGAGGGTGCGGTCTTCTATCGCGGGCACAGCGTGCTGGACGACCTGCCCGGCTTCCAGTCCGAGATTGGCTACGTGCCCGAAGAGCCCTACCTCTACCCGTACCTGTCCGGCTACGAATACCTGGAACTCACCGGACGGCTGCGCGGCATGAGCGCCCCGGACATCGCGTCGAAGATCGAGGAATTCCTCCGCCTGTTCTCACTCTGGGACGACCGGCACACGCCGGTGGCCTCCTACTCCAAGGGGATGCGGCAGAAGATCCTGCTCTCCGCCGCGCTTTTGGGCAATCCGCAACTGCTGATCCTGGACGAGCCGCTTTCCGGACTCGACGTGGGCGCCATGCTGGTGGTCCGCGAACTGATGCAGGGGCTCGCCGAGCAGGGACGCATGATTCTGTACAGCTCGCACGTGCTCGAAGTGGTGGAGAAGGTCTGCTCGCGCGTGCTGATCCTTAATAAAGGGCGGGTGGCGGCGCACGATTCGATCCAGCACCTGCGCGAGACCACGCACCACTCCTCGCTGGAAGCCATCTTCAGCGAACTCACCCGGGAATCCGACCCACGCGCCATCGCCGGCCGCTTCCTGGAGGTAATGGGATCATGAACGCGCAGCGTCCCACCCGCGGCCGCACCCGCGAACTCGCGCGTCATTTCCTGCGCCACATGTTCGACAGCGAATGGAGCGCCTCCACCGGACAGTGGCAGCCCGCCGTGGTCGGGCTGCTCGCGCTGATTCTGCCCTCGGCGATGCTGCTAGTGCGCGAACTCGACCCCTTCCAGCAAGGTTACTACCGGCGTCTGCTGGCGCTCCCGGCGCCGGAGCCGTTCCGCGCGGCGGTCATGGCCGACGAGATCGGCGTCCTGCTGCTGCTGAGCGTGGTCACCGGAGTGATCGCGCTGTTCGTGTGGCAATCGCTCTACCCTTCCACGCGGGATTGCCTGGCGCTGGCCGGGCTCCCGGTGCGCCCGCGACAGGTCTTCGCCGCGCGGCTGGCCGCGGCCGGCTGCTTCGCAGGAGGTCTCGCCGCGGGACTGACGCTGCTGCCGGCGCTGGTCGCGCCCTCGGAGTTCGGCGGGCGATGGGCCATCGATTCTTCCTGGGGCGCCGCTTTCGTCGCACAGGCAACAGCCGCCTGGGGCGCCTGTGTATTCGTCTTCTTCGCGCTGGCCGCGGCGCAGGGGTTGCTGCTCAACCTGGTCCCCCGGAGATGGCACGCGCGCGTCTCGACGTGGGTCCAGGCCTTGCTCGCCGGCGGATTGCTGCTGGCAGGCCTGCGGCTGTGGACGGTCCGCGATTGGCCGCTGGCCACGGTCCGCCGCATCCCGGAATTCGGCGCGTGGTGGCCACCGGTGTGGTTCGCCGGCGTACGCGAGTATCTGCTTGGGAATCGCGATCCCTTCTGGGGCATGATGGCGGCGCGCGGCGGCATAGCGCTCGCCGGCGCTGTCGCGCTGACGCTGACGCTCTACCTGCTGAGCTACCGCCGTTACCGCAAGCTTCTGCTGGAAGGCCCGGCGCGCGTCCGCCACTCCCCGACGCGGCGCTGGAGCCCGCTGGACCTGCTATCGCGCGATCCCCGGCAGCGCGCCATCTTCCAGTTCCTCTCCACAACGCTCGCGCGCAGCCGCACTCATCGCGCCGTCTGGCTGGCTTACATAGGGGGAGCGGCGGCAGTGCTCCTCAACAGTTCCATCGTGGATGGGGCGCTGTGGGTCTCGCGCCGCCGGCAGGCCGGGCTCGATTTCCTGGTGCTCTTCTGGCCGCTCGCCAGCACCGCGATTCTGCTACCCGGTCTGCGCCACGCGATGCGAATCCCCGCGGAGTTGCCGGCGCACTGGATGTTCCGGCTGCGCGAAGCGGAGGGCCGCGCGGCGTGGATGCGTGCCGTGGAGCGCTTCATCGCCGCATACACCCTCGCGCCGATCTACCTTCTGGCGATTCCGCTTTCCATCTGGCTGCACGGCTGGATGCCGGCGGCGCGCATGACGGTGCTGCAGATCATCGCCTCTCTCGCGATGTTCGAGGCGCTCTTCCAGAGTTGGCAGCAGTTGCCGTTCGCGTGCTCCTATCAGCCCGGCAAGCGTCCGCTGGTTACGGTGATCTCGGGTTACGTGGGGGTGCTGGGGGCACTGGTACCCGCGGTATCCCTCTTTATCGGGGCTGCCGGCAAATCCGCGATCCTGTTCTGGGTGCTGTTGCCCATGCTGGCGGCTCCGTGGCTGTGGCTGCACCTTGCGCGGCGGGAAGGCTGGGGCGAGGCGCCGCTACTTTACGCCGATCCCGGCGACAGTGTCCCCGATCTCGGCATCCGGGAGATGCGCGTACAGACGGCGGCGCTCACCGGGAGCGGAGCCATTTCGTCATGAGGTCGCGGGGGTGGGCGGCGAAGCCGGAACGCTGGTAGAAGGCGCGGACGCGGGCGTTGGCGCGGTCCACCTCAAGGCGCAGCGCTTCCACGCCGAGGCGCGCCGCCTCTTCTTCGATGCGTGCCAGCGCCAGCGCGCCGGCGCCAGCGCCGCGATGCGCCGCATCCACGAAGAACTCGTCCAGCAGGGCGAAGCGTCCTCCGAACTCGAGGCTGTGGCAGACGGTGAGCACGAAGTACCCCACGGCGCGCCCGTCCGCCTCGATGAACCAGAATCCGCCGGCTTCGGGATGCGCGTCGAGGTGCTCGAGCGCGTGGCGGGCGCGCGCCTCGCGGTAGTCCAGCGCTTCCTCGGTGTAGAAACGCCGCATCAGGGCGAGCGCCTCGGCGGTGCGCGCGGCGTTCAACTTCGTGTAATCGAAGGCCATCGTATATACTTCACCAAATATGCGGAAACGCCTGCTTCTCCTGGGTGCCGCCCTGCTGGTCTGCCGGGCGGCGGACGATACGCAGCAGCGCCTCGCGGGACGCGCCTTCTCCGAGACGCCTCTGCTTGCCGACCTGCACGAACTTTGCGACGGCATCGGCGGACGGCCCACCGGTTCGCCCGCCTGTGACCGCGCCATCGAATGGGCGGCGGCCAAATTCCGCGCCGCCGGAGCCGACCGGGTTACGACCGAGGAGTTCCCCATCCCGCGGCAGTGGGCACCGCGCACGGCCGAAGCGGAGTGCGTCGCGCCGGCGCGTTTTCCGCTGCGTCTGGCCGCGGCGCCTTACTCGGGATCCACTCCGGGCGCCATCGAAGCCCCGGTGGTCGACGCGGGCGAAGGCACGCCGGAAGACTTCGCCCGTCTCGGCGCCGCGGCGCGCGGGGCGATCGCGCTGGTTTCGTCCAAGGAGATGAAGTCGCTGGACGACCTGTTCGCGGAGTACATGAAGAGCCCCGCGCTGGTCGCGGCGGCGCGAAAAGCCGGGGTGGCGGCGCTGCTGGTGCAATCCACGCGCCCGCACGGCCTGCTCTACCGGCATCCGCTGGCGATGGCAAACGAGCCCCTCGCTCCGCCGGCCGCGATCCTCTCGCGCGAACAGGCGGGACGCCTCGCGCGCCTCGCCGCCGACGGGCCGGTTCGCGTGCGTCTCAACCTGCAGAATCAGACCGGCGGGCCGTATCAATCGCGCAACGTGATCGCGGAGATCCGCGGACGGGAACAGCCGGACGAAATCGTGCTGCTGGGCGCGCACCTGGATTCATGGGACCTGGGCACCGGCGCCGAGGACAACGGCGCGAACGCGGCCATGGTCATCGACGTGGCGCGCGCCATCCACGGGCTGGGCCTACGCCCGCGCCGCACCATCCGGTTCGCGCTGTTCACCGGGGAGGAGCAGGGCATGTACGGCAGCGCCGGCTACGTGCAGCGTCACAAAGACGAGATGAGCCGCCACAACGCCGCGGTGGTCTTCGACGTGGGCAGCGGACGAACCACGGGCTTCTTCCTGAACGGCAGAGAAGACCTGCGGGCGCCGCTGGCCCGCGGGCTGAAAGGCATCGCGGGACTGGAAGCCGCGGACAATCCGGGCGACGCCCTCGACGGTACGGACAACTTCGACTTCCTGATCTCCGGTGTCCCCAACCTGGTGGCTAACCAGGACGCGGCGCCTTACCTGCCGCAGTACCACGCGGAAAGCGACACGGTGGACCGCGTCAACACGCGCGAACTGCGCGCCAACGACGCGATAGCGGCCGCGCTAACGTGGTGGCTCGCCGAGGACGCGGAGAAGTTCGGGCGCCGCCTGACCCCGGCGGAAGTGGACAAGCTGATCACCGACACGAAACTCGATGTGCAAATGAAAGCGTTCGGCCAGTGGGAGGATTACCGCGCCGGGAAGCGCGGGGTGCGGTAGGTGGAACCGGTCCAACGTTGCCGGACTGAACGATCGAACCACTGGTTGTCGACGGCATCGGAGACACTGCTCCGTCAACCGATCATGCTCTTGGCTCTTCGCGACGAAGACCTTCATGAACCAACATTTTCAACAACGTCTGATAACCGATGCCCTTTCGCATGGCGATCTCTCGTGCCTTTGCGAGGTCAGGTTCGGGCAGACGCAGTGCAATCTGAACGCTCGCAGTCCGATTGAGTTGGCCGACAAGGCCCGCTCCTTTCGGCGTAGCACCCCTCTGCATCGCGCCGGCGGCATTCCGCTTTACATACTCTCGACCTTCACGGCTGGCCCACCAGTCTGCCTCCGCCGCTTCGTTCGCGAACTTCGGAATAAGGATCGGTTTCTTTTTCATCGCTCATCCGCCTCGCAATCGCGGCAGTTGCCTTGGCCCTGACGTCAGGGGTGCGGTAAGCGCGGGCTACCGCGCCGCGGCCACGCGCGCGCGCCGCAAGGCGTTGAGCACGAGGCTGGTGGAGCGCTCGAACGGCTCCTCGCCGGAGACCACGAGGTCGGCGTACTTCTGGGTTGGATTGACGAACCACTCCGCGCTGGGACGCACCGTGCTTTCGTACTGCCGGCGCACGCTTTCGGGGGTGCGGCCGCGTTCTGCCACGTCGCGGCGCAGGCGCCGGTCGAAGCACACGTCGGGATCGGTCTGCACGTAGACCGTGGTATCGAGCATCGCGCGCAGTTCGGGCCAGTAGAGCACGAACAGTCCTTCGACGATCAGCACCTCGGAAGGCTCGATGCGGCGCGTATCGGCGGTGCGCGCGTAATCGGCGAAGGAGTAGACGGGCTCGTCGAACGCGCGCCCTTCGCTGATGGCCACCAGATGCTCGTGGAGCAGTTCCCAATCGATCGCGTCGGGATGATCGAAGTTGACCTTCTTCCGCTCGGCGAGCGGGATCTCCTCCATGCCGCGATAGTACGAATCCAGGGAAACGATGGTGGTCCCGGGCAGTCTCTGAACAAGCTGCCTGGCCAGTTCGGATTTCCCCGAACTGGACGGACCGGCAATGCCGATGATGTGCGATCTCATGCGTGCGACGGGGGAGTACTTTCAGTGTACAGTCCGGCGATGGCGCGGACAAGGCCATCCACGGTGTAGGGGTTGGCCTCCACGGCGACCTCAATACCGAGTTCGCGGGCAGTGGCAGTGGTGATGGGTCCGATGGATGCCGCGGCCACGCCCTGGAGCAGTTCCACACCGGCAGCGGCAAAGTTCCGCACGGTGGACGAACTGGTGAACGTGATCAGGTCCACGCGGCGCGCGAAGACCTCGCGGATGCGCTCCGCCAGGCCATCCGGCGGCACGGTGCGATAAGCCTCGACCACGTCGACGCGCGCGCCGCGGCGGGTGAGTTCCACGGGGACGAGGTCGCGCGCCACCGCGGCGCGCGGCAGCAGCACGCGGGCGCCGGCCAGGGCGTGGGCCGAGAAGGCTTCGAGCAGCCCTTCGGCGACGTACTCCTTGCCCATCAGGTCCACCTTGAGGTGCAAGGCTTCGACGGCATCGCGCGTGGCCGGTCCGATCGCGCAGATGCGCGCTTTGAGCGCGCGCAGGTCGCGTCCGGAGCGGTCGAGCGCTTCGATGAAGAAACGGACGCCGTTGGCGCTGGTGAAGATCAGCCAGTCGTAAGTGTCGAGTTCGGCGATGGCGCGGTCGAGCGGCCCGGCGCCGGCGGGCGGGCGGATCTCGATCGTCGGCAACTCGATCACTCCGGCGCCGAGCGCTGCCAGCTTCGAAGAGAGCGAACCCGCCTGCTCGGCGGCTCGGGTCACCACGATCCGGCGGCCGAACAGCGGCAGTCGCTCGTACCAGTTCAGGGTGTCGCGCAGCCGCACCACTTCCCCGACCACGATGGTGGCGGGGGGCTTCATGCGCCGCCCGGCGAGCAGTCCGGGGAGCGTCGCCAGCGTGCCGGCGACCGTCTCCTGGTCCGCGCGGGTGGCCCAGCGGACGGCCATCGCCGGAGTTTCCGGCGAGCGTCCGCGCGCGATCAATTCGGCGGCGATGCGCGGGAACGTGGTCAACCCCATGAACACCACCAGGGTCTCCGCGTGCCCCACCTTGGCCCAATCGATCGCCTCCACGGCGTGCCCGGTGACGAAGGTGACGGCGGAGGTATGCTCGCGATGCGTGAGCGGCACGCCGGTGTAGGCGGCGATGCCGAGCGGAGTGGTGACGCCGGGCACGACTTCGAACGGGATGCCGGCGAGGGCCAGCGCCTCGGCCTCTTCCCCGCCCCGTCCGAACAGGAACGGGTCGCCACCCTTGAGCCGGACCACAGTGAGGCCGCGCCGGGCGCGCTCGATCAGCATGGCGCAGATTTCTTCCTGCCGGTACTCGTGGTCGGACTTCTTCTTGCCGACGTACAGGCGCTCGGCATGGGGCGGCGCCAGCGCGAGGAGTGCGTCGGGGGCGAGGTGGTCGTAGAGGATGGAATCGGCCTGCTGGAGGATGCGGCGCCCTTTCACGGTGATCAGTTCAGGATCGCCGGGGCCCGCACCGACCAGGTAGACCTTCATGCGTAGACCTGGTCGAGGATGCGGCGCGCTCCGCGGTCGAGGAGTTCGGCGCCGAGCGCGCGTCCGGTGGCTTCGGCCTGTGCGATGGCGCCTTCCGCGGTGCCGCGGATCAGTTCGCCGCCGTCGGGCGAGGCCACGATCGCCTGTACGCGCACGCGGCCGCCATCCACGGTGGCGTGCGCGCCGATGGGCACCTGGCAACCGCCGCCGAGCGAGGCGAGCACGCCGCGTTCAGCATCCACGGCGGAGTGCGTGGCCGCGTGATCGAGCGCCCGCACGGCATCGAAGCCCGCGCCGGACGCGCGCGTTTCAATGGCCAGCGCGCCCTGCCCGACGGCGGAGCACATGCGGTCGGCGTCCAGGATTTCCGCGATGCGTGCCGCCCAGCCCAGACGCTTGAGGCCGGCGGCGGCGAGCAGGATCGCGTCGTACCGGCCTTCGTCGAGCTTGCGCAGCCGGGTATCCAGGTTGCCGCGCACGGATTCGATCACCAGGTCCGGACGCAGTTGGCGCAGTTGGGCGGAGCGCCGCAGCGAACTCGTCCCCACCTTCGCGCCGAGAGCGAGTTCGTCCAGCCGCCTGCCGACCACGGCATCGCGCGGATCTTCGCGCTCCGGCACGGCGGCCAGGACCAGGCCCTCGGGCAGTTCGGTGGGCAGGTCCTTCAGCGAGTGCACAGCCAGGTCGGCGCGCCCGTCGAGCAGCGCCTCCTCGATCTCCTTCGTGAACAATCCCTTGGTCCCGACCTTGGCCAGCGGCACGTCGGTGATCTTATCGCCGGTGGTTTTGATGATCTCGATGCGCACTTCGTGGCCCAGGGCCTGGAGTTGCGCTTCGACCCAATGGGCCTGCCAGAGTGCGAGCTGAGAACCGCGCGATGCGATGACGAGCATGATTATTCCTGAAGGTGAAAGGCCTTGCGAATGGCCGCGATGACGTGCGCCCCGTCAGGCTTGCCGGCGTGGGAGCGGAGTTCGGAGATGGGGCCGTGCGCGACCTTGTTGATGATCCCGCGGGTGAGCGCCTCCATCGCCTCCTCCTGCTGCGGCGTGAAGGG
>JAFDVU010000056.1 GCA_018268835.1 Acidobacteriota bacterium | reverse complement strand
CGCCGCCCATCCCCACGCCAGCGGCGACCGCACCCAGCCGAGCGACCGCCACAGCGGCCGGTCGTACATATGAAACATCAGCGCCAGCACGCCGAATAGCAGCACGTACCCGATCGCCTGTGCCGGCAACTGCACCAGCGCCGCGCGCGGCGATTTCACTCCCGCCGCCCACACCACCAGTTTCACCAGCCCCAGCCCCATCAGCAGGCACGGCACCGCGGCGCCGGCGAATACCGCCAGGTCCGTGTAGCCCCAGAACGGCTCGCGCTCGGCCTCCAGCGGCGGCTCCGTCGGCGGTCCCGCTTCCGGCGCTTCCGGCTGTTCCGGAGGCGTCGGCAACTCCTGCCCGTCGCTCATGAGTGCTTCTCGATCAGCGCCGCGGCCAGCAACGGCAGCATCAGTTCGTGATGCCCCGTGATCGCGTAACCCTTCCCGCCGCTCTGCGCGTGCGGACGCTCCACCACGTTCACCCGCGGCCGGTAGTGCTGCAGGAAATCCAGGTTCACGGTCGTGAACCGAGCCAGCGGATGCCCCAGGTTGCGCACCGCCGACACCGCCTTGAGGAACACCTCCGGCAGCAGCACCGCCGACCCCACGTTCACGTACACCCCGCCTTCGTCCAACTCCGTCACCAGCGTGCAGAACAGCCGGAAATCGCGATGGCTCGCGCCGCCGATCGCCCCTCCGTCCGCCGCCGGATGCGTGTGCGGCGTGTCCGTCCCGATCGCCACGTGCACCGTCACCGGTGTGCCGTGCCGGTACGCGCCGAACAGCAGGCTGCCGTCGCCCGATGCCAGCGACCGCCCCAGCGCCTCGCCCATCCCGAGCCCTTCGCGATCGCCCGCCGCGATCGCCAGGTTCATCTCGCGCCCCGTCTCTTCCGCCGCGCCGAAGCGCCCGTCAGGCAGCACCGCTTCCACGTCTTCGCTCGTGTGCCCGGCCAGCGCAATCTCGTAATCGTGGATCGCCGCGCTGCCGTTCATCGCGAATCCGCTCGCGAAGCCGCGCTCCATCAGGTCCAGCAGCACCGGCGCAAGGCCGCACTTGATCACGTGCCCGCCCATGCCCCACAGGATCGCGCGCCGCTTCTCCCGCGCCGTAGCGATCGCCTCCACCACCGAGCGGAAACTGTCTCCGGCCAGGATCCGGGGCAGGGAATCGATCAGCCCCGCCACGCCCGATCCCGCGCGATACACCCGCGCGAAATCCTCCCGCTTCACCTTGCCGCCGCGCTCCGTGAGACCGATGGTCTTCAGCTTCGTGAAGTCCATCGGCGCCTGCCGGTAGCGGCTCACCGCAGCACCTTGCGCAGCGCTTCCGCCGTGTAGCTCTTCTTGTTGCGCGCGACCTGCTCGGGCGTGCCCGTGGCCACCACCCGCCCGCCGTACTCGCCGCCGTCCGGCCCCAGGTCGATCATCCAATCGGCGCTCTTCATCACATCCAGATTATGCTCGATCACCACCACCGTGTTGCCCAGTTCCACCAGCCGCTGCAAAACATCCAGCAGTTTGCGCACGTCGTCGAAGTGCAGCCCCGTGGTCGGCTCGTCCAGCAGGTAGAACGTGCGCCCGGTCTGACGCTTGCTCAGTTCGCGCGCCAGCTTGATGCGCTGCGCCTCGCCGCCGGAAAGCGTGGTGGAGGATTGCCCCAGGTGCAGGTATCCAAGCCCCACATCGGCAAGCGTCTGCAGCTTGGCGCGGATCTGCGGAAGGTTTTCCATCAGCGGCAGCGCGTCTTCCACGGTCGCTTCCAGCAGGTCCGCGATTGAGTAGCCCTTGAACTTCACCTGCAGCGTCTCGCGATTGTAGCGCCGCCCGCGGCACACGTCGCAGGTCACGTACACGTCCGGCAGGAAGTTCATCTCGATCCGCTTCAGCCCGTCGCCCTGGCACGCCTCGCAGCGCCCGCCCTTCACGTTGAAGCTGAACCGCCCCGGCTTGTAGCCCCGCTCGCGTGAGTCCGGCAGCATCGCGAACAGGTCGCGGATGGGCGTGAACAACCCTGTGTACGTCGCCGGATTCGAACGCGGCGTGCGCCCGATCGGCGCCTGGTCGATGCGGATCACCTTGTCGATGTGCTCGATTCCATCGATGGCCTCGTGTTCGCCCGGCTCCTCGTGCGACCCGTATATCTCCCGCGCCAGCGAACGGTACAGAATCTCGTTCACCAGCGTCGATTTCCCGCTGCCCGACACCCCCGTCACCACCGTCAGCAGGCCCAGCGGGACTTCGACATCCAGGTCCTTCAAATTGTGCTCGCGCGCGCCGCGGATCACCAGTTTCTTGCCGTTCGGCTTGCGCCGCGTCTCCGGCACCGGTATCGTCACTGTGCCCGAGAGGTACTGACCCGTCAGCGAATCCCGGTTCTTCGCGATCTCCTCGGGACGTCCCGCGGCCACCAGTCCGCCGCCCAGTCGCCCCGCTCCCGGACCGAGGTCGATCACGTAATCGGCGCGTTCGATCGTCTCCTGGTCGTGCTCCACTACCAGTACCGTGTTGCCCATATCGCGCAGTTCCGCGAGCGTCTCCAGTAGCCGCCCGTTGTCGCGCGGATGCAGCCCGATCGATGGCTCGTCCAGCACGTACAATACCCCGCGCAGTTTGCTGCCGATCTGCGTCGCCAGCCGGATGCGCTGCGCCTCGCCGCCGGAGAGCGTCTCCGCCGACCGGTCCAGGCTCAAATAATCCAGCCCCACCGCCGATAGAAACTCCAGCCGCCGCCGGATCTCCTCGAGCACGCGCCCCGCGATCTGCTCTTCGCGCCCGTCCAACTCCCACCCGCGCACCGTCATCAGCGCGCGCGCCACCGGCAGCCCCGTGAACTCGCTGATCGCGAAATTCTTCACCCGCACCGCCAGGCTCGCCGGACGCAGCCGCTTGCCGCCGCAAGCCGGGCACTGCGAAGGCGACATGTAATCCGTCAGCCACTCGCGGTACGCCTCGCTCGAACTCCGGTACGTCTCCTCCAGGATGGCCAGCATCCCGGGTAGCCCGTTGGCGCCTCCGAGCAGTGTCTCCCGCGCCTTCTTCGGCAATTCCTCGAAGGGCTTGGCGAGCTTGATGCGGTTCTTGCGCGCCAGTTCCTCCAACTGCTGCTGCATCGTCCATGAGCCCGCGCCCGGCCCCAGACCGCCGTCCAGCAGCGGCTTGCCCGCGTCCACGATCACTTTCGCCGGGTCGAACGTCCACTTGCTGCCCAGACCATGGCATTCCTCGCACGCGCCGTACGGACTGTTGAAGGAAAACGACCGCGGCTCCAGTTGCGGCACGCTCGTCCCGCACTCCGTGCACGCCAGTTTCTGCGAGTACAGCCGCTCCTCGCCGTTCACCACCGCCACCAGCACCAGCCCGTTGGCCAGTTTGGTCGCGGTATCGATCGACGCCTCCAGCCGCTTTTCGATCCCCGCCTTCACCAGCAACCGGTCCACCACGACCTCGATCGTGTGGTTGCGCCGCTTGTCCAGCGGGATCTCTTCGTCGAGCGAGCGCAGCACGCCGTCGATGCGCGCCCGCACGAACCCCTGTCGCGCCAGTTTCTCCAGGTCCTTCTTATATTCGCCCTTGCGCCCGCGCACCACCGGCGCCATCACCATGATGCGGTCCTCGGGCTTAAGCGCCAGAACGTGCTGCAGGATCTGCTCCGTGGTCTGCCGCGAAATCTCGTTGCCGCACACCGGGCAGTGCGGCACCCCGATCGAAGAGTACAGCAGCCTCAGGTAATCGTAGATTTCCGTGATCGTGCCCACGGTGGAGCGCGGGCTCCGGCTCGTCGTCTTCTGCTCGATCGAAATCGCCGGACTCAGTCCGTCGATCGAATCCACATCCGGCCGTTCCATCTGGTCCAGGAACTGCCGGGCGTACGTGGACAACGTCTCCACGTAGCGCCGCTGCCCCTCCGCGTAGATGGTGTCGAACGCCAGCGAACTCTTTCCCGATCCGCTCAGTCCGGTGATGACCGTAAGCGTATTGCGCGGGATCTCGACGTCGATGTTTCTCAGGTTGTGCTGGCGCGCGCCATGCACCGTGATCCGGTCCAGCATAGTGGAGTACGCGATGGAAGGCCTATCTATATGATTGTCGCGCGGGTTGTGCCGGTGGAGCAAATTGCGCTATAAAAAGTCCGTGGTGATGAAGTGCGGACAATGCGGCGGCAAACTGCGCCGCGTCCATCGGTCCTTCTTCGAACGCTTCAGTTACATGGCGATTTACCAGTGCAAGGGGTGCGACCGCGAGGAGTTTGTCCCCCGGCGCTACCGCTACCATCTCGGTCCCGCCTGCCGTTGTCCCGTATGCGGAAGTATCCGTGTCACCAAGCTGAAGAGCCCGGATCGCATCGACCGCTTCCACGGCGGCTTCCTCAATCTGGTGGAGCGCTTCGCCGGCCGCGGCAAACTGTTTCACTGCCGCTGGTGCCGCCTCCAGTTCTACGACCGCCGCCCCTTGAACTCGGAATTGCCCAAGCCCGAAGAACCTACCATGGCGGATCGCGCTGCCGGCGCCACAGAATCCGCCAATCCCGCGAAGCCCGCGTAGCCTCACTCCGTGACTTTCCTCGCCGCCGATTCCGATTCGGGCCGCCGCCTCGACCACTGGCTGCAGCGGCAACTCCCCGACTACAGCCGCTCCCGCATTCAGGAGTGGATCAAGGCCGGACGCGTGCTCCTCAACGGCGCCGCCGCCCGCGCCTCGCAGTCGCTGCGCGCCGGCGATTCCGTGGAAGTCGAACCCGCCGCGCCGCCGCCCCTCTCCGCCGTCCCCGAGGACATCCCCCTCACCGTGCTGTACGAGGACGCCGACCTCGTGGCCATCGATAAGCCCGCCGGCATGGTGGTCCACGCCGGAGCCGGCGTGAACTCCGGAACCCTCGTCAACGCCCTGGTCCACCGCTTCGGCACCCTCTCCGGCGTCGGCGGCGAACTGCGCCCCGGCATCGTGCACCGCCTCGACCGCTTCACCAGCGGCGTGCTCCTCGTGGCCAAGCATGATGCCGCCCACCGCCGGCTCGCCGCGCAATTCTCCGGCCGCGAAATCGAAAAGGTCTACCTCGCCCTCGTCCACGGCCGCATCGAAGCCGAAACCGGCCGCATCGACCGCCCCATCGCGCGCGATCCCATCCGCCGCACCCGTATGACCGCGCGCCTCGCCGATGGCCGCGCCGCCTGGAGCGAATACCGCGTTCTGCGCCGCTTCGAGAAATTCACCTTCCTGGAAGTCCTGATCGGCACCGGACGCACCCACCAGATCCGCGTCCACCTCTCCTCCATCGGCCACCCCGTCGCCGGCGACACCGTCTACGGCGCCCCGCGCCACGCCTCCGGCCGCTACTTCCTCCACGCCCACCGCATCCGCTTCCACCAGCCCTCCACCGGCGAACCCGTCACGGTCGTCTCCCCCCTCCCCGCCGACCTCGCATCCTGGCTCGCGGGGCTTCCGTAACCTCGCGCCTCAGACCTCTCTGTCTCAGCGTCTCTGGCGTCAACCTCCGACGCCCACCTACTCAAACGTATAGTTCGGAGTGAATCGCCTTACCGTGTACCGCGACTGCATGAACGCCACGATGTCCACCATCTGCCGCACCGTCATCTTCTCGGTGAACGCCGGCATGCGCGACTGCCCGCCGGTGGCGATCTCGCCCTTTTCGTGCGGAGCCAGATGGTAGTTCGGACTGAACATCGCGGTGATCAGATAGCCGTCGCTCACCCGGCGGCTGGTCTGGCCGCCCAATCTCACCGGAACCGGCGGCACTACCGTGGGCCCCGGCAGGTCCACGCCGTCCACCTTGTGGCAGGAGTTGCATCCCAGCTCCACAAAGGCCGCTTTGCCGCGTTCCACATTGCCGTCCATCGGGAGATGAAGCCCCGACGCGCTGTAGCGTCCCGGACTGCATCCCGGCCCGGCGGCAGCCAGTGCCGCCAATACCGCCAATCCAAGACAATGCCGCATATCCCACCTCCTCCGGCTAAGCCGGATGTCCGAGGTACGCCAGCACCATGTAAAACAGTGCCAGCAGGACAAACGCGATCACCAGGGTGCCGGTCGCAAGCAGGGAATGCTCGCCCGTCATCCGCGCCGGCGGCGGATGATGTTGGCGCTGCGGGTGAAGTCCATGAGCCATACAGATACCTCCTGAAGCTCGATCCAAGACTTCCACCCCCATTTTACGCCTCCGTCAGGACGGCTCCCACCCCAACCGCGTCAATTGTCATCAAACAGATCTGAATACCTGATATAATCCGCCACGTGGAGAGATCATGATCGACAGCGCGTTCCTCAATAACCTCATCGGCGGCCGGGTCCGCGTCCTCTGCAAGGATCACGTGGGCTGCGGCGACGCCCCGGTCCTCATTCTGCGCGAAGTTTCCCCCTTGGGCATCGTCGGCGAGGCTGCCGGTGAGCAGCACTTCTTCCCCTGGACCGAGGTGATCGAGATCAGCGCGTGCAATGGCGCGGCGGAAATGGAAGAGGAACTCGTTCCCGCCATCTTCGTGGATTCCGAGCCGTAAGACAAAACGGCGGGGCCGCCGGTAGCGGCCCCGCGCCATAAGCCCCACCGGCCGGCGCTCAGATTGTCATCGAAGTGAAGCCGCCGTCCACCTTCAGGATCGATCCCGTCACGAAGGACGAGGCTTCCTCCGAGGCCAGGTACACCGCCGCCCCCACCAGCTCGCAACTCTCCCCGAACCGGTGCATCGGCGTGTGATTCATGATGCTGTTCACCCGCTCGTCGGTCAGCAGTTTGCGGTTCTGCTCCGCCGGGAAGAACCCCGGCAGTATCGCGTTCACCCGCACGTGGTTCGGCGCCAGTTCCCGCGCCAGGAACTGCGTGATCTGGTTCACCCCCGCCTTGGCTACCGAGTAGGTGAAGACCTTCGAAAGCGGCGGCCCCGAAGAAGCCGACGAAATGTTGATGATGCTGCCGCCGTGCCCCGCATCCACCATCGCCTTGCCGAATACCTGGCACGCCAGAAATACGCTCTTCAGGTCAATATCGAGGATGCGCTGCCACTCCTCCTCGCTGATCTCGAAGAACGGCGTCCCCGAGTTGACGCCCGCGGCATTTACCAGAATGTCCACGTGCCCGAACCGTTCCAGCACCGCCTCGCACGCCTGCTCCAGGTCCTTCCGGCTGGTCGCGTCGCAACGGACCCCGATCGCCTCCCGGCCCAGCATGCGGATCGACTTGGCCCGCGATTCCGCATTCTCCAGGCTGACGTCCAGAATCGCGATATCGGCACCCGCCTTCGCCAATCCCGACGCCATCCCTCCGGCGAGGACCCCGCCTCCGCCAATCACCACCGCAACGCGGCCATTCAGCGAAAAAAGCCCATTTTCCGGCATGACCAGATGTTACCAGATCTCATTATCTGATTATCCGCGCCGTGCTAGACTCACACCCAGAAATAACCGTATGACCGTATTGCCGAATTACCGCAACACGCCCCTCCCCTGGAGGCGGCTCGCCGCCCTGCCCAGTGCGGCCGTGAAGCCGGTTCTCGCCGCCCTCGCGCTGGCCGGCGCCCTTCTGCCCCTGTCCGCCCAGCCGCCCCAGGCCGCCATCGCCAACAGCAAGGTTAAGGCCACTCTCTACCTGCCCGATCCCACCCGCGGCTACTACCGCGGCACCCGCTTCGACTGGTCCGGCTCCATCGCCTCGCTCGAAGCCAACGGCCACACCTACTTCGGCAAGTGGTTCGACCGCTATGACCCGAAAACCCACGACGCCATCACCGGTCCCGTGGAAGAGTTCCTCACCGGTGACTCCGCCCTCGGCTACGACGAAGCTGGCCCCGGCGAGACCTTCATCCGCATCGGCGTCGGCACCCTGCGCAAGATCCAGGAACCCAAATTCGAGCGCTTCAAAACCTATGACATCGTCGACCCCGGCAAGCGTACCGAAACCCACGGCGCGGACTGGATCGAGTTCACCCACGAACTCACCGGCCCCAACGGCTACGCCTACCTCTATACCAAGCGCCTCAGCCTGACCCCCGGCCAGGCCGAACTCGTCATCTCCCACACGCTTAAAAACACCGGCCGCAAGGCCATCGATACCAGTGTCTACAACCACGATTTCTACATGATCGATAACCTGCCCACCGGCCCCGACGTGCGCGTCGTCTTCCCCTTCGCGCCGCAGGCTCTGGGCAAACTCGCTCCCCTCGCCGAAACCAGCGGCCATGAACTCCGCTACCTGACGGAACTGGCCACCGGGCAATCCGCCGCGTCGGAGATCACCGGCTACGGCCCCACGCCCGCCGATTACGATTTCCGCGTGGAGAATCGCAAGGCCGGCGCCGGCGTGCGCCAGCGCGGCGACCTCCCCATCTCCAAGCTCTATTTCTGGTCCATCCGCACCACCGTCTGCCCCGAAGCCTACGTGCATCTGCACATCGAACCCGGCCAGGAGGTTTCCTGGAAAATCCGCTACGAGTTTTACGCGCTATGAAACGACGCAGCTTTCTTCAACTGGCCGCCGGACTCCCCCTGTGGGCGCAGGCTCCCAAGCCGCCGGCGAAGACCGAGTGGATCGCGTGGATCGGCACCTACACCCGCGGCGCCAGTAAAGGCATCTACGCGTGGCGCTGGATTCCAGGCGAAGGCAAGTTCACCTCGCTCGGCCTTGCCGCCGAGACATCCAACCCCTCCTTCGTCGCGGTGCATCCCAACCAGAAGTTCCTCTACGCCGTCAATGAGGACAACACCGGCGGCGTGAGCGCCTTCCGCATCGACGCCGCCACCGGCCAACTCAAGGCGCTCAACCGCGTCTCCTCCCACGGCTCCGGCCCCTGCCATCTCACCACCGACCGCGGCGGACGCTGGGTCTACGTGGCCAACTACGGCAGCGGCAGCGTGGCCGCACTACCCGTGCAACCCGATGGCTCCCTCGCCGAAGCCAGCGTCTTCGCCCAGCACTCCGGCTCCAGCGTCAACCCCCAGCGGCAGCGCGGCCCGCACGCCCACAACGCCGTGGTCTCGCCCGACAACCGCTCCCTGCTGGTCGCCGACCTCGGGCTCGACCAGGTGCTGATCTACCCCATCGAAGCTGATTCCGGCGGGCTCAACGTGACCGAGGCGTCCAGCGTCAAACTCGCTCCCGGCTCCGGTCCGCGCCACATCGCCTTCCGCGGAGACGGCAAGTTCGTCTACGTCACCTGCGAAATGTCTGCCAGCGTCACCTCTTTCCGCTACACGCCGCAGCGTCCCACGCTCGAGGAATTGCAGACCGTTCCGCTCGTGCCCGAGGGCTACAACGGCAACCGCAGCGGCGCCGAGATCGCCGTCCGCGGACCTTTTCTCTATGCCTCCATTCGCGGCTACGACGCCATCGCCTCCTTCCGCATCGACGGCCCCAGCGGGCGATTGCAACTCATCGGCCACACCCCCACCCAGGGCAAGACGCCGCGCAACTTCGCCATCGACCCTACCGGCGCCTACCTGCTCGCCGCCAACCAGGACTCCGACAACGTCGTGCTCTTCCGCATCGACGGCAAGACCGGCGCCCTCACCCCCGCCGGCGAAACCTGGAGCGCCGGCAATCCGGTCTGCGTCGCCTTCTCGAACGTGAAGTAGCGGACCCCCGCCGCACCCGAGCGGGCGCGGCTGCAGCGGCAGATCGTCGCGGACCTGTTGAACAGGATACGCGGAGGCTCGCCCCGGCGACTGATTCCCGGCGTGCTTCAGGATTTCCCGGGACAGCCCTGAAAAGGCTGGCGTCGGCGGTTCGATTCCGTCCCTGGCCACCACCTCAAAATAAAGCACTTACATCAGAATTCAGCAGTTCGAAAGTCGCTCAGATTTTCAAACTGCGTCCAAACTGCGTCCAAGTGACGGCGGTTTGCTGAGCGGATGCGGAAGACTGGTAGGTCGATATCTTGGGCTGAGGCGCGGTCACAAGTCGAACGTGGGCATGGAACATTCCTCGGGGAGTATTTATCCTTGAAAGGTCCCTACAGGCTCTGGTGGACTTCGGAGGACATCTCTGCAATCAGTCCGCATCCCTGCTATTTTGAAGAACTCCCCTGGGGCGAAGGGGAATCTGGCGCTTTCTTTGACTGGTGCGGCTCACGATTCACACATGCCGTTGACGGAGTGGCGCGGCTTGTGGAAGTTGGTGTCGTCGAAGGAAAGGACATCAGGCAAATTCTCCGGGCATTTGCTGGTTCTCGACGGTGCGTTTCTATGTACCGAGGCCCAGCAGCCAAGCCGGAATGTTGAGAACCTCAAGCGGCACTTGATTTCAGTTCCTCGCGGATGATTCGGCGGAGGGCATCCTCGAATCGCGGCACCTTTCCATCTAGGTATTCCCGCAACGCCGCGTTGATGAGCGTCTGATATCCGGTCGCACCACCAGAGGCTTCGGCAATCTGAAGGAATCGGTCCACAACGTCTTGGTCGAGCCGAATGGTAATGCGCACCTTGCCTTCCGGTTCGGGTTCCACCGGAACAACCAGGCCCCGCTTGCCTTTGCTGAAATCGTATCGGTCTTTCATCGTTCTGCCTCATATTGTTCGAACTCATGGGCTTCGGCAGGACGCGCGGAAATGATGCGAATGTTCTTGCCTCGCCACGTGTACACGACAACAAGCAATCGACCCATCGCACCCACGCCAAGCGTTACGAATCGTCGCTCGTCCGGATCGGATTCGTCATCCGTGATCGTGATGGCGTACGGGTCGTCAAAAACCGGAATCGCTTCGGGCATGCGGACGCCGTGCTTGCGAAAGTTGATTCCGGCCTTGCCCGCCTCATCCCACTCGAAGCCCACAGCTTCAGAGTACATACCGTTTGTGCATACGTCAACTCTGACGCTGCGGGGAGATGTGGGGGCATTCGGGGCGATTACGGGGGCGTGCGGTTTCTGCGTCCAAATTGCGTCCAAAACGGGAATTGCGTCCAAACTGCGTCCCGACGGAGAACGCCTAAGTCTTTTTAAATCAGCGATGGCTATCCGTAACTCATTGATTGGTCATCGCTGAAAAGGCTGGCGTCGGCGGTTCGATTCCGTCCCTGGCCACCGACTATCCCGCACGCGCGAAGCGTGAAAGGTCAGCCAAACAGAATCCCGATCGTAGTGAAGAACGACAGTCCGTAACTGTTGAGCCAACGTCTAAGTCGCGTTCGACTTCAGTTCCTCGCGAATGATCCGTCGCAGCGCATCCTCGAATCGCGGTGCCTTGCCATCGAGATATTCCCGAAGGGCCGCGTTGATCAGCGTCTGATATCCGGTCCCGCCGCCTGACGCTTCGGCCATCTGAAAAAAGCGATCGACAACGTCCTGGTCGAGCCGGATCGTGATGCGGACCTTGCCCTCGGGCGCGCGCTCCGCCGCAACAACCCGGCCGCGTTTGCCTCTGCTGAAATCGTATCGGTCTTTCATCGCTCTCCCTCGCACTGTGCGCGCTCGGGGGCTTCGGCAGGACGCGCCGAAATGACCCG
This sequence comes from Acidobacteriota bacterium, assembly GCA_018268835.1. GTDB lineage: Bacteria > Acidobacteriota > Terriglobia > Bryobacterales > Bryobacteraceae > Solibacter. The sequence continues at coordinate 26,676 of JAFDVU010000056.1, read as the reverse complement.
AATGTTCTCGCCATGCCACGTGTACACGACCACGAGCAATCGGCCCATCGCACCCGCGCCAGGCGTCACGAATCGTTGCTCGTTCGGTTGTTTTCGTAGTCCGCGATTGTGATGCAGTTCACACAATGGCGCTAGTTGCTAGTATGAGACTGTCATGGGTCTGACGATCCAGGCCGCAATTACCTTCGTTGCCGTGCTACCCGTATTGGCGTCCGGGCAGACGAAGTCCGCTCAGTCGATCCCGACAACCGTGTGCGAGGTTGTTAAATCGCCGGCATCGTTCAGCGGCAAAATCATCACTCTCCGCGCTCCCATTCAGATCGCTTTCGAGAATTTCAGGATCTCAGCTGATGACTGTACGGAGAAGAAGATAGACTATCTCTGGCTTGAGTACGGCAGCGGACCCAAGAGCCAACCCACAAGCTGGTGCTGCGGCGACATGGTTCCGCGAGATAGCCTGGCACTCGTCCAGAACCCGGAATTCCGGCGATTCCACCACTATCTCACCGCGGTAAGAAAGGCCAAGGCCTGTTATGACTGCTATCTTTACCACGTGACGGCAACACTCACGGGAAGATTCGATGCCGTTGAACCGCAGCCCCGCGCTCTGTGCGGCTTTGGTCACCTGGGCGCGGCCTGTGGCCGTTTGGTGATCCAGACGGTAGCGGACGTCGTCGCAGATCCAGTTGATCCTTCCACCCTCGGAAAAAAGAAGTAGCTGTAAAAGCCCGACTCCGATTCGCTGGGTCATTTTTCAAAAGCGGCCCCTGGTTGTTTCTCGCAAGCGCGAAAGTCTCATGCCTCCCATAACAAAACGGAAACTCGTGCCCGACAGACCGGCAATGCCCATGGCGTCATAGGGCGACCGCTCATGCTACGATTTTTTTCGTTGACATACGATTTTTATCGTTGTACGCTCGTCCCACATGCCCAGATCCGCGAAACCGGAACCTCCGATGCCTACCCCCGCCGAAGTCGACATCCTCGCCGCTCTCTGGCGCCTGGGACCGGCCACCGTCCGCGAGGTGCACGAGGCCCTGGCCAAAGACTGCGGCTACAGCACCACCCTGAAACAGATGCAGTTGATGACCGGGAAGGGCCTGCTGCGCCGCACCGAGCGCTTCGGCGCTCACGTCTACGAGTCCGCCGTGCCGCAGGCGCAAATGCAGCGCCGCATCGCTGGCGACCTCGTGAACCGCGTATTCGGAGGCTCAGCCCGGCAACTGATTCTCGGCGCGCTCGGCGCCGGTTCCACCTCCGCCGGGGAACTGGCCGAGATCCGCCGGATGATCGATACGCTCGAAAAGAAGAAGCGAGGGGAGAAATGAACCTGATCCAAGACTTCCCGGCGCAGCCCTGGGTAGGCCGTGCCGGCTCGACCCTGCTCCACTTCGTGTGGCAGGGCGTGCTGATCGCCGCTGTCTACGCACTCCTCCGGCGATTCTTCGCGTTCTCCGCGCACCCCCGGTCTCGCTACGCCCTGGCCTGCACCGCGCTCCTGCTCATGGTCGCGGCTCCTATGCTGACCTGGATCCTGCTGCGCCCCGGCGGTGCTGAAACCGTCGCCGCATCCTTTGCTGCGCCCCTCGTGTCCGCCGGGTCGCCCTCGATTCGCGAAATCCCCACCATTGCCGCCGAATCGGCGCGCGCCGTTCCTCCGACGTTCCTCGCCTCGGTGGTCGCGGTATGGATCTCCGGCGTCATCTGCTTCCTGCTGCGCCTCACCAGCGGCTGGATGTTCACGATCCGTCTCCGCGGCTGGGCCTCCCGCCCGGCTCCAAAGGAATGGCAGTCCGCCCTCGATTCGCTGAAGTCCCGCCTCGCCCTCTCCCGGCCGGTCCGTCTGCTCGTCTCCGCTGCCGCCCAAACACCGGCTGCGATCGGATGGCTCCGTCCGGTCGTGCTGGTCCCCGTGGGCGCCCTCGCCGGCTTGCCCGCCGATCAGGTGGAAGCCCTCCTTCTCCACGAACTCGCGCACATCCGCCGTAACGATTACCTGGTCAACCTCGTGCAAAGCGTGGTCGAAGCTGTGCTCTTCTACCACCCCGCCGTCTGGTGGGTCTCCGGCCACATCCGCGCCGAGCGCGAACATTGCTGCGACGATCTCGCCATCGCGGTCACCGGCGACGCTCTCACCTATGCGCGCGCATTGAGCGAAGTGGCATCCGCCCAACTGCAACCGTTGCGCGCCGCCGTCGCCGCCGCCGGCGGATCACTCACTGACCGCGTCGCCAGGCTCCTCGGCCAGGCGCGTCCGGTTCCGCCGGGCGCCTCCGGTTCCGGCATCGCCGCCGCCATCCTGCTCGCCGCCGGCACCGCCTTCGTCTTCGCCCAATCGTCCCCGCGTCTCCAATTCGAAGCCGCCAGCATCAAGCCTTCCACCACGCAAGGCTTCCAGATGGTACGCCCCCATCCCGGCGGACTTTCCGCGACCGCGTCCCTCCGCCTGCTCATCCAGAACGCCTACACCGTCCAGCCGTTTCAAATCGTGGGCACGCCGGCGTGGATCGACGGGGAACGTTTCCAGATCGAAGCCAAGGCCGCCGGAAACGTCGGCCGTCCCCAACTATTCCTCATGCTCCAATCGCTGCTCGAGGATCGCTTCCAACTGCGCGTCCATCGCGAGACGCGCGAACAGCCGGTGTTCGCCCTCGTTGCCGCAAAAAAGGGATTCAAGCTGCCGCACCCGGTCGATGGCGCCTGCGAAACGCCTCCCCCGGACGCGCCACCGGACTGGGCGGGCGGCCGTATGGCGCCTCCCGGACAAGGTCCGGCCGGGTTGCCCCGCTGCGGCAGCCTGCGCGTCGGTCTGGCGGCATCGGGCGCCGTCATCCAGGGCGGGAAAATCGCCATGCCGGAACTGGTCCGCGTGCTCGCCATGGTCATGGGCCGCGCCGTCGTGGACCGCACCGGTTACGGCGAGCCGTTTGACGTCAAGCTCGAATTTCTCCCCGACCAGGCCACCGCCGCCCTGCCGCCTCCGCCACCCGGTTCGGCGGCCGCGCAGGACTCGCGCTTCCCCTCCATCCTCACCGCCCTTCAGGAACAACTCGGGCTGCGCCTGGAATCCTCCAGGGGCCCGGTGGACGTGATCGTCGTCGATCGCGTGGAGCGGCCCTCGGCGAATTAAGGTCGGAGCGTCCGAACCGCCTTTGATAACATCGTGGTTTGCGCACGTTTCTCGCCCTCCTCGTCTTTGCCGCCGCGTGCGGCGCCCAAACCGCGCCTCCGGTCGCGCCCGCGCAGCCCATCCCGTTCAGCCACAAAACCCACGCCGGCGATCTCAAGCTGCAGTGCAAGATGTGCCATCCCAACCCCGACCCGGGCGAGACCATGCGCATCGCCGCACCCCCGGTCTGCATGCAGTGCCACAGCGCCATCAAGACCGACAGCCCCGCCATCCAGAAACTCGCCGCCTTCGCCAGGAACGGCCGCGAACTCCCCTGGGTCCGCGTCTACGAAATTCCGAGCTACGTCAACTTCAGCCACCGCACGCACTTGACCGCCGGGAACAAGTGCGAGGAGTGCCACGGCCCCGTGGCGCAGCGCGTGCAACTCGCCCGCGAAGGCAATATTTCGATGGGCGGATGCATGGAGTGCCACCGCGTGAAGAAGGCCGGACTCGATTGCACCTACTGCCATGACGAACGCCAATAAAGGCGGCCGTGCGGTCGCGCTCGCGGTCTGGCTGCTCGCCGCCGCGGTGGTGATGCTCGCGTTCTCCCGCCGCTGGCTCCCCGCCCTGGCCAGTGACCACGGCGCCGGCGTGGACCGCATGCTGCACTTCACCATGCTCACCGCCGGAATCCTGATCGTGGTCTGCCACGGCGCGCTGGGCTACATGCTGTGGCGCTTCGGAGGACGCGAGCGCGCCGGCTTCCGCCCCGTGTCCGAACGCAGCCAGCGCCGCTGGTCGCTCGCCGCGGCCGTCTTCATGGCGCTGGTCGCCGAAGGCGGCGTGCTCGCCGTCGGCCTGCCCGTATGGGCCCAATACTTCGGCAGCAGCGCGCCCGCTAACGCGCTCACCATCGAGGTCACCGCCGAGCAATTCGCCTGGAACGTCCGCTACGCCGGACCCGACGGCGTCTTCGGCCGCACCGACCCGAAGTTCTACACGCTCGATAATCCCGTCGGCGTCGATCCCGCCGACCCGCGTGGCCGCGACGATATCGTCGCCCTCAACGTCCTTCACGCCGTCGCCGGCCGCCCCGTCAGAATCCGCCTGCGCGCCAAGGACGTGGTGCACAGCTTCTTCCTGCCCAACTTCCGCGTCAAGCAGGACGCCGTCCCCGGCATGACCATCGAGTTCTGGTTTACCCCCACCCGCGAAGGCCGCTTCGAACTCGCCTGCGCGCAGCTCTGCGGCTTCGGGCACTACGAAATGAAGGGCATCCTCATCGTGCAGAGTCCCGAGGAATTCCGCAAGTGGTTCGAGGAGCAGTCCCGTGGCTGAACCCGGATTCGTCCGCCGCTATCTCTTCAGCCTGGACCACAAGGTCATCGGCATCCAGTACCTGGTGCTCTCCATGTTCATGGCGCTCTGCGGCGGCGCCTTCATGGTGCTCATGCGCATGAACCTGGCCTGGCCCGGCGTGAAGTGGCCGCTGCTCGGCGCGCTCTTCCCCCACGCCATGCAGAGCGGCATCATGAAGCCCGAGTTCTACCTCTCGCTGGTCACCATGCACGGCACCGTCATGATCTTCTTCGTGATCTCGCTCGCCCTGGCCAGCGGCATCGCGAATTTCATCATCCCGCTCCAGATCGGCGCGCGCGACATGGCCTTCCCGGTGCTCAACATGCTCTCCTTCTGGACCGTGGTGCCGGCGTGCATCGTGCTGCTCTCCAGCTTCGCCGTCGATGGCGGCGCGCCCGCTGCCGGCTGGACCGCCTACCCGCCGCTCAGCGCCGTGCGCACCGCCGTCCCCGGTTCGCTCTGGGGCCAGACCCTGTGGATCGTGGCCATGGCGCTGTTCATCATCTCCTTCACCATGGGCGGCATCAACTTCATCACCACCATCCTCGAAGAGCGCGCCCAAGGCATGTCGCTGTTCCGCATGCCGCTCACCATCTGGAGCTACCTCATCTCCTCCGCGCTCGGACTCATGGCCTTCCCCGCGCTCTTCGCCGCCGTCGTCCTGCTGCTCTGCGACCGTCACTTCGGCACCAGCTTCTACCTGCCCTCCGGCCTCTTCTTCGGCAAGAAACTACTGCCCAATACCGGCGGCACGCCGCTGCTCTGGCAGCACCTGTTCTGGTTCCTCGGCCACCCCGAAGTCTACGTGCTGGCCATGCCCGCGTGGGGCATCGTGCTCGATCTCTTCCCCGTGTTCACGCGCCGCCCGGTCTTCGGCTACCGCATCAACGTGTACTGCTTTTACGCCATCGCGGTGCTCAGCCTGATGGTGTGGGGCCACCACATGTACGTCAGCGGCATGAGCCCCTATGCCGGCGAACTCTTCTCTCTAGCCACCCTGGCCATCACCATCCCCTCGGCCGTACTCGGCGTCAACATGCTGGCCAGCCTGTGGGGCGGCGCCATCCGCTTCCGCCTGCCCATGATGTTCGCCATCGGCTCGCTGGTGATGTTCGGCAGCGGCGGCTTCGGCGGCATGTTCCTCGGCAACGCTACCAGCGACATCCAGCTTCACGATACCTACTTCGTGGTCGGGCACTTCCACCTGATGATCGGCGGCGTCACCCTGCTGGCCACTTTCGCCGCACTGCACTACTGGTACCCGCGCATGTTCGGCCGCATGATGGACGAAACCCTCGGCAGGATCCACTTCTGGCTCACCTTCCCGGTCTTCTACCTGATCTTCGTGCTCATGCACTTCGACGGACTCGCCGGCATGCCGCGCCGCTACTACTCCTGGGAGAAGTACGATTTTCTCGCCGGCGTCCGCGGCCACCAGGTGTGGATCAGCCTGCTCGCCTTCCTGCTCGGCGCCGCGCAGTTGCTGTTCGTCTACAACTTCTTCCACAGCATCCGCAAGGGCCGCCCGGCCGAACCCAACCCGTGGGACGCGACCACGCTCGAATGGCAGCCCGAGACGTCGCAGGTGTATCGCTGGCCCTACGATTACAGCGTCCCCGGCGCCGCAACCGATTTCACGCCGCAAAACACAAAGTAGCGTCGGCCTCCGGCCGACCTTTGGATCGAACCCGTTGCCCGACTACTTCCCCACCACCTCGCGGATCACCCGCAGCGTGTTTCCGCCCATGATCTTCTTCACGTCCCCGTCGCTGTAGCCCTTCTTGAGCAGCGCCGCGGCGAGTTGCACTTCCCTGGAGATGTCTTCCAGCCCCTTCGGCGGCCCGCTGATGCCGTCAAAGTCGCTGCCGATGCCCACGTGGTCGATGCCCGCCACCTTCACCGCGTGATCGATGTGCGCCACCGCGTCGTCGATCGTCGCGTGCACCTGCACCGCCGTCGTGTCGCGCCGGAACTCCTCGGCGGCGTAATCGTCCAGCGCCTTGCCGGTCAAATCCGGCATCTTGGAGAACGAGATCGAGTTCACCGCCTTCATCAGCGCGTCGGCGTCCTGCTGGTTCAGGAAACCCTCGCCGAAATTGATCCCCACCACCCCGCCGTTCTTCGCCAGCGCGCGCAGCATGTCGTCGGTCATATTGCGCGGTACGTTGGACAGCGCGCGGCACGAGGAGTGCGAGACGATCACCGGCTTGGAGGAGACCGCCAGCGCGTCCTGGAACGTCTTGTCCGACACGTGCGACACGTCCACGATCATCCCGATGCGGTTCATCTCGCGCACTACTTCCTTGCCGAAGTCGGTGAGCCCGTCGTGCTCCGGCTTGTCGGTGGAGGAATCCGCCCAGTCGGTATTGCGGAAGTGCGTCAGGGTCATCGCCATGATGCCCATGCGCCGGTACTGGCGCAGCACCGCCAGGTCGTCGTCGATCTGGTGCCCGCCCTCGATCGTCAGGAACGCCGCGATGCGCCCGGCGCGCGCCACGCGCTCGATATCGGCGGCGCTGGCGGCGAACTCGATCTGATCGGGATGCGCCTCGACGAAGCGCTGCATCGCTTCGCGCAGGTCCAGCGTGCGCCGCACCGCCTCGGCGCCCTTGTAGTACGTGGGCACCCACAGCGCGAAGAACGGAGCCCGTACCCCGCCCTCGCGCAACCGCGGCAGATCCACGTGCCCGCGCCCGGTGCGCTGCGTGAGGTCCTCCCCGGCGATCAGCACGCGCTGCGCGGTATCGATGTGGCTGTCGATCCCGATATACTCCGATGCCAGCCGCCGCGCCCGCTCCAGGTACGTGTCCTGCGCGCACCCGCACACCGCCGCCATCGCCAGAAGTATCCCGATCCGTTTCCGCATATTCCCGTAGTGTAGGCTACTCCCGCGGAGTGCGTTCGATGCGGTACACGCGGAAGTGGCGCAACTCGACGTGGCTGTACGTGGTGCGGAAACCGAAGCGCCCGCGCGTGTAGGGCTGGGGATCGTGAACATCGAAAATCACGCGGCCGTTATTGATGTACTGAATATGACCGCCGAACGCCACCAGTTCGACCTTCCGGCTCTCGTTCGGCTGGAGCAGCACGTCCGGCGAGGAGAGGTCGTGCTCGGGCAGCAGCGGACGCGCCTCCTTGTCCCCGATGTAGCGGCGGAAGCGCGTGGTCTTGTTCCAGTTGCCGCCCTGCCCCACGTAGTAGGCGCGCAGGTCGTTGTATTCGGCGAAGCGCCCGCCCCGGCGCCGTACGTTGGTCGCCATCCAGAAACAGTTGAGGTCGCTCACGCGATCGTTGGCTCCGCCGCGCTGGATCATCACCGCTTCGTACTCGATGCGGACCGGCCCCTTCAACTCCGGGCGGAACCAAACCGTGCAGCCCGCCGGCACGTCTAACATCAGGATGCCGTCCTTCGCTTCCACGCGGCCGGGTTTTTCCAATTCCACGCGCCACCGGGAAAGGCCGTGCGCGAAATCGTCGGAGTACAGCAGTTTCGCGTCCTGGAACCACGCTTCCGGCCCCGCGATCAGCGCGGCCAGACAGGCGAAGATCGCAAACATTTCCGATATCATAACAGCAGGCCATGGGGCAGGCGGCTCTCGAAGCCGCCGCCGCAACGGCCCGCCGGAGTTGCCATGAACCGAACAATGCTGCGGTGCGCCATCCTGCTGCTGGGCGCGGGGCTGATGGTCCCGGCGGTCCCGCAGCGCGGCGGACAGCCCCCGGAGGAGACGCGGCTTCCCAACGGAAAACTGCAGAGCGACGAAATCCTCAAGGCGGAGTACGAGGCCAACCTCAAGGACGCGGCCGAACTGGCCGACCTCGCCACGCAACTCAAGCTCGACCTGGAAAAGAACGACCGCTTCGTCCTCTCCATGGCCACCCTGAAGAAGACCAATGACATCGAGAAACTGGCCAAACGGATTCGCTCGCGCCTGCGTCACAATTAGCCTGCTTGCCGGCGTGCTGGCCGCGCAACCGGCACAGAAAGCGCCCGCGGTCGCGCTGGTGAACGCCGCCGACGCCGCGCAGTGGCAGGACATGACCCGCGAAGCGGGGTGGCGCGTGATCGCCGCCGAAGTCCCCGCCGGCAGCGGACCGGATCAGCGCGTGCTCGCGCTCGCCAAACAGGTGGAGGCGGCGATCGCCTCCGGCTCCGTGGATCCGGCGCGCATCTACGTGGCCGGACGCGGCAACGATTCGGCCCTGGTCTTTTACACCATCTCGCGCATGCCCGATCTGTGGGCCGCGGGCGTCGCCGTGGGCGGGTCGCCCAAGCCCGCCATCGATACCAACCGCGTCTGGGCGGTGAACTTCACCCTCGCGCCCGTGCTGTGGCTCGGCAGCGAGGCGGACGTGGACCTCGCCCGGCAGCTCAAGTTCGCCAAAATGAACCTGGAATTCCGGGCGGTCGCCAACAGCGCCCCCGCGTCCACGGTGATCGACTGGCTGGCCACGCACCGTCGCGAAATCCCGCCGCCGGAAATCGATTGCGAGACCAACTCGCCCGAGTTCGCCCGCTGCTACTGGATCCGGATGACGAAGTTCGATCCCAACGAGCGCAACGACGTGCTCGAGGCCACGCGCATCCCCGGCGGTTCCGGCGCGGCGCTCGATCTTGGCGGCTTCGGCTTCAAACTCGACGATCCCGGCCCCGGCGTCCTCATCACTTACCTGCCCGAAAAGTACAACGGTCCGCTCAAGCTCAACGACCGCATCGTCGAACTCGACGGGCGGAGGATCGAGAACGCCAAACACTACCAGGCGCTGATGGAAAAGTTCACCGAGGAGAAGGGCGCGGTGGCGACCGTGCAGCGCGGCAAGGAGCGCATCCGCGTGGAGACCCGCGTTGTGGTGCCGCGCGCCGGGTCCGGCATCACGGCGCGTGTGCAGGCGCGCTACCTGCCCGCGGAGAAGCGGATCGAGATCGTCACCCGCACGGTGACCGAGTTGCGCGCGACCCTCCCCGCCGAGTGGATGCCGGCCGGCGTATTGTGGAACGGGCTCACGCTCGAAAACATTAAGGATCCCGGCTGCTGGGTGCTCTCCATGCAGAAGGAACTGCTGCGCGCGGAGAAGTGCCAGTGAAGGAACGCTGCGCCTGGGCCGCGGCCGAGCCCAACATCGCCTACCACGACACCGAGTGGGGCGTGACGGTGCACGACGACCGCGTGCTGTTCGAGTTCCTCATCCTCGAAGGCGCGCAGGCGGGGCTGAGCTGGACCACCATTCTCAAAAAGCGCGCGGCGTATCGCAAGGCGTTCGCCGGCTTCGACCCGCGCAAGGTGGCGCGCTTCGACGAAGCCAGAATCGCGGCGCTGCTGGAGAACCCCGGGATCGTGCGCAACCGGCTCAAGGTCCGCGCCGCGGTGGAGAACGCGCGCGCGTTCCTCGCGGTCCAGAAGGAATTCGGCAGCTTCGACCGCTACATCTGGAGCTTCACCGGCGGCAAGCCGCTGCAGAACCGCCGCGGCAGCATGAAGGAGGTGCCCGCGCGCACCGCCGAATCCGACGCCATGAGCAAGGACCTCCGCAAACGCGGCTTCCGCTTCGTGGGCTCGACGATTTGCTACGCCTTCATGCAGGCCACCGGCATGGTCAACGACCACGTAATCACCTGCTTCCGCCACCGGGAGCTGGCATGAGGCGTTAGGAACACGAATCGTCTACAGCCGGATATCCATCCGCGCGGAGAGGTTCAGGCGGTATGGCGCTTCCAACACCGTCCGCCCAACCCCAATCCGACGGTCAGTAACAGAAGCCACCCGCCGAGCTCCGGTGTCATCGTGACCTGCGTGTAATCCTTCCGTCGATGGGCAGGAGCAGACCGCGCGTGCGAAGCCGGCAAGTCCGTTGAGAAGAAGCCGCCGGCGGTACAGCCATCTTGAGTGTCACCCGCTGCTGCGGGAGAATGGTGCTTCCGTCACCGGGAGCTGGCATGAAGCGAAGGAAGCGGCCGGAGAGCCACATGGAAGTCGCGCGGCGCCTGCGTAAGGCGCCCGGGAGCAAGACGCGCGACGAGGCGTTCCGCGGGATGATCCGCTCGATTCCGAAGGGCAAGGTGGCGACGTACGGGCAGGTTGCGGCGGCGGCCGGGTATCCGCTGTATCACCGCCACGTGGCGCAGTTGCTGCAACGCTCCGGCGGGACGCTGCCGTGGCAGCGCGTGGTCGGGGCGGGCGGCGAGATCAAGCTCAAATACGAAGCCGCCCTGGAGCAGCGCATGAGGCTCGAAATGGAGGGCGTGCGCTTCCGCGGGAAGCGGGTGGATATGGCCGAGCATCAGCACCGCTTCCGCGGCTGGGAGCTCTGAAAATAAATAACGCTTGGACCAGGTTGGTCCACGATTTTGCGGTAAGTTGCTGAAAACCAGTGGAATTTTGAGCCAAGCTGGTCCACTGCAAAGTTGACTTTACTGCTTCGTGAATCCGGCCGGGACCGCAAACACGGAGTCCGGAATCGACGCCGTGGAGAAGCCGCTCGACTCCATTGTGATCTCGAACATCGAGCCGCCGCTGCCGCCGCCCATCGCGCCCATGCGGGCCAGCATCTGCTCGGCCATCTGCGCCTGCTGTCCGCCCTGCTTCTTCATCTCTTCCAGCCGCGCGCGCGCCTGCTCCATGCCGGCCTGCATCTGCGCCGTCTGCGCCGCGTTGCCCATGGACTTCATCTTCATCACCTGCAACACCGGGACGCCGCCCAGTTCGGCCATCTTCCTCTGCATGTCCGCCATGGCCTTCTGCATGGAGGCGTTGCCGCCGCCGCTGAACATGGCCTGCCAAGGGAACTTGCCCATGTTGCGCTGGTAGAAAGCGCGCAGTTCGCCGGTGCCCGGCGGGTCGGAGGAGAGCCACATGTCCATTTCCATCCCCATCTTCATGCCGGCGGGTCCGGCCTGCGGGCTGTCCACCGCGATCGTCATCACCACTTCGGAAGCGTTGTAGCCGTTGACGTTCTTCTTCTGGCCGGTTTCCTTCACTTCCACCTGCGCGTCCACCTTGGCGTTCTGCATGGTCTGGCCGAGGTCGCTGAACTTCGTCACCTTGTAAGTCCTGGAGCCCGGGTTGATGGTGGTGATGGTCTGCGCGTCGAAGTCCATGATGGTGGTCGACATGGCGCTCTGGATCATCATCTTCTGGCCCTTGAGGAAGTACTTGCTGGTCGTGTCGCCGGCGGCCGCGCCGCCCGGACCGCCCTTGCGGGTGGTGGTGTAACTGAAATCGGCGTGCGCGGCGAACGCGCAGGCCAGAGCGAGCAGAGAGACGCGGATCGTTTTCATGTCGGGTGGAAACTCCTCCTGTATACAATAACGCCGAAACCGCTCCCGGACCGGATCAAAGGGCCGAGTGCAGCGTGTTATAAGGGAGATTGGCATCTGGAATCGCCACCAAATTTTCCTGTAAGCGCGGCCACCCGCCGGACCGCTCTTAGGAGTACCGTCACACTTTTGTGCGTCGCGCAGGAGCCGAACCATGGAACCAACTGCTGATATCGCCTTAATCGGACTGGCCGTCATGGGCCAGAACCTGATCATGAACATGAACGATCACGGGTACACTGTGGTCGCTTACAACCGGACCACGTCGAAGGTCGATGAGTTCCTGAACGACGCCGCCAAGGGCTCGAAAGTAGTCGGCGCCCACTCGGTGGAAGAGATGGTGGCTAAGCTCAAGCGGCCGCGCAAGATCATGCTGATGGTCAAAGCCGGCAAAGCGGTGGACGACTTCATCGAGACCCTGCTGCCGCACCTGGAACCCGGCGACCTCATCATCGACGGCGGCAACTCGCACTTCCCGGACACCATCCGCCGCACGAAGTACCTGGAGAGCAAGGGCCTGCTGTTCATCGGCACGGGCGTCTCCGGCGGCGAAGAGGGCGCGCGTTTCGGCCCGTCCATGATGCCCGGCGGCAGCGTGGCGGCGTGGCCGCTGGTGAAGGATATTTTCCAGGCCATCTGCGCCAAGACCCCGGCGGGCGAACCCTGCTGCGACTGGATGGGCGAGGACGGCGCGGGCCATTACGTGAAGATGACCCACAACGGCATCGAGTACGGCGACATGCAGCTCATCTGCGAAGCCTACCAACTCATGAAGGAAGGGCTGAAGATGTCCAACGAGGAAATGCACGAGGTCCTCACCGAGTGGAACAAGGGCGAACTGGACAGCTACCTGATCGAAATCACGCGCGACATCCTGGGCTACAAGGACGAAAAAGGCGAGTACGTGGTGGACGCGATCGTGGACACCGCCGGGCAGAAGGGCACGGGCAAGTGGACCAGCGTCAGCTCGCTCGATCTCGGCATGCCGGTCACGCTGATCGGTGAAGCGGTGTACGCGCGCTGCCTGAGCGCGATGAAGGACGACCGCGTGGAAGCGTCGAAGATCCTCACCGGGCCGGCGCAGGGCTTTACGGGCGACAAGAAGGCCATCATCGAGGACATCCGGCAGGCGCTGCTGGCTTCGAAGATCGTCAGCTACGCCCAGGGCTTCATGCTGTTGCGCGAGGCGGCGAAGGAATACAAGTGGAACCTGGCCTACGGCCCGATCGCCATGGTGTGGCGCGCCGGCTGCATCATCCGCAGCGTGTTCCTGGGCAAGATCAAGGCCGCGTTCGACAAGAACCCGAACCTGAGCAACCTGCTGCTGGACGAATACTTCAAGGGCCTGATCGACCGCTGCCAGCCTTCCTGGCGCAGGGTGGTGGCGCAGGCGGTCACCGCGGGCATCCCGGTTCCGGCGTTCACCACGGCGCTGGCCTTCTATGACGGCTATCGCAGCGAGCGCCTGCCGGCCAACCTGCTGCAGGCGCAGCGCGACTACTTCGGCGCCCACACCTACGAGCGCCTGGATCAGCCGCGCGGCAAGTTCTTCCACACCAACTGGACCGGAAAGGGCGGCAACGTCTCGGCGGGTACCTACACCGTATGAGTGCGGACCTGACCAACAAGGCTGCCAAAATCAAACTGCTGCTGATGGATGTGGACGGCGTCCTCACCGACGGCAGGCTGTACAACGTGCCCGGTCCGGACGGCAAAATGGCCGAGACCAAGGGCTTCGATTCCCAGGACGGCATCGCGCTGCAATGGTGCGCGCGCCTGGGAATCGCGGCCGGGCTGATCAGCGGGCGCGTTTCCCCGGCGACGGTGGAACGCGCCACGCAGTGCAAGTTCAAGTACATCTACCAGGGGCACACGGAGAAGATCCCGATCCTGGAAGAGATCCTGGCCGACGCGAAAATTGCGCGCGACGAGGTGGCCTACATCGGCGACGACTTCACCGACGTGGTGGTGATGCGGCGCGTGGGGCTGGCCATCGCGACCGCCAACGCCCGGCCCGAAGTGAAACCGATCGCGCACTATGTGACCGCCGCTCCCGGGGGCAGCGGCGCGGTGCGCGAAACCATCGAACTGATTCTGAAGGCGCAAGGGAAGTGGGACGAGATCCTGCGCCATTACGAGGTCTCTCAATGAGCACTGGCTTGACGATTCCGAAAGAGGGCGCGCTGGACTTTTTGTCGCTGGGCGCGCTGGTTCACCGCCTGGATCCGGGGATCATCCCCTTCCGCAAGGCCACCGAGTGCAAGATCCACGTGAGCGGCGGCGAGTTCAACTGCGCCGCGAACCTGGCCGATTGTTTTCGCCTGAACACGGGGATTGCGTCCGCCATGGTGGATTACCCGATCGGCGACCTGATCGCCGAACGCGTCCGCGCCATGGGGGTGAAGCCCTTCTACAAGCACTTCAAGCACAACGGCGTGAACGGGCCCAATATGGCCACGGTGTACAGCGACCGCGGGCTGGGCGTGCGCGGGCCGGTGGTGTTCTACAACCGGTCCAACGAAGCCGCGGCGCAGCTGAAGCCGGGCGATTTCGACTGGAAGGCGATTTTCGCGCAGGGCGTGCGCTGGTTCCATTCGGGCGGCATCTTCGCGGCGCTTTCGCCGACTACCGCCGAGGTGATCGCCGAAGCCATGCAGGCGGCCAAGGACGCCGGCGCGGTCACGTCTTTCGACCTCAACTATCGCGCCAAGCTGTGGAGCATCTCGGGCGGCGACGACCGCGCGGTGGAAGTGCTCGGCCGCATCGTGAAGAACGTGGATGTGCTGGTGGGCAACGAAGAGGACCTGCAGAAGGGTCTCGGCATCGAAGGGCAGGACGTGGAGTCCAAGAGCAAGCTGGATCCGAGCGCGTTCTTCGGGATGATCGATAAGGTCATCAAGAAGCATCCGCAGGTGAAAGTAGTCGCCACCACGCTGCGCGAGGTCAAGAGCACCAACCACCACAACTGGAGCGCGGTGGCGTGGATCAACGGGAAGACCTATCAGGCGCCGACCGCGGAACTGGATGTCTACGACCGCGTGGGCGGCGGCGACGGCTTCGCCTCCGGCTTCATCTACGGCCTGCTGACGGGCGAACCGGAGATGGAAGCGGTGAAACTCGGCTGGGCGCACGGCGCGCTTCTGACCACGTTCCCCGGCGACACCACGATGGCGACGGTGGATCAGGTGAAAGCCTTCGCCAAGGGCGGCTCGGCGCGCATTCAGCGGTAAACCCACCGGGCGGATGAAGAGCAGGGGACGGGCGTTGCCCGTCCCCTTTTTGCTGCGCGGCGGATGGCGCGCTACGGTTTGAGCATGATGGAGAACAGGCGAATGGACTCGCCGCCCGGGATCTCCACGGGCAGCACACGCAGCGTGAATTCGCCCGCCGGCAGGCGCAGCGTGCCGAGCCGGACTTCGCGCGGTTCGGTATCTTTCGCGGTGGGTTCGATGGCGGCTTCGATCCGCTGCGTGCCGGCTTCCACGGCGAAGCGTCCGCGGATTCCGGCCGACCCGGTGCTGTAGCGGGCCCACACCTCGAACTGCGTCTCCGCGTTGACGCGGACGGGCCAGGAGACGGTCTGGTCGGGACGCGTCCATTCGTAGACGTAGGCGTGGGGCGCCTTGCCGTCGGTGAAGCGCAGTCCCGGGGATACGCGCGCGTCGAAGACGCTGAGCCGGTTGTCCTGCGTGGGGGAGAGCAGGCGGGCGGGATCGCCGCCGAAGTTGCCGATCATGTCGAGCACGATCACGCTATCGGCGGGGTCGGGCGCGGCGGGCGGGACGGCGATGGCGATATCGGTGAGGTTGATGCGCCGCTCGGGGAGCACGGCGCCGCCGGCGAGCAGGCGCGCGCGCGCCGCGTCGCCCTCCACGCCGCCGACGATGAGCTTGCCGTCCGCGGGCCAGTGGAAGACGTGCAGGAAGAGCGCGCCGGGGCGGCGCGTGGTCTCACCCCAGGCCTGCGGCGTGAGCGGGGTGCGTTCGGTGCCGCGGATGCTGTCGCCGTTCAGCGTCATCCAGCGGCCGATGCCGCGCAGGATGGCCTGGTCCCTGGGATCGATCTCGCCGTCGCCCATGGGTCCGATGTTGAGCAGCACGTTGCCGCCGCGGGCGGCGGCGCGGGCCAGCAGGCGGATGAAATACTCGGGCGGCTTGTGGGAGTTGTCGTAGCGGTGGTAGCCGTAGGATTCGTTGGTGGTCGGGATGGTCTCCCAATCGCCGGCGGGCGCGCGGAATTCGGCGGCGCGGTCGCCGGTGTTTTCGTAATCGCCGAACTGGCGGCCGTCGCCGCGCGCGGCGCGCCCGTTGATCACGATGTCGGGATCGGCTTCGCGCACGGCGCCGACGATGCGCAACTGCTCGCTCAAGGGAAGTTTCTGCGGCGTGTCGAACCACAGGATGTCCGGGTGGTACATGGCGATCAGTTCGCGCAGTTGCGGGATTGCCTTGCGGTCCACGTAGCGGCGGGCCTTTTCGAGCAGGTCGGGATGGAGGTCGTACCAGCGGTCGCCGCCGTGAAGCTTGCGGTCGCCGCCGGGGTTGTCGTAGTCCCAATCGTTGCCGGGCGCGTCGGGGTCCTCCCAATCGAAGGCGTGGGAGTAGTAAAAGCCGAAGCGAATGCCGTTGCGGCGGCAGGCGTCGGCGAGTTCGCGCATGGGGTCGCGGGTGAACTTGGCGGCGTCGCGGATGTTGTACCTGGTGACCTTGCTCGGCCACATGGCGAAGCCGTCGTGATGTTTGGCTGTGATCACGAGGTAGCCCATGCCGGCGCCTTTGATGAGCTTGACCCACTCGTCGGCGTTGAACTTCACCGGGTTGAAGGGCGCGACGACCTTGGCTTTGTACTCGGCCAGCGGAATCTTCTCGATCCGCATCAGGTGCTCGGCGTAGCCTTTAAAGGGCGTCCCGTTCCATTCGCCGCCGGGACCGGAGTAGACGCCCCAGTGGATGAAGCAGCCGAAGCGCGCGGCGCGCCACCATGCCAGGCGCCGGCCGCGCGTGATCTGCGCGGTCTTGTACCAGGTCTGCTCCGCCTGCCGGATGGCGCCCTGGTCCCGGTCGCCCGCCTGCGCGAAGAGGACGGCGGCGGCGGCGAGCAGGACGCTACATCTTGGGAGCGTAGTAACCCTTGCGGACATGAACGACGAGGTCCTTGCGTCCCTTGACGCGGAGTTCGACCGGGTGGAACAGTCCGTCGGTCTTCAGCGGATCGGGCTTGTAGGAGATGCTGTACTGGTGGCGCAGTTCGTTGGCGATGTTCTCGAAGCTCTGCTCCATGTCTTCCACCTTGAAGGGGAAGAAGGCGCGCCCGCCGGTTTCCGAAGCGTAGTACTTGAGCACCTTGTCGCCCTCCTGCTCCATGCCGGTGCGGTTGGTGGAGATGGCGTAGAGCACGACGTCGGCCTTCTGCGCCATTTCGAGGGCCTGGTCGCGGGTGTAGTTGCTCTGGTTGTCGTCGCCGTCGGAGACGATGACGATGGCGCGGCGGAACTTGTGGCGCGGCTGGTCCTGGCTGAGCTTGTCGCGGCAGGCGAAATAGAGCGCGTCGTAGAGCGCGGTGCCGCCGCCGGCGCGCAGGTTGCGTACCGAGGTGACCAGTTTCTCGATATCGGTCTGCAGGTCCGCCACCAGTTCGGCGCGCGTATCGAAGCTGACCACCAGGCCCTTGTCCTCGTTGGTGCGGATGACGCTGGTGATGAACGAGATCGCGGCTTCCTGCTCGAACTTGA
Organism: Acidobacteriota bacterium; assembly: GCA_018268835.1. GTDB lineage: Bacteria > Acidobacteriota > Terriglobia > Bryobacterales > Bryobacteraceae > Solibacter. The sequence continues at coordinate 9,156 of JAFDVU010000056.1, read as the reverse complement.
AGCGGTCGCGGATGCTGTTCGAGGTGTCGATGAGGATGCCGAGCCGCAGGGGCAGGTCGCTCTCGGCGGTGAACTCCTGGATGGCCTGGCTTTTCTTGCTCTCGATGACCTCGAAATCGTTCTTCGTGAGGTCGGTGACGAAGCGCCCTTTGCGGTCGGTGACGGTGTAGAGCAGGTTGACGCGGGTCACGTCGACCGTGATGACCGTGGCCTCGTCGGGGCGCGCGGGCTGCTGCGGTTGCTGGCCCGGGAATTTCAGGGTAGCGGGCTGCTGGGCCCTGCCAATGGCTGCGAGGCCGAACACACTAGTGGCGCCTAGAAAGGCCCTGCGGTTCATATGTAGTGATTATAGCGCTCGCCGACCGGGCGGCTGCGCGCTGCCGGCAAGGGTGTGTTACTCTCGCTTGCGTGATGCGTGGAATCATCCTGTTTCTCCTGTGCATGACTCTGTGGGCGCAGCAGACGCCGTTGGCCTCCCTGCCGTACACGCCCAGCCTGGAGCCGGCGTTCATGGACCGCGCGGCGGACCCCTGCGTGGACTTCTTCAAATACTCGTGCGGCAACTGGATCAAGATGAATCCGATCCCGCCGGACCAATCCTCGTGGGACGTCTACGCGAAGATGGCGGAAGAGAATCAGCGCTTCCTGTGGGGCATCCTGGAGCAGGTTGCCAAGGCGGCGCCGGGGCGGACCGTGAACGAGCAGAAGACCGGCGACTACTTCGGCGCGTGCATGAACGAGGGTGCGGTGGAGAGACTGGGCGCGCAGCCCCTGAGGCCGCTGCTGGATGAAATCGGCCGCATGCGCACGCTCGCCGATCTTCCGCCGGTGCTGGCGCAACTGCACCTGGGGCCGGGAAACAGTTCGCCGCTGTTCGGCTTCGGGTCGAACCCGGACTTCGCCGATTCGGAGCACATGATCGCGTTTGCCAGCGCCGGCGGGCTCGGGCTGCCCGACCGCGACTACTACTTCAAGACCGACGCCAAGAGCCAGGAGATCCGCGCGCGATATGTGGAGCACGTGGCGGCGATCCTGGCGCTGCTGGGCGATTCGCCGGCGGCGGCGAAGAGCGGCGCCGCGACCGTGATGGCGATCGAGACCGCGCTCGCCAAGGCGTCCCTCACGCGCGTGGAACTGCGCAATCCGCAGAACCTGTTCCACAAGGTCACGGAGGCGCAGTTTCTGGCGATGACGCCTGCCTTCCATTGGGCCGCGTACTGGAAGACGCTGGGAGTTCCGGAGCCGCCGGTGATCAATGTGACGGAGCCCAAATTCTTCGCGGCGGTGGAGAGCGAACTGAAGGCGCGGCCGCTGGCCGAGTGGAAGGTCTACCTGCGCTGGCACCTGGCGCACGCGCACGCCGCGTATCTTTCCGAAGCGTTCGCGCGGGCCAACTTCGATTTCTACAACGCCTACCTGCGCGGCGCGAAAGAGATGCAGCCGCGATGGAAGCGTTGCGTCCGCTGGGTGGACCGCGACCTGGGCGAAGCGCTCGGGCAGGTCTTCGTGGCGCGCACGTTCACGGGCGATGTGAAGGCGCAGGCGCTGGCCATGACGCGGCAGATCGAGAAGGCAATGGAAGAGGATCTGCGCACGCTGCCCTGGATGAGCGATGCCACGCGCCAGCGCGCGCTCGAAAAGCTGCACGCCATCGTCAACAAGATCGGCTACCCCGACAAGTGGCGCGACTACAGCGCGCTACGTATCGAGCCGGGCGATTTCGCGGGGAACGTGGAACGCTCCGCGCAGTTCGAATCCCGGCGTCAACTCGCCAAGATCGGCAAGCCGGTGGACCGCAGCGAGTGGTTCATGACGCCGCCGACGGTGAACGCGTACTACAATCCGCAGACCAACGACATCAACTTCCCCGCGGGCGTGCTGCAGCCGCCGCTGTTCGACCTGAAGATGGACGCGGCGCCGAACTACGGTGACACCGGCGGCACCATCGGGCACGAACTCACGCACGGTTTCGACGACGAGGGCCGGCAGTTCGACGCCAAGGGCAATCTGAAGGACTGGTGGACGAAGAAGGACAGCGACGAATTCGTCAAACGCGCCGCTTGCATCTCCGACCAGTATTCGCAGTACACCGTGGTGGACGATATCAAGATCAACGGCAAGCTGACGCTGGGTGAGGACGTGGCCGACCTGGGCGGACTGATCCTGGCCTACAACGCCTGGAAGAGCGCGACCCGGGGCGGACAACTTTCGCCCATCGGCGGGTTCACGCCGGAGCAGCGCTTCTTCATCGGCTATGCGCAATGGGCGTGCGGCGACGAGCGGCCGGAGAGCAAGCGCGCCAGCCAGATCACCAATCCGCACTCGCCGGTGGAGTACCGCATCAACGGCGTGGTCAGCAACATGCCCGAGTTCGCCAAGGCGTTTTCGTGCAAGGCGGGGCAGCCGATGGTGCGCGCCAACGCGTGCCGGGTCTGGTAGCGGGCGGGATTCCGGAATTCGAATGGTAAGACTTTTCGCGTTGGGTTTGTGCCTGCTGGGCGGGGCGTTCGCTCAGCCGGGCGGTTCCTGGAAAGGGACGCTGCGGGATCAGGCGGGGCGGCCGGTGAGCGGCGCGCGCATCGAGTTGCGCGGAACCGCGGCGGCGGAGGCGCGCACGGGTTCGGACGGCGGCTTCGCGTTCGACCGCCTCGCGCCCGGCAGTTACACGCTCGGGGTGCGCACGGCGTCCGGCGTCGCGACGGCGAGCGTTCCGGTGGCCATCGCGGCGGACGCGGTGAGGAAGGACTCGCTGCGGCTCACCGGCGATGGCGGCGTGGCGGTGGTGGCGCCGGCCGAAGCGGGCGCGGAATCGGCCGGCGGGGAGCAACTCTCCGGACGGCAGGTTTCGGCGCTGCCGCTGAACAAGCGTGACTTCAGCCAGTTGTTACTGCTGGCGGCGGGCACCCGCACCGATACCAACGGCGCGGCCAACTTCACGCAGCAGTTCACCGTGAACGGGCAGCGCGGCACGGCGACGGTGTTTTCGCTGGACGGCGCCGATGTGACCGACCCGGAAATGGGCGGGGCGACATTCTCCAACTTCAACGTGGATGCGATTCAGGAGATCAACTCGAGCGCGGGCGTGCTGCCGGCGTCGCTCGGGCACGGCGCGGCGGGGTACACGGAGATCGTGAGCAAGTCCGGCGCGAACGATTTTCACGGCAGCGTGTTCGAGTTCGTGCGCAACGCGGCGTTCGACGCGCGCAACTTCTTCGACCGCCGCTCGGTGGCACAGCCGGGACGGATTCCGCCGTTCAACCGCCACGAATTCGGCGTCACCAACGGAGGCGCGCTGCGCCGCGACCGCACCTTCTACTTCGCGCAGTACCAGGGGTTCCGGCAGGTGCTGGGGACCACGCAGGTGCTGCCGGTGCCGACGGCGGAGGAGCGGTTGGGGCGCGACTCTACCGCGTTCCCCGGCGACGTGCTCACGGTGCCGGTGGATCCGCGGATGCAGGCGGTGCTGGCGCGCTATCCGCTGCCCAACGATCCGGGCGGAGCCTACGGCGCGCGCACGTACGCGATTTCGTCGAAAATCCGCACGGTGACGGATCAGTTCTCGGGGCGCGTGGATCACACGCTATCGCCGAAAGCGCGCCTGTTCGCGCGCTTCAGCCTGAACAACGTGGACGGTCCGCTGACGAATCCGAGCCAGACCGCGATCGACCCGTCGTTCGCGATTCCCTTCTTTGATCATCAGCGGAGCGTGGCGCTCAGCTACGAGCGCACGGTGAATCCGAATCTGATCCTGCACACGACGCTTGGGTATGTCCGCTCGACTCCGAATTTCCCAACGATCAACCACACGCAGGCGGCGCTGAATTTCGCCGATGGGTTGTACGAAGGCTTCAACACGCCGGCGGGGTCTGTCATCGGCGCGTACGGGAACCTGTTTCAATTGCGGCAGGACGTGGCGTGGACGCGCGGCGCGCACGCCTGGAAGTTCGGCGCGGAGATCCGCGTGAACCGCGATTCAACGATCTTCGGCACGGCGCCCAATGGCGCGTACACGTTCGGCGGCGGCGCGGCGTACTCGCCGGTGGAGATCCGCTCGCGCAGCGGGCTGCACGATATTCACCGCGGCGACCTGCTGCCGGATACGCTGAGCGGGCTGCTCACGGCGACGCCGTTTTCCTACACCGTGACCGCGGCGCCGCTGCTGTTCGCGCAGGGCGAGCGCATGGGGGATAGCGCGGTGCGGCGCGAGGCGTACGAGTTCTACGCGCAGGATACGTGGAAGGCGTCGGCGAAGGTGGCGGTGACGTACGGGCTGCGCTACGCGGTGAGCACGCCCATCAAGGAAGGGCGAAAGCGCACCTCCGGGATCGTGTTCGAGGATGGCTCGGGGCGGCGGGTGGACCCGGAGACACCGGGCGCCCAGGCGCACTTCCTGATCAACAATCAGCCGCCGTACGGAATGGATTGGAACGGGTGGGGGCCGCGCGTGGGCATCGACTGGCGGCTGAGCGAGCACACGCTGTGGCGCGCGGGCGGCGCGATCGTCACGCAGTTGCCGAACCTGTGGCAGGACAATTCGGTGACCGGCAGCCTGCCGTACGTGGTGGCGCCGCTGGTGACGGCCTCGCCGGGCCGTCCGGTGCCGTTTCAGAACGCACCGCTGAAGCTGACGCTGCCGGCGGTGTACACGCCCGGGGGCCAGCCGGTGTACGCGGGCGGCAATTCGGCGGAGGTGCCGGCCAACACCGAGATGGACGTGCTGCGCTACGAACGCGACCTGGCCGCGCTGAGCGGGAGCCAGCAGGTTCAGCCGATCACCATCGGCGCGATGGACCCGAATTTCCGCAGCGGCTACATCGGCACGTACACGGCCGGCGTGGAGCAGAAGATCGGCGACTTGACGGCGAGCGCGGACTACGTGGCCACGGTAGGGATCCGGCTGGCGCGCCTGGAGTATCCCAATGGGTACAGCGGCGGGGATCCGGCATTCGCGCCATACACGCTATTCGACGCCGCGGGGCAAGCTGACGGCGGATACGGTCCTTTCACGCTGATCGCGAGCCACTCGCATTCGAGCTTTCATTCGCTGCAGGCCGCGCTTGGCAAGAGTTCGCTGCGCGCGGGCCTGGGATTTCAGGCGAGCTACACGTTCAGCAAATCGCTCGACGATACCAGCAGCGTGCTGGGCGGGTTTCTCACCGGCTCGTCGGGCACGGTGCTGCAGACCACGCCGCAGAATCCGCGCGACCGGCGCGGCGAGAAGGGGCCGAGCACGTTCGACGTGACGCATGCGTTTTCGCTGAGCGCGATTCAGCAGTTGCCGCTGGACCGCGCGGGGTGGCTGCGTCCGCTGGGAGGGCGGTTCGCGAGCGGCTGGCAGTTGCTGGGGATTGTGGCAGTGGCCAGCGGGTCGCCGTTCACGGTGTACTCGGGGATGCAGCAGACGGGGTTGGGGTCGAACAACGCGGACCGCCCGGACCAGGTGGGAACGCCGGTGCTATCGACGGGCCGCGCGATACGCGAGGATTACTTCGGGCTGGGCGGGAACAACGCGAGCCTGTTCCGGATTCCGGTAGGCGTGCCGGGCGGCACGGGTCCGAATCGCGGGCGATTCGGCACGCTGGGGCGGAATACGTTCCGCGGACCGGCGTTCCGCAACCTGGACGTCTCGCTGGTGAAGGACACGCCGGTGGGACCCGCGAGAAACCGCGAGCGCGCCGTGATGGAGGTCCGTGCGGAGGTGTTCAACATCTTCAACACGGTGAATTTCGGGTTGCCGGCGAATATCGTGACGGGTCCGGGGTTCGGTGTGATCAGCCGCACGGCGGGTCCGTCGCGGCAGATTCAGTTGTCGCTGAAACTGCTGTATTGAGCGCTAGCCGCCCGTGGTAACAATCCCGTGGGATCGCGCAACCACGATTTGGTCTGAGAGCGAGGCGAGAGGAAGAGCCGATGCGGGTTCATCTACGACGACGAACCACGAAGCTATCAGGCCAAATCCCGGCTGCCCAAAGGGTTGCGGCGCTCGCAACGCGACCCACGCGATTGTTACCACGGGCTGCCAGCCGCGCGGCAGGGCGCTCGCGCCAAGATGCCGCACGTCAGTAATCCAGGGAACATTGGCGACTGTTCCCCGCAGAGCGCCGCTTGGAGAGTGAAGCCGCCGGGGCGTGTGGTATCCTGGGTTTTTCACGGTAGAGGTGCGGCGGCCATGAGTAGCCGGACCGGAGTTCCGATTGAGTTCGGAGGTTCGCGTCGAAAGGGGCCGGAAGCGGTAACCGCCGAAATCGCGGGGAAGGCTCAACTTTCCGCGGTTGGGGAGCCGGGTCAACACCCGCTCACTGTCACCCGTTCACAGGCGGGTGGAGCGCTATCGGGAATGAGCGGCTCGGTCTTTATGTCCGGGTTCCTTCCTTCTCTTTCGCCTCCTCCCCCAAACGAAAACTTATGAACGTCTTTGAACTGACGCGGGCGCTGGTCGATATCGAATCGATCACCAACAACGAAGAACGGGTCGGCAACTACCTCTACGACTACCTGGCGCCGCTGGCGGCGCGCTACGGCGGCGGCATCGAGCGCATCGAAGTGGAGCCGCGCCGCTTCAACGTGTTCGTGCAATGGGGCGAGCCGCTGGTGGTGACGCTTTCGACGCACATCGATACCGTGCCGCCGTTCATCGCCTCGCGCGAGGACGAGGAACACATCTGGGGGCGCGGCGCGTGCGATACCAAGGGCATCATCGCGGCGATGATCAAGGCGGTGGAGGCGCTGCTCGAGGCGGGGCAGCGCGGCATCGGGCTGCTCTTCGTGGTCGGCGAGGAGCGCAACAGCGCGGGCGCGTACAAGGCAGCGCAGACGCCGCGCGGGTCGCGCTACATCATCAACGGCGAGCCCACGGAGAACCGGCTGGCGCTGGGCAGCAAGGGCGCGCTGCGCTACGAGGTGTGCTGCCGCGGAAAGATGGCGCACTCGGCGTACCCGGAGCTGGGCGATTCGGCGATCGAGAAACTGCTGGACACGCTGGCGGCGATCCGCGAGGTGCCGCTGCCGGTGGACGGATTGCTCGGGCCGAGCACGCTCAACATCGGGACGCTCTCCGGCGGGCGCGCGCCCAACGTGATCGCCGACGAAGCCAAGGCGGACATCATGATCCGGCTGGTGAGCGATCCGGCGGAGACGAAGGCGGGGCTGTTCCGCGCCGCGGAAGGACGCGCCGAGTTGCGCGAGGTGATCGAGATCCCGGCGGTGCGCCTCGAAGGCGTGGACGGCGTGGAGACTACGGTGGTGGCGTTCACCACCGACATCCCGGCGTTCGGCGGCGCGTGGGGCAAGCCGCTGCTGATCGGGCCGGGCAGCATTCACGTGGCGCACACGCTCGAAGAGCGCGTGCCCAAACGGCAGCTATTGGAAGCCGTCGAACTTTATCAACGGATCGTAAAGGACTTATGCAAACGCGAATCGAAGTAGGCATTCTGGGCGCCACCGGAATGGTGGGGCAGCATTTCATCCGGTTTCTGCAGGGTCACCCGTGGTTCCACCTGTCGTGGCTGGGCGCGAGCGACCGCTCGGCAGGCAAGAAGTATCAGGACGCGATGGTGTGGCACTCCGCCGGGACCGTGCCGGACAGCGTCAAAGAGATGGTGGTGGAGGAGTGCAAGCCGGGCAACGCGCCGAAGCTGGTCTTCAGCGCGATGGACGCGGGCGTGGCCACTGACATCGAGCGCGCGTTCGCCGAAGCCGGCCACATCGTGGTTTCGAATTCGAAGAACCACCGGATGGAGCACGACGTTCCGCTGCTGGTGCCGGAGGTCAACGCGGATCACCTCAAGCTGGTGCCGCAGCAGAACTCGCGCGGCTGGAAGGGGCAGATCGTGACGAATCCGAACTGCTCGACGATCGGCCTGGTGATGGCGCTGGGCGCGATGAAGCAGTTCGGCATCGCCAAGGTGATTGTGACCACGATGCAGGCGATCAGCGGCGCGGGGTATCCGGGCGTGGCGTCGATGGACATCGTGGGCAACGTGATCCCGTTCATCGGCGGCGAAGAAGAGAAGATGCAGGTGGAGACGCAGAAGATCCTGGGCGAATTCGCGGGTGACCACATCGAGCCTCTGGCGGCGAAGGTGAGCGCGCACTGCAACCGGGTGGCGGTGGTGGACGGGCACACGGAGACGGTGAGCGTGGAGTTCACCGCGAAGCCGACGCTGGCGGACCTGCGCCACGCCATCGACAGCTTCCGGGGGCTGCCGCAGAAGCGCAAGCTGCCGAGCGCCCCGGCGCAGCCGGTGATCTACATGGAAGAGACCAACCGGCCGCAGCCGCGCAAGGATGCCGAGCGCGAACGGGGCATGGCGGCGTTCGTGGGACGGCTGCGCACCTGCCCGGTGCTGGACAACAAGTTCGTGGTGCTGAGCCACAACACCATCCGCGGGGCGGCGGGCGCGGCGGTGCTGAATGCGGAACTGATGCATTCGGAAGGGATGCTGGGCTGATGATCGTCATGAAGTTCGGCGGCACCTCGGTGGAGAGTGCCGCCGCGATCGAACGCGTCGCGGGAATCGTGAAGGCGCGTGTGGAGCGCAAGCCGGTGGTGGTGGTTTCGGCGATGGGCAAGACCACCAACAAGCTGCTGGCGATCGCGGACGCGGCCATCAAGGGCAGGCGCGACGAATACATCCGGCAATTGCACGACCTGCGCGACTACCATTCGCGCGAGGCGCGGCAGATCGTGCCGCTGGAGGATCGCGCGGCGCTGGATCAGTTCCTGGACGAACACTTTCAGGAACTGACGGAACTGGTGAAGGGACTGGCGGTGCTGGGCGAACTGACGCCGCGCTCGGTGGATGCGATCTCAAGCTACGGGGAGCGGCTCTCCAGCTTCATCGTGACCCTGGCGTTCCGGCATTTCGGGATGAAGGCGGAGCACGTGGATTCGCGCGACGTGATCCTCACGGACCGGCGGCACACGCACGCGGCCCCAAACTTCCCGGTGACGTACCAGCGGCTGGCGGACACGATTCCGGCGCTGGCGGCGGAGAGCGTGGTGGTGATGGGCGGGTTCATCGGTTCCAGCGAGGAAGGCGTGACCACGACGCTGGGCCGCGGCGGCAGCGATTTCAGCGCGGCCATCGTGGGCGCGGGGATCGACGCCGAGGAGATCCAGATCTGGACGGATGTGGACGGCATGCTCACGTCGGA